>JANMNT010000375.1:0-12645 GCA_031368465.1 Burkholderiales bacterium
GCCTTGGTTCCCCGCGCAGCAAATCGTCGGTTTGTACAACCATATCGAGACCGATCGAGATCTCGCCTTTTGTTGCGCCGATGGCTTGCATGGCGTTGGTTGCCAGATTCATCAGAACTTGTTGCAATTGTGTGTTGTCGCCAATGACAGGGGGCACCTGAGAGGCACACCGGACAAGTAACGTGATGTTGCCCGGCAATGTGGTGCGTAAAAGCCGCGCCGACTCATTAACGATTTCAACGAGATCGAGACTTCTGAAGGTCGTTGCCTGCCGCCTGCTGAATGACAGAATCTGTCCGACCAGATCACGCGCCCGTGTCCCCGCTTTGCGAATCTCGACAAGACTCACCTTGACGTCCGGGTCCAAAGTCGCAACCTGTTGTGCGAGTTCGACATTGCCGAGAATCGCCGCCAGGATATTGTTGAAGTCGTGCGCGATGCCGCCGGCCAGCGTGCCAATGGCCTCCATCTTTTGTGATTGACGAAAGCGCTCTTCAAGAGCTTCGCGCATTGCCTCTGCGCGCTTTTGCTCGGTCAAGTCGATATCAAGGCAAAACAGTTCATGTACGCGACCACCACGCTTGGTTAGTGCATGTGATGAATATATCGAAAGCAATGAGCCGTCCTTGCGTTGTACAACCAATTCTCCGGCCGGAAGCGCAACACCGGTTGTCCGAACCTTTTCCATGTCGGTATCAAACGCGGCATGGAATTCTGGCGGCGTAACGAGATCCATTAACTTTTTCCCCAGCGCTTCATTAGCCGTATAGCCATACAACACTTCACTTGCGCGATTCCAAAACGTAACAATTCCATTGGTGTCGTACCCTTGTACGGCAATACTTGATACGTCCTCCATCAACGACCTGAAACGCAAATCACTTTCAACAAGCGCGCGTTCCGCTTCGCGTTGTTCGGTCAAATCTGTTACGACCGCAATCGTACCCTTGAATTGACCATCGATCGATCGTGGCGATGCCGTGACCGAGACTGATACCACACTACCGTCGCGGCGGACCAGCCTCGTCAAGTAGGTGCTTGTCACGCCCGCGCGTCGTAATTCGCGCTGTGAATTGACCAATTCAGCCTCTTCTGCGGGCGTGATATCACCAACGGTTTTGCCGATAAATTCGTGCGGCGCCCAGCCCAATAATTTTCCGTATGCCGGGTTGATAAACTCAAATCGTCCTTCGGCGTCGCTCACGCCGACACCCTGCCCGATGTTGCTGAGGATGTTTTCGGCAAAATCGCGCTGTTCCTGCAGCGCTGCCTGCAGCCGTTCACTTTCGGTCAAATCTGTGACGATCGTAATTGCGCCGACGTACTCGCCATTGATGTACCGGGGTGTTCCACTCAGCAAAACGCGTGTGACTTCCCCATTAGTCCGAACGATCCTCGTGCTGTATTGAGAGGTGTTACCCGCACGTCTGTCCAGACGCTGATCATCGTGCAGTTTTCTGTCTTCAGGATACACAAAATGATCTGCCGATTTGCCGATCAGCTCGTCTACCGAACAGCCGAGCAGTTTGGCGAGCGCCGGGTTAACCAACCGAAAAATGCCGTTGGTGTCGGTCACACTCAGGCCCTGCCCCATCGAGGCGATAATCTGGTTGTCGAAATCACGTTGTGCGACAAGTTGCCTCTCGACTTCTTTGCGTGTCGTGATGTCATGCAACGTTCCCACCAGTCTGACGGTTACACCGTCAACTTGCTCGGCAACGCCCTGATTTTGAACCCAAATAGGCCGGCCATTGGCGGTGATCATCGGTATTTCCAAATCCCAACCTGCTCCTTGCTCCATTGCACGGCGACTAGCTTGCGCGATCTGCGCGGCCGCTTCGGGCGGGTAGTAGCGCATCACCTCTTCAGCGGAAGCGGACGACACGGGCGGGTCGATCTCCAAAATCCGCAGTGTTTCGTCCGACCAAATACGCGTACCTGTTGCTAGGTCAATTTCCCAACCGCCGATGCGGGCAAGACGGCTGGTTTTGGCAAGCGCATCCTCGCGCGACCTTAGCGCGGCAAGTTGTCGGTTAAAGGCAACAAACAGTTCGCCGACTTCGTCCGGGCGCTCAACCACCAACGCTTGAGCGCCACCATCAGTCGCCGCACCTAGGCGCGTTGCGGCTTCCTGCACGGGTGACAATTCACGTCGAATCGTCCACCAGGTCAATGCCCCTGCAATCATGGTAAGCAACAATGACGTCAGGACCAGCCGCTGTCTTGTTTTCAGGATTGGCTCGTCAAGTTCTGCGGTAGGCAGCGATGCGACAAGTTGCCATCCGGCCGATGGGATCGACTTGATCGATGAAAGTACTTCAACGCCTTTTGCATTGACCAATACAACGGACTGTTCATCTTTCGCAACGAAGGCGTCGATTGCTTGGCTTACGCCTAACTTGGGCAGCTCTTCCATCACCCTCGACTTGTCAGTGGCGCTGAGAATCCGACGCGACGTCTTATCAATCACGACGAAGCCACCAGTCGTCCCAACACGATTGGAGGCGACCACATCTAGAAAATTGGGCCGGCCCAAAGCCGTTACGCCATACAGTATTCCGATTATTTCGCCAGCAGCCGACTTGATCGGAACCGCCATCGCAAACACCGGTGTCCCGGAAGATTGCACGATCATCGGCCTTAACACCGCCGACTTTGCACCCGCCATGATCCGCTCAAAGGCATCGCCTTCACCGTAACGTTTGCCAACACGGTCAAGCTCCTTTGGAACGGAGGCAATGGCAAAACCACTATGATCAATAACAAAGCCGCCGCGATTAAACAGGCGTGTCACGACTTCGCGCTTTTCAAGCCATGCCTGTACCTTTTGAGGGTCTGATAACAATTCACCGGATATACCGGATGCGATTGTCGTTAACGCGCGAAATCGGTCTTCGACCCGCTCATCAACCTGCGCGGCAATCAACTTGATCATCGACAACTGTTGTTCGCCAATCAATCGCTCGGTATCCGCGCGCAACAGGCGTCCGGAAAAAATGGCGAGCGTCAGCACAACCACGACCAATATTGCGGTCGCGGAAACGGTAACGCGGGCTTTGATGGACAATTGCTCAAGCATCAAACTGGTCCCAACAGACTAGACTTAAACATCAATAACGTGCCGGATCAGCGGCGTCCTGCTCCCGCCCCCACATATTTTTTCAGCCACGCAAAATACTCCTTGAACCACAACCGCGAATTTTGCGGCTTTAGTATCCAATGGTTCTCGTCCGGGAAAAAAACCAGCCGCGCCGGCACACCTAGCGTTTTCAGTGTGGAATAGTATGCCAACCCTTGCTGGTCGGGCACACGATAATCCAGCGCACCATGCAGGACGAGTGTTGGCGTTTTTGCGTGCTTGATCTCTGTTATCGGGTTTTGGGCGGCAAACTTGATAGGGTCGTCCCAATAGGTGGTCTTGAGCGAGTAGTTAAACCAATATCCCGCGTCACCGCCGTACATCGCGCGCCAATCAAAGCAGCCTGCGTGACAGACGTACGCCTTGTAGCGATCACCGCCCTTTTGTTTACCGTTGCGGCCGTTCATCCATGTCACCATTTTGCCGCCGTAGCTGCCACCGCTGGCGGCCAGACGGTTTTTATCAATATAGCCCTGTCTGAGCATGAAGTCGGTGCCGGCTTCGACATCGGCGTGTTCTTTGGTGCCGAATGTGCCGTTGTTTGATTCAAGAAATTTGTTTCCCCAACCGAGCGAGCCGTGGTAATTCACACACACCACCACATAGCCGGCCGCGGCAAACACATGGTTATTCCAGCGGAAGTGAAAATTGTCACCCCAGTTGGAATGGGGACCACCGTGTATCGAATGTAGCAGCGGCCATTTTTTCTTTGGATCAAAATTTGGCGGATAGACCGCCCACATTTGCACCGACTCGTTGTTCCAGCCCTGCACCGTGAATTCACGCACATCACCCAGCTTGAACTGCGCCATCAATTTTTCATTAAATGATTCGATGGGTTTTTCATCGCCAGCAATGCTGGCAAATACGCGCGGCGGCGTCGACATGTTGTTGCGGACAAACACCGATACCCCGCTTTGCAGGTCAAAATCAGACACGGTACCGCCTTGCGCGGAAACGTTTGGTTGTTTTGCATCAAGCGGCCACTGCCAAAGCGAGACGCGCGAATGATTGTCCGCGGTGAAACAGACTGATTTCCCGTCACCCGCCCATTTGATTGGATGGCTCGGGTTGCGATCCCAGCCAGTCTTGATCACCAGCTTGCCACTCTTTCGGTCAAACAACGCAAGCTTGTTGTCGTCATCCATCGAGCGCGCAATGCTATTGACAAACAAAGCGATGGTTTTGCCATCGGGACTGTAACGCGGGTGGTGGTGGGTGAATTTACCGCCTTTGATGAGCGTTTTGGCTTTGCCTGACTTCACCTCCATTTCGACCAGGTCGTAGGCTTGATCGCCGCGGCGGTCGTTGTTCGGATTGAAGTTAAAGACAATGTGTTTGTCGTCCGGCGCGATATCAAAGTCATGCTGATCGGTGTCAAACACCGGCAACTCGTAGCGGCTACCGGAAAACAAATCGCGGACCTTGCCGCTGGTGATATCAATCACATGAATGCGCGGCACGCGCCCGTCCGACAACCAGTGGTCCCAATGGCGAAATGCACTGTGTTCGACCACGTGCGCCTTGACTTTGTTATCCTTATTTTCCTTCAACCGCCTTGCCTGCTCTTTGTCTGTTTTGAGCTCAGGCCAAACCCAGGAGATACAGGCGATGCGTTTGCTGTCGGCGAACCACTTGATGCCGGTGATACCAGTACTAAGCGTCGTGATACGCGCTGCCTCGCCGCCATCCGGCGCAATCAAATAGAGCTGCGGCTCATCGTCGTCTTTGCGTTTTGCGACAAAGGCGATCGATTTGCCATCAGGCGACCAGGCAGCCTGACCATCCTTTTCCCCGCAGCTGGTCAATTGTCGCGGCTCGCCACCAAAGGTCGAAAGTAGCCAGAGCGACGTGGCACTCTTGTTGTCGTCCATATCGTATTTGCTCAGACTGCAGACGGCCTGACTGCCATCGGGTGCCAGCGAAAGGCCGCCGGGGCGGGCAATTTTCCAAAGATCGTCAACGGTAATGAGCTTTTTTTTCATTTTTGGGCAGTCGTCACAAGTGGAGGGGGATGAGCCGGGATTCAGCCTGCTATTTTGCCTTGCATTTCAATCCATGCGCAGGCATGCTCATGACATGATCCGTGGTCTTGCCATCCTGCTTGTTTTCCAATCGCTCGGGGAAGTGCTTTCAGGCTTGCTGCGCGGGGCGGTGCCTGGACCGGTGGCAGGCATGGTACTGCTGTTTACCTTCCTCGTTTTCCGCAAGTCGATTGGCGAATCAATCTCGACTGCCGCCGACGGACTGCTTGCCCATCTTTCCATCTTTTTTATCCCGGCTGCAGTTGGGGTGATGTTGTACGCCGGTGCGCTGGCGCAATCGAGTCTCGCCTGGATGTTGGCGATCTTGTTGAGCACCATTGGGGCAATTGCCACCACCGCATTGGTACTCAGAATGTTGTCGCGGCCGGCGGCGGCGGACAAAATATGAAAGGCCAGCCAAACCTGCCGGTTGGCCTCGACACGCTTGCCGAAGTCTGGGTGTACTTGTCGGCCACGCCGCTGTTTGGTCTGACATTGACACTGGTCGCCTATGTTGTCGCCGATGGTCTTTACCAGCGATCACAAAAACACCCGCTGGCCAATCCAGTGTTAATTGCGGTGGCAATAATCATCACCGTACTGATGTTGACCGGTACCAGTTACGAGTCCTATTTCAAAGGTGCACAATTTGTCCATTTTCTGCTTGGTACCGCCACCGTCGCACTGGCCATTCCATTGGCCCGGCTGTGGAAGGAGCTGGCCGAGCGCGCGATTCCGCTGCTGGTCGCCATGCTGGCGGGCGCAACGGTGTCTGTGCTTGTCGCAGTTGGTATTGCCCGCCTGTTCGACGCACCAGAAATCATGGTTGCCTCATTGCTACCAAAATCCGTCACCGCCCCGATTGCGATGGGTATCGCGGCGCAAATCGGCGGTTCGCCGACCCTCGCCGCGGTATTTGCGGTCACCACCGGCATCGTTGGCGCATTGGTTGCCACGCCATTGCTGAATCTGCTCGGCATTCGCGACTGGTCACAGCGCGGCTTTTCCGTGGGCGTGGCGGCACACGGCATCGGCACTGCGCGTGCATATTCGGTCGATCCCCGCGCCGGCGCCTACGCGAGCCTCGGCATGGGCTTGCATGCGCTGCTGGGCGCCATAACACTGCCGTGGGTCGCCCGCTTCATCGTCTAGTACTTGCTGTTTGAACCAATCGTTCGTTCTGTTATCCTAGACGCATGCAAAAGCAATTTTTTATCAAGTGTATGGTGGCGTGGATGATCGTCTGGTTGCCGGTGGCCGGCGGGATTGCGTCGACCATGCCGATTGCCTCGTTTGCGGACCTACCAGGATTGGCAGTTGCATCTGCCCCGTCGATTTCGCTTGAGGCTGCAAAAGATTCTGTCGCGACATCCATGCCATGCCACGCTTCAGATTCATCCGGCCCCAATGTCGATGGCAAGCCCTGCTCGCATTGTGTGCTTTGCCACCTCGCCGGCGCAATTGTGCCGCCAACCGTGCCTACCATGCCACTGAACACGCGTCACGACTCGCCGAAGTCGATTGACAGCGTCTCCTTCACCAGTTTTATTGCCGAATTGCCGCAGCGACCGCCGTCGCGCTCCCGCGCTTAAGCCGCCGGGACCCCGATAACAGTCGATTTCAGCGGCGTCATGCCGCGCGGACTGATGTTTTCTCCCGGTGATTTTTTCACCATTGTTGGAGAACATCAT
The DNA here is from genome assembly GCA_031368465.1 of Burkholderiales bacterium. Classification (GTDB taxonomy): domain Bacteria; phylum Pseudomonadota; class Gammaproteobacteria; order Burkholderiales; family Usitatibacteraceae; genus UKL13-2. The sequence goes on from JANMNT010000375.1 coordinate 6,855, forward strand.
GTACTTTGCCCGATTTCCTTTTGTCGCCCGATGCCGAATAGCCACGCTCGGCCTGTTGGCGATGTCGTTCACTGTTGCGTCAGCAAGTAACGCTCAGTCGGCCGCTCATCACGACCATCGAGCCGCCACCGTTGCTGTGCCAGCTGCCGCTGCAGCACCAACGCCGGCAATCGTCACACCAGCACCCGCCCCCCTGCAGCCGTCGATTTTTGACCGCTACCAGCGATTTAATACCGATACCCCGCTGCTAGATTGGCGCAGCGCAAACCAAACCGTTCAACAAATTGGCGGTTGGCGCGCCTATGCACGCGAAGCGGCCGCCGCTGCAACACAAGCGCAGCCGGTTAAACAAGTTCCGCTGACGACCCCGGGAGCCGCGAAATGAAACAACCACGCGCAATAATTTTGTCGATGTTGGCGATCGGCATCAGCGGATGCGCCGCAACCGCCATCGAACAAAACGGTGCCTTTATCGACCACTACGCCAAACAAAATATTGGTGCCGCGGCGACGTGGCATAAAAATAGCCGGGATCGTGCGGCAGCGCGCGAACTGGCAGATCGACTACTCGAACAACCGCTTGCCGCGGACGATGCGGTGCGATTGGCGCTTGCGCTCAGCCCAGCCTTTCAAGTGATGATGGCCGATACCGCCGCCGCATCTGCAGCCGCCACCCAATCGGCGCGACTATCCAATCCGATTTTTACCTTTGAACGGTTGGTTCGGCGCGAGTCTGGCGGCGTTGATCTTGATATCGGCCGCATGTTGTCGGTATCGCTGCTTGAACTGATCTACCTGCCGTCGCGCCGCGAGACCGCAGCATCCCTGCAGACACAAGCGCGACTACGCGGTGCGGCAAGCGTGGTGGAAACCGCCACCAACACCCGCCGCGCCTGGGTGAATGCCGTTGCCACGCAACAGTCACTCGTCTATTCAGAACAGGTGATGGAAGCCGCCGAGGCAAGCGCGGAGCTCGCCAAACGCATGTATCAAGTGGGCAATTTCAGCAAATTGCAGCGTGCCCGTCAGCAGGTGTTTTATGCCGACGCCGTTACCCAGCTGGCAAAAGCAAAACAATCCGCAGTGGCCAGCCGCGAGGCGCTGATCCGGACACTCGGCCTCGATTCGGTGCTGGCAGAAAAGCTGAAGTTACCCGCGCGTTTGCCCGATCTGCCAGCGCAGCCAAAACTGGAAGGTGTCGTCGCACAACGTGCCATCAGCCAACGACTCGATGTGCAAATGGCGGCGACCGAGCTTGGCATGCTGGCGTCCAAATACGGCTATACCAAGGCCACCAGTTATGTAAACGCCTTTCATCTTGCCGGCGTGCGTAACAGCGAAACCGGCAAACCGCCCCAACGCGGCTATGAATTGGAGCTCGCCATCCCGCTATTCGACTGGGGTGACGCCACCCGTGGTGAAGCCCACGCACAATACATGGCGGCGACGCAACGGGTCATTCAAACCGGCATCGATGCCGAATCGGGCATACGCGAGCAGTACGCCGCCTGGCGAACGGCTTACGATTTATCACTGCACCATCGCAACGAAATCGTGCCGCTTCGAAAGGCAATTGCCGAGGAAGTGCTGCTGAAGTACAACGGCATGCTGCTGGGTGTTTTTGATTTGCTTGCAGATACCCGCGCGCAGATCAGCAGCGTCATTCAGGCAATTGATGCCGAGCGTGATTTCTGGCTGGCCGACGCCGCCCTGCAGGCCGCCATGCTTGGCAAGCCAATGGGGATGAGCATGATGTCAGGCGCGGCCACGCCGATGAACGATGCCGGTGCCGGTCACTGATCGACCGCACAGACAACATTTTCCGAAAGAAAACAAATGACCAATCGAAGACAGTTTTTATCTGGCGCCGGGGTACTCGCAAGTGCTGCCGTTGTCAGCAAAGCCGCAATGGGTGCGGTGCCGGAAGCCGCTCAACAAGTAAGCGCGAATATGGCACCGCCACTATTTCCAAGTGCCGGACGCCCGTACAACCCCGTGGTGACGTTGAATGGCTGGACCCTGCCATTCCGCATGAAGAACGGCTGGAAGGAATTTCACCTGGTTGCCGAGCCGGTGATCCGTGAAATTGCACCTGGCATGAAAGCACGCCTGTGGGGTTATAACGGCCAATCACCCGGGCCAACTATTGAAATGGTGGAAGGCGACAAGGTGCGCTTGTTTGTCACCAACAAATTACCAGAGCACACCACCATCCATTGGCACGGCCAGCGCCTGCCGAACGGCATGGATGGTGTTGGTGGCTTGACCCAGCCGCAGATTGACCCCGGCAAAACTTACGTCTATGAATTCGAGGCGCGCCGCCCGGGCACGTTCATGTACCACCCGCACGCCGACGAAATGACACAAATGGCGATGGGCATGATGGGACTATGGATCACCCACCCCAAAAACCCGAAGGCGCTGCCCGGCTATCAAGACTGTGATCGCGACTTCTGTTTTTTACTCAACGCCTACGACATCGAGCCCGGCAGCGCCGTACCCAAAGTCAATACAATGCTCGACTTCAATCTGTGGACATGGAACTCGCGCGCCTTCCCCGGTATTGATCCGCTGGTATGCCGGCAGGGAGACCGCGTGCGTATTCGGGTCGGCAATCTGACCATGACCAATCATCCGATTCATTTGCACGGGCACGAATTTGTCGTCACGCAAACCGACGGCGGCATTGTGCCGCCGAGCGCACGCTGGCCGGAAGTCACCACCGATATTGCCGTCGGTCAAATGCGCGCCTTTGAGTTTGTTGCAACCGAGCCCGGTGATTGGGCGTTTCATTGCCATAAATCACATCACACCATGAACGCGATGGGCCACGACGTGCCGACCATGATCGGTGTTGATCACCGTGAGGTTGTCAGCAAGATTACCAAGTTGATTCCCGACTACATGGTGATGGGCGAGCGTGGCATGGCCGATATGGGCGAAATGGAAATGCCGCTGCCGGACAACACACTGCCGATGATGACCGGTACCGGGCAATTTGGGCCGATTGAAATGGGCGGCATGTTCACCACCGTCAAAGTCCGCAAGGACCAACCGAAAAACGACTACAAGGACCCGGGTGATTACGCCTTCCCCAAAAATAGCGTCGCCTATGAATGGACCGGTGAATCGATGAACCCCATCACCGCCCCCACCTCACGCGGCGGCGATATTGATCCGGCGACCGGCAAGGTCAAGGAAATCAGCGAAAAGACGGACACAGTTCGTAAGCCGGGTCAAAATGGCCATAAACACTAATTCAGTCAAAGGAAATCATATGCAACGATTCATGACGACCGTTATTTCGGCAGGCGCAGGTATCACCTTCGCCATCGGTGTACTCGCACTTGCCGCGCCACACGCCTTCGCGCATGGCGACAAAGCCCATAGTAAAACGAATCAACCCATCTCGACCGAAGTCCATCCTTGGGGCCGACAGGGTGACCCCAAAAAGGTCACGCGGACGATCAACGTCAGCATGAGCGACACAATGCGTTTCACGCCAGATGCGATCAACGTTAAACAAGGCGAGACCATTCGCTTTGTGGTCAAGAATAGCGGCAAGATCATGCATGAGATGGTGATCGGCACAAAAGAGGAACTCGCTAAACACGCCGAGCAAATGAAAAAACACCCCAACATGGAACACGATGAACCCTACATGGCGCACGTGGCCACCGGCAAGAAAGTCGATTTGGTTTGGCATTTCTCCAATCCCGGGGCATTCGAATTTGCCTGCTTGATTGCCGGCCACTTTGAAGCCGGGATGATGGGCAGCATCACCGTCGTTGCAGCAGCGCCACCAAAAAATTCCTGATTCAATCATCCAACCAATCAAAGGGGCAAACATGAAACCGAATATCCTAATCCTGATCGCAATCAGCAGTGCGCTCGTCACAGCCTTGCCCGTGTATGCCGCGGAGCCAGACAAACACGCCGGCCACCACAGTGCAAAACCGGCATCTGCCGAGACAAAACCAGAGATGGTCGACGCTGAAGTCAAGAAAGTTGACAAAGACGCCAAAAAAATCACCCTCAAACACGGCCCCATCAAAAGCCTCGACATGCCGGCCATGACGATGGTATTTCAGGTCAAAGACGCAAAGCTGCTCGACAACGTGAAGTCAGGCGACAAAGTTAAGGTGAACGTTGAGCAGACCAAGAGTGGCTACGCGGTGACCAACATTGAAAGCGTCAAATGAGCCGGCTTCCAACGGTCAAAGCAGTGACGCCATTGCTGCTCTGCGGGGTCATCACGCTGGCCGGATTCGCCGCAACGGCGCACGAAAAGGCCGCTGTGGTGGTACCGAAATCGGCTAACGCCAATAGTCCGGCCGCCGAAAAAGTGCGTGCCGTGATCGCGCAACTCCAAACTGCAATCAATACCGGTGATGCCGCCCTGGCAGAGCGCAGCATGGCCGAAAACATCACCATTTTTGAGCAGGGATACGCCGAACAATCACGCGCCGAATATCTCGGGCATCACTTCAAGGAAGATGTCGTCTTTGCCAAAGCCGTTCCCTCTGTGGTGGTGTCAACGCAGATAAAAGTGGACGGCAACATGGCGTTGGTCACCGCGTTAACAACAACTGATGGCTTTTTCAAGGATAAGCCGATCAAGGATACGGGTGTCTCAACCTATGTGTTGCGGTTGCAGGATGAACGTTGGCAAATCGAACACATCCACTGGTCGTCGCGCAAACGCACCAAGTAATTAACGCGCCAGAATCTTGCCAAAGTTAAAACACAAGCATTGACGAGCCGTTTCATAACAAAATGGCTGAAACGGCGCGCGCTCTGGCGCTTCTTCACAATTGTTTTTCATCACCTTGAGTTGGCGCGTTTTGACAATCATCAAATCAAACCGTCAGCAGACTGCCTATATTGGGTGGAATTCGTTGTTTTAGACCATGCTCAGACCCACGGACGACTCATGAGACGCTCCACCCATTCACTGGTTAGCCTCACCTGTCTTGTTGCGGTGATTTTTACGCAATTTGCGGTGTCAGCCCACGCCTGCCCGGGCCAGCTTGCCGGGATGAATGACACAACCATCGAGAGCCCGACCGCTCCACCATGTGGGGAACACAATTCAGCGTCGCCTGTTTGCCAAAAACATTGTGGAGACGGCCAACAAAACGTCAACACCGCATCCCTGCCGACGCCTGTTGCGATCGTAAACAGTTTTTTTGTCAGCCCTTTAGCGCTAACGTCAGTTGCGTTACCAATTGTTGTCGCCTCTGCGTCACTGTCTCACGCCACCTCTCCTTCGCTGCAGATACGCAACTGCTGCTTGCGGATCTGACCGCCCGCCAGGCCTCATCTCGCACACCTGTAGCGCATATTGACGGGTGAGCGTAGCCCGCCATAGGTCGATCTTTTCCGGAGGTGATTGTGAATTTCCCTGCGCATTCCTGTTTATTGTTGCGGCTGCCGGCGTTGTTGCTCATTAGCGTCGTTGTGCATGCCGGACCACCGCAGTTACTGATTGATGGCGAGCAAATTGCCCGGGACGGCACACCTATTGCATCAAACGTTGTTGCGGTCAACGGGCCGCTGGTCGGCAGCAATGTCGAAGGCCTGCTGGCATACGCGAAGGCGCGCAATCCGGAATATGCGTCGATGCAATTTGACGTCGACGCCGCCACCGCGCGGGTAGACGGCGCGGGTCGACTGCCTGACCCAAAACTGCGTGTTGAGTTAATGGACATCAGTATGGCGGGCCAACAAAACGCAACACTATGGCCGAGCCGGGTCGGCAGTACTGTTTATACCTTGATGCAGGACGTGC
>JANMNT010000381.1:0-1808 GCA_031368465.1 Burkholderiales bacterium
GGCGGCAATCGCCACACAAATTTTTTCATCATTCAGGTACCGGTCATTCGGGCAGGCAAAGGTAAAAGTAAAACCGTCGGGATACCCTGCGTCCTTGAGCAACTGGCGTGCTTTTGCCACGTCGTACGGATGCCGCTTGTCCATCGCCGCAGGCACACCGGCGGCCAATGCATTGGGCAGGGCAATAGCGGTCGGGCGCGACAACCCGCGCATCACCGAGGTCTTCAACGCGTTGACATCAATCGCCTGATACAGCGCCAGCCGCACGCGCCGATCCTTGAATGGGTTCTTGCCCTTTACATCGGAATACAACAGTTCATTACGCGCCTGATCAAAGCCCAGATAGATAACGCGGTTCTCGACACCCTCCCATATTTTGATGGCCTTGTCGTTTCGCAAGCTGATGACATCCTGCACGGCCGGGTCAAGCACAAAATCGATCTGGCCGGACTTCAGCGCGGCCATGCGGGTTGATGCATTAGTGATGGGCCGGTAGTCGATGGTTTCAATGTTGCCTTCATATTGCCCGGCCTTGATGCCCCACCAGTCGGGATTTTTGCGGTGCAAAATTTTAATGCCCTGCTCCCAAACAACCAACCGGTACGGACCGGTACCCATCGCGTTGCGGGTGGCAAAGGTCTCTTCCTTCTTGGTGTAGTTCAGCGGCTTAACCACATTGTTTTTTTCACACCACGCCTTGTTCATCACATAGATGTTGGCCAGCGTGTCGAGCATCACCGGGTTGGGCTGACTGGTGGTGAATTCAACCGTAAAGTCGTCGATTTTCCGCGGGATACCGGCTTGTGTTGAATACAACTTGAAGGTGACCGCCGAGTCACGGGCGCGGTCGAACGAAAACACCACGTCGTCTGCCGTGAACGCCGACCCATCGTGCCATTTCACGCCGCGCCGAAGCTTGAACACCCATTTGGTCGGCTCGGGGTTGGTCCATGATTCGGCCAACCGCGGCACGATTTCCATGTTTTTGCCACGATCAACCAGATATTCATAAACCAGACCGTTGATCATGTTGTTAAAGGTTTCATTCTGACTTTGCGGGTCGAGCGTGGCGGCATCGCCCTGCGACGACCAGCGGAAATTTTTGGCTTCAACTGTTTGGGCAACACACGCAACGGCCAACAAACAAAAGGCGATCATCAGGCGAATCATTGAACACTCCGATCAAAATGAACTGATCGGAGTGTGCACGTCACCGCGTCAAAACGCAATGCCGCTGGTGATACCGGCTACACCCTGCGATTAGCCGGCCCGCCGTCCAGCAACCGCGCCGGCAACATCACAATCGCACGCAAAAACACAAACACCCCCTCGACGGCGATACCAACCAGCCGGAATGGCAACGTCAGCAGCCAAAAAATGGGATATAAGATCAGCGCCAATAGCGCGAGCGGCCAACACAACACCAGCAAAATCAGCCATAACAAAAATTTCATTGCGGACCCCCGTGGAATCGGTTTGGTGGATACCTTCAAGGGTGTCTGACGTCAACACCGATGCCGGCGGCTGGCAACGCCAGGAATGCACAGGTTCACACAGCGCAGGCACGCTGTCACCCCGCTGCAGACAATTTGCAGCGAGGGCGGTATCAGTTGCAGATCACCGACAATGAGCAATACAAAGTCGTTATCCAGCAAGCGTTTTCAGCCATAAATGCCTGGAAATAACCGTCTTTGCTGGTGTTTTAAATTTGCGATCTTGTCCACCTGATCAATCGCTGCGCCGGTCAGGTGGCTAGTTCTTAATCACATACCGCAAAAAACCACTGTGCGGCGTGAATTTGTCGTACA
>JANMNT010000398.1:0-4580 GCA_031368465.1 Burkholderiales bacterium
TCCTTTCGGACACCGGGCAAACCGCTCTCGGAGTGAACGTGAGCGAGGGTTTCGCGGCGCACCGCGCCGTGCTCGTGAGCGCCTCGGCCCGCATGCAGACGGGCGAGGAAATGCACCGCGATGCCGCTTTTTCCAACTTCAAACTTCCCCACTCTCAACCCAACCCCAAAAGAAAAAGCCCGGCGTCCTTTCGGACACCGGGCAAACCGCTCTCGGAGGAGAAATTGACGACGATTGTTCGCCGCAATCTTTACTAGCACACACTGTGCCAACTCTAATTTTCTAATAATTCATATACTTAGCGCACTCGACTGCATACTGCGCTGCACCATCCAAGCGCCCCGCACCAAAAACATGCGCCAGTTTGGCGCACACTGGTCACAATGCCACTTCTTGTTGCCACGCCTTGACGTACCGGCCGCGAATCGGCCGGTAATAGGCAAGCACCTTGTCCATGTCACGCGCAATATCACCCGTGGCCATCATGGTCGGTCCAAATCCCACCACCTTGTTGGCGAAATCAAAATACGCCAAACAAATGGGCACGTTGGCACCGTGCGCGATGTGCAAAAAGCCGGTCTTGAAACCGTGATCAAGTCGTCGCGTGCCTTCCGGCGACAATGCAAAGATCATGCGCTCGGCGGCGTTGATCGCGGCGGCCGTATCACCAACAATCCCATGCGGCTTGGCACGGTCCACCGGGATACCACCGATGGCGCGCATGAATTTGCCGAACACACCCTTGAACAAGGTATGTTTGCCGAGGAAGGATATTTTGATATCGAGCGCGAACAATGTCATCACGCCGACCACAAAATCCCAGTTGCTGGTATGGGGCGCGACGACCACAACCACTTTGGGCACATCCGGCATCACGCCGATGGCACGCCAACCGCTCAGGCGCATCAGCATGCGGCCGAATGAACGGGTGAAAGCATTGTTGCGTCGCAAATACTGCGCCGGCACCACCGCATCAACCATCGCCTGATCCATGGCGCTAACGTTTTTTGATTGCTGAAAGCGCCTCTTTGAGCGAATCTTCAGACAGCGCATTTACGCTGGAGGCCAGCGCCTCGGCCAACGGGATGGCCGACACCGGCAGCTTGGTGATATTGACCTTTTCGACAAATTTGGCCGCTGCACCGGCAATGCGCAGCAATGCATCACGATCCGAAACCATCAGCTCGATTTCGCTACGCAACATTTGCACGGCGGGGTGTTCTTTGGACGTTTTCATATTGACTCGTTAAATTGGGTTCGACCGAGATTGATTCTAGCTTGTCTTGGCGAGCGGCAAATTCAGCAACAAATTTTGCGGCTTGAGTTTGACCACGTTGTCGGCATTCATTGCAATACCGAGATAGACCGGCTTGCCTGCAACGTCCGAGCGCATATCGCCGGCGTTGACAAACTCGAGCTTGAACAGTGAAACCAGACGCTGCAAACGTCGCTCATCAACCTCACGATCCTCATACAAATCGTTCATGATCGAAGTGGCTTCGGCGTCCAGCCCGATATGCCAGCGCCACGCGTCATCCTCGATTTTGGCAATCGGCGTGACCACCACCTCGAGCCCGAAAAAATGTTTAACCCAGCGCGATAACAGACGCGCCAGCGCCTCGATGCCGTTGCGGCCAACGGTTAAATCAAGCACATAGTTGTAGCGGTTCTCTGAAAGCCAGTAGAGCTGCGCATTTTCGTGGTTCAACACATCCATGTTGAGCGTACGCATCGGCGTCGATTGCTGCTGGAAAAGCCGCCCGACGCTGCCAAAGCCGGCGGTTTCGGCAAACACCTGAATCGTCTCGGCGTCCGCGCTCAGCACCTGCCCGCCCTCGGTTGAAACCCGCTGCTTGCGAAACAGCATTTCGCCGGCGCGCACCTCGTAAACGTCTTCGCAACCATCGAGCAACCCGCGGGTGATCGCGTGTGCGGCGAATTCTAAAAATACCGGCGGCAGATCAACCACGCCGCTGCGAAAGGTCTGCAAATAAAAACGCTCAAGCGTCACCGCATCCAACAGCGCCTTGCGTAACTTCAAAAAATAAACGTAGTTTTCACGCGCGTCATCATCCTCGATCGCACCCAGCTCATCGATACTGATCGCGCGCTGCGGGTTATCTATCAACGCCGCGTGCAATGCACGTTCGTTTTTGCCGGACTCGATGATCGGCGCCAACTCCGGTCGACCCAGCAGCAGCCGCAGGTAGTCCGGCGTCACGCGCAGCCAGCCGTGGTCGTTTTTAAGCAGCGTGTTGTAGCCGGAGGTGGTCCAAAAATCTTGCATGCGCAATTATTGCCTTCATTTGCGATAGAAACAAAAACCACGTCGCGGAAAATAGCAAATTGAAACCAGCCAATTGACGGGCACTTCCAAGCTGTTTGCACTGAAAACAACCGCCACTGCTAGGGTTTCTGGTTTACATCTGAAACATACGGGCGATTTGAGCGGTCCAAAAATGATGAAGCCCCTCGCTTGCGCGAGAGGCTTCTAAGGTTTAGCTCATAGAGCGTATCCAGCGAAAATTTCCTTAGTATGGAAAGCAACGCAGGCATTAGTCAGCTACACTGTGTTGGCAGAATAACCCAATAAACTTTACCAATGCAAGAGGAATTTATGGGACACATGACCTGCCCCCCATCAAATGCACCTTACACGCTCGGCTTAGACCTTGGGACCAATTCGATCGGCTGGGCGCTGATTGGTCATCGTGAAGATGACCAACCCAATGCACTCGTTGACTGTGGTGTGCGCATTTTTCAGGAAGCGGTCGAAGCAAAAACCCGCACGCCGAAGAACCATGCGCGGCGCGCGGCGCGCCAAATGCGAAAACAACTGGCGCGCAAGCGTATGCGGCGAGACTTATTACGAAAAATTTTGACGGATGCTGGTTGGCTCGATGAAGCATTTCGTGATTACGCTGGCGAAGCTGCATTCAATGCGCTAGGTGACCCATACCAGCTGCGAAAAAAATCGCTTGACCAAAAACTCACGTTAGCCGAGTTGTCGCGGGTATTGATGCATTTGAATAAGCGGCGCGGCTTTCAAAGCAACCGCAAGGCACAGAAAGATGAGGACGGCAAAGTTCGTACTGCCATTACAGAGTTAACTAAACGGATTGAATCCAGCAACTGTCGCACGCTCGGTGAATACTTTGCGAGTGTCAATGCGCCGCGTAGGCAATACACCGACCGCTCGATGTACAAGAACGAATTTGACCATGTCTGGGAAAAGCAAAAAACGTTTCATCCCGAAGCGTTAACTGCCGAACACCGCGCGCAAATTCACAACGCGATTTTTTTCCAGCGCCCGTTGAAGGTGCAAAACTTTCTGGTCGGCAAATGCCCGTTTGAAACCGACCGCAAACGCGCGCCCCGTGCGCTACAGGAGACGCAACGTGCGCGCTACCTGCAAGACATCAATCATCTAGAAGTAAAAGACCCCATCAAACGCAGTTATCGAAAGCTGCGTGATGATGAACGCGCCAAGTTGGTTGTTCTGCTGGAAAAACAAAAATCTCTTTCGTGGGGAGCGGCGAAGAAAAAACTTGGCCTTCACGAGAATGAGCTTTTCAACCTAGAAGAAGGCAAAAAGACAGAATTGACCGGCAATCGTACGGGTTATGCACTTCGCAGTGTCCTGAACGAGGAATGGGATGCGATGCCCGACGAAAACCAGCGCGCGCTCATTACTGACATGCTCACCATTGACTCGGAAACCGGCTTTCTTCGCCGCATGCAAGAACATTGGCATTTCGACGAGAAAACTGCGCAGTCACTTCTGGAAACCGAATTGGAGCCGGGCTACGGACGCATTTCCGAAAAAGCGCTTCGAAAAATTTTGCCTGGTTTACAAAAAGGACTTCGCTATGACCAGTCCTGTGCTGAGGCTGAATATGACCATACGAAACCTCAGGGTGAAGGGAAGAAGTACGCAAAGTTGCCTTCTCCCCCGAACCTGCGCAATCCCGTGGTTCTCAAGGCGCTGCATGAGACACGTCGCGTGGTGAATGCGATTGTTCGGGAATACGGTTTGCCCAAGCTGATTCGCATCGAACTCGCGCGTGAAATGAAACTCACGCAAAAGCAAAAAGAGTCTGCGCAGAAACAAAACAAAACCAATGAGAGACTGAATAAAGAAGCCGAAGCGTTTTTGCAGGCAAGAGGGACCCCGTATGCAACATACAAAGACAAAATTAAATTTCGTCTTTGGAAGGAATGCGGTGGCCTTTGCCCATATACCGGCAAGTCGATCTCGCAGGAAATGCTGTTCGGCCCGGAAGTCGATGTGGAGCACATCCTCCCGTATTCGCGCTCGCTTGATGACTCATACATGAACAAGACGCTTTGTATTGCGGCCTTCAATCGCCAGCGCAAGCAAAATCGCACGCCGTTTGAAGTCTTTGGAAGCAATGAAAACGAGTTTCTCGAAGCGCTTGCCCGTGTAAAGGACTTCCCTTGGTCAAAGCGTCGTAAGTTTGAGCAAAAAGAAATCAACACCGATGACTTTGTCTCGCGTCAGCTCAACGACACACGCTATATATCGCTCGAAGTAAAAGACTTTGTGGCCAAGCTTGGCG
>JANMNT010000013.1:0-6006 GCA_031368465.1 Burkholderiales bacterium
ATGACATATGGTGGACAGCAAGAAAAAACGAACAGAAAGTTCAAATATGGCTACAAGCCGGTCAGCCTCACGGTTCCTCAACCGCGAGCTGCAAATGCTCGCCTTCAACCGCCGGGTTCTTGCCCAAGCGGAAAATCGGCAGGTTCCGTTGCTCGAGCGTCTCAAATTTCTGTCCATTGTTTCATCGAACATGGACGAATTTTTTGAAATACGTGTTGCCGGGCTGAAGGAACAAATCAAGCTGGGCTCAACCGCGCGGTCAACCGACGGAAAGACGCCCAAGGATACCTTTCGGCTGGTGGTGGCTGCGGCAAACGAGATTGTGGCGACGCAATATGCACTGCTGAATGACGACATCCTGCCCAGCCTTGCAACCGAAGATATCCGATTTATCCGGCGCGCACAGTGGGGGCCGGCGCTGAAGGTCTGGGTTAAGGACTATTTCTTTCGCGAGATGATGCCGGTGCTGACACCGATCGGACTCGACCCCTCACACCCGTTTCCTCGCGTGTTCAACAAGAGCCTGAATTTCGCGGTTGAATTGTCCGGGCGCGACGCTTTTGGTCGTGATTCGCAGCACGCAATTGTGCAGGCGCCGCGACTCTTGCCGCGTGTCATTAGGCTGCCGCCGGAAGTTGCAGAGGGGCCGCATGATTTCATATTTTTGAGTTCGGTTTTGCACCAATATGTGGGCGAGCTGTTTGCGGGCATGCAGGTGTTGGGCTGTTACCAGTTTCGTGTTACCCGTAACTCCGATTTGTTTGTCGACGAGGAGGAAATCAAGAACCTGCGGTTGGCGCTGCAGGGTGAATTACCGCAGCGCCATCTGGGAGACGCGGTGCGCCTCGAAATCGCCGACAATTGTTCCGACGACATGATGCAGTTCCTGCTGTTGCAGTTCGGTCTTGCCGAGGCCGACCTTTATAAGGTTAACGGCCCGGTAAATCTGGTGCGACTGATGAATGTACCGGATCAGGTTGCCCGGCCTGATTTGAAGTTCCAGCCGTTCAATCCCGGGTTGCCGAAAGTCCTGCAAAAGGTGGCAAAAGGCAAGGATATTTTTGACGCCCTCAAAGTGCAGGATATTCTTGTGCATCACCCGTTCGAGAGTTTCACGCCGGTAATCGAATTTATCCAACAGGCGGCACGCGATCCGAGCGTGGTCGCCATTAAACAGACGGTCTATCGAACAGGAACTGATTCGATCATCATGGAAACCCTCATTGACGCGGCCAAACGCGGCAAAGAGGTGACCGTGGTGGTTGAATTGATGGCGCGCTTTGATGAAGAGGCAAATCTGAATTGGGCGTCGCGGCTGGAGGATGTCGGCGCGCACGTGGTCTATGGCGTGGTTGGTCACAAAACCCACGCCAAAATGGCGATGATTGTCCGCCGCGAGCCAAAAGATGCAGATAGTAACAAGACGGTATTGCGGCGTTATGTCCATTTGGGTACCGGCAACTACCATCCGCGTACCGCAAAACTTTATACCGATTTTGGCCTGCTCACCGCGAATGAGGCGATTTGCGCCGACGTCAATGAAGTATTCACCCAGCTGACCGGTCTTGGCAAGGCGACCAAGCTTTCGCAGGTATGGCAGTCGCCGTTTTCATTACATGCCAGCGTGCTCCGGGCAATTGAGCACGAAACTAAAATTGCGACATCGGCCGCCGCAGCGCGGACGACAAAGGTCTCAAAGGCGGTAAAGACGGTCACACGGACAGCATCTCGATCCGGCCACGGTCGAATCATCGCGAAAATGAATTCGCTGGTCGAGCCTGAGGTCATTGACGCGTTGTACCGCGCGAGTCAGGCGGGGGTGAAAATCGATTTGATTGTTCGCGGGGTCTGCACACTCAAGCCGGGCGTGCCGGGATTGTCTGAAAACATTCAGGTGCGCTCAATTGTCGGACGCTTTCTTGAGCACACCCGCATTCTGTACGTTGGCAATGGCGGTAATCCAATCGTCATGCTTTCAAGTGCCGACTGGATGGAACGCAATTTTTTCAGACGCATCGAGCTTTGTTTTCCGGTGCTCGACAAAAAGCTCAAGAAGCGTGTTATCGATGAGGGGCTTTTGCCCTATTTGGCGGATAACGCTGAGGCATGGGAGATGGATGCACAAGGCGTCTATTCGAAGAAAAAAACCCGAAGCGGCAAGTTGCGCGTCGTTGCACAAGAGAGTCTGCTGGCGGCATTGGCTGAAACCGGCAGTCCCGACTGAAAGGTTAGCCGGACGGATTCTTGAAAGGAACGTGTTCATTTAGTTCTTCCACATAGCGGTCGATACCGCCGGACTCGCGTTCCAGAAAGTCTCCCACGGCATGGGCAAAACGCGGATCCTTGATCAAATGTGCCGAGCGGCAGGTGACCGGCGTGAAACCACGCGCCAGTTTGTGCTCGCCTTGTGCGCCGCCCTCAAACACCTGAATGCGACGGTCGATGCAAAACTGCACGTTTTGGTAGTAACACGTTTCAAAGTGCAGCCCGGACATGAATTCCTGTGTTCCCCAATATCGGCCGTACAACGTTGTATCGCTGAAAAGATTCAGACTTGCCGCAATTGGCGCGCCTTTTCTGCTGGCGACAATCATCAAAATACTGTCGGGCATGCGCGCACCGACCAGACCAAAAAATTCGCGGTTCAAATACGGCGTGGAGCGATGCGCACGGTAGGTGCGCTCGTAACATTCGGAAAAAAAATCCCATTCAGACCCACTGATTTCCGTGCCCACTTTACGTTCGAATGTCACGCCTGCGTTCGCCACATTGCGACGTTCCTGCTTGATCTTTTTCCGTTTGTCATGACGCATGGTTGATAGGAAGTCCTCAAATGAGGAATAGTCCGGATTCTGCCAATGGAATTGAACCGCCTGACGTTCCATCATGCCTTTTCCGACCAACGCCGCGTGTTCTTCATCGGTAGAAAATAGCACGTGAAGCGATGAAACATTCGTGTCGCCGGCAACGTCCAACATGGCTTCGATGAGTAGCGCACGGTCGTTCTCCGAAGCTGCCAGTAGCCTTGTTCCGACGCAGGGGGTGAAAGGCACCGCGCAAACCAGCTTGGGATAGTAGTCAAGGCCGGCCCGTTGGTAGGCATCGGCCCACGCCCAGTCAAAGACGTATTCGCCGTAGCTGTGCCCTTTCATATATAGCGGTGCCGCGCCGGTAAGTTGTTGTTGCCCGTCGATCTCCCGTGTAACGATCAGAAATTGCGGCAGCCAACCGGTGGCGCGTGTTGTGCATCCGGCATCAATCATCGACTGCAACCAAGCGTGTTTTATCGTCGGATTGCCATTTGTCAGGCGATCCCATTGCGTCGGTTCGATATCGGCAAGCGTTTGGACAACGGTTATGCGAGGTTCTGTCATTTCCGTATTTTGTCGAAGAATTCGTGCGCACGCCTATAATCGCCATAACTCACTCTTGCGGAGTTTTTGATGAAAATTGCCATTGCCCAGGTAAACTTTATGCTTGGCGACCTGTCGGGAAACGTCGACAAGCTGATTGACGTTGCTCTACGCGCAGCAAAAAGCGGCGCGAAACTGGTGGTCACGCCCGAATTCGCACTTTGTGGTTACCCACCGGAGGACCTGTTGTTCCGGCATGACTTTCGTCGTGCCTGCGAAGACGCGCTGACGTTGCTTTGTGCCAAGCTTGACGACAACCCGTTGACGAAGGGGCTGGCAATGATTGTCGGCCACCCGCATGTGGTGATTGATGCCGACGCCGGCCAATCGGGTCACGTCGGCGAGGGCCGGGAGCGGCTATTTAACGCGGCGTCCCTGATCCGGCATGGTCGAATCGTTCACACCTACCTCAAACAGCGTCTGCCGAACTATCAAGTGTTCGACGAAAAACGCTATTTTGAAACCGGCCACCGGCCGTTTGTATTCGAGCTCGATGGCGTCAGAATCGGCGTGTTGATTTGTGAAGATGTTTTGTATGCCTCGCCGGTGGCGGCCACCGCAAGAGCCGGTGCCGACATTATTGTTGTGCCAAACGCATCACCCTATGATGTTAACAAGCTCGAGACTCGTTACGACGTGGTGCGTGCGCGTGTTGCCGAATCAGGCCTGCCGATTCTCTATGCCCATTGGACCGGCGGGCAAGATGAACTGGTTTTTGACGGTGCCTCGTTTGGTATTAACAAAGACGGAACCGTCGGATACCAGGAACGCGAATTCGAAGAAGCGCTCGGCATCATCGACTTTGTCGACGGGGTAATTACCGGCCCTGTTTACCCGACGTTACCAATGGCGGCAAGTGTTTATCGTGCATTGGTTGTTGCACTGCGCGACTACGTCAACAAAAACGGTTTTCCGGGCGTGTTGCTTGGTCTGTCAGGCGGGGTGGATTCAGCGCTGACGCTTGCGATTGCCGTGGATGCGCTGGGTGCCGGGCGGGTCGAGGCGGTCATGATGCCTTCCGAATACACGGCACAAATCTCACTTGATGACGCCAGGGAAATGGCGGCAATACACCGCGTCAAGTACTCGGAAGTTTTGATTACACCGATGTTTGACGCCTTCAAACGCAGTTTGGCTGGCGCGTTTGCCGGCCGCCAACCGGACACCACCGAGGAGAATATTCAGGCGAGGGTGCGTGGCACATTGTTGATGGCGTTGTCCAACAAATATGGCGCGATGGTTGTCACAACCGGCAACAAGAGTGAGATGGCGGTCGGGTATTCAACGCTTTACGGCGACATGGCCGGTGGCTACGCGATTTTGAAAGACGTCTCCAAGACGCTGGTTTACCAACTTTGCCATTGGCGCAATCAGCAGTCGCTGGTGATCCCAGAACGGGTGATCACGCGGCCGCCGTCGGCCGAGTTGCGCGCCGATCAGAAAGATCAGGACTCATTGCCGGATTACGCGATACTTGACCAGATTGTCGAACTGTTTATGGAGCAGGATCGGGCACCTGCGGAAATTGTCTCGATGGGCTTTCTGCAAGCTGACGTCACACGGGTTACGCGTTTGCTCAAGATCAACGAATATAAGCGCCGGCAAAGCCCGGTTGGCGCTAAGATTACGCGGCGCGGGTTTGGCAAAGACTGGCGGTATCCGATCACATCGAAATATTGGCCGCAATAAGCGGTAATAAACCAGGACGGGGGCAACCATGAAAAAAATAGAAGCGGTGATCAAACCATTCAAATTGGACGAGGTTCGGGAGGTATTGACCAACCTCGGGTGTTCGGGCCTGACAGTCACCGAAGTCAAGGGGTTCGGCCGGCAAAAAGGACATACCGAGCTTTACCGGGGCGCCGAATATACAGTCGATTTCCTGCCGAAGGTAAAGGTTGAGGTCATTGTTGCCGACGAAATGGTTGAAAAAGTCATTGACGCGGTGATCAAAGCGGCGGGCACCGGCAAGATTGGCGACGGCAAGATTTTTGTGTTGCCGGTTGAACAGGTTATTCGCATTCGAACCGGCGAATCTGGAAACGATGCCATTTGACTTGATTGCGGTATGTTCGTGGCAATTTGACATTGTTTCGCCAAAAATATGCTATTGTTTTGGTCGCACTGGCGGGTGGGAGTCCGTCATCAAATAATAGGGAGTCCTCATGCTACTTGCCATCTTTTACGTTTTTGCCATTCTCTGCATTATTTTTTACTACACGGGGCACTTGAAACGCTGGAAATGCGAGTGGGTATTGCTTCTGTTGGCCGTTGCCGTGTTCCCGGCCGTGTTGTTTCTATAACGAAACACCGCCTTGGCTGAATCAGCCAAATCGACCAAAAACGCCAACGAATCGTTGGCGTTTTTTTTGCCGACAACATATTGCGCAATGTTGTTATTGGGCGCGGCGTTTCAGGCGAAATGGTCTGGAAACGACCGTCAATAGACGTGCTATCGCTTTTCGGAAGACGCCGCACGTGCCAAAGGATCTTGCCGGTAAAACTGCACGAGTTGGTCGTAGACCTGTGGGAACTCCCGGCGAACCGTATTGGGCAACTCAAAAAACGCCTCAGAAATGACGGCAAAAAATTC
>JANMNT010000019.1:0-4539 GCA_031368465.1 Burkholderiales bacterium
TCAGTCGCGATGGCCGGTTCTTGGCCTATGGGATTGCCGCCGCCGGCTCGGATTGGCAGACATGGCAGGTGCGTGATCTCACCACCGGACGTGATTTGCCGGAAAAGGTTGAATGGGTGAAGTTCTCGACGGCCGAATGGACGCCAGACGGCAAAGGATTTTTTTATTCGCGCTACGACGCGCCAAAGACAGATGCAAAACTGACCGGCAGCAATTTTTTCCAGAAGCTCTATTACCACCGCGTCGGCACCGACCAGTCGAAAGACCTATTGGTATATCAGAACACGACCGAGAAGGAGTGGGGCTTTGGCGCATCGGTGACAGATGACGCACGCAACGTGATTATTTTTGTCTGGAAAGGTTCCGGCCGCAAGAACGGCTTGTTGGTCATGCCGCTTAAGAACGGCGGTCTGGTCGCCAATGCCGTGCCGACACCCATCACACTCGATTTTGACGCCGAATACACACCGATCGGCGCCAACGGCAACACCTTGTGGGTCAAGTCTGACAAAGACGCGCCGAAGGGCCGCATCATCGCCATTGATTTGACCAAACGCGAACGCGCGAACTGGAAAACAGTCGTGGCCGAAACCAAGGATGCGATGACATCGGCCAATGTGGTCGGCGGCAGAATATTTGCGCAGTATTTGCAGGATGCCGCTGCGGCCATCAATGTGCATGCGCCTGACGGCAAATTGCTCAGCAAAGTGAACCTGCCCGGTGTTGGCTCCGCGTCTGGATTCGGCGGGCGCTTTTCCCACAAAGAAACGTTTTACAGCTACACCAGCCTGATCAACCCGACTGAGATTTATCGTTACGACGTTAGAACCGGCAAATCAACGTTGTTTGCGCGGCCAAAGACAGCGTTTGACTCCGCGCAATACGAAACCAAACGCGAATTTGTCACTAGCAAAGACGGGACACGGTTTCCCATTTTTATTGCGCACCGCAAAGGCATGAAACTCGACGGCACCAACCCGACGCTGTTGTATGGCTACGGTGGTTTTAACGTTTCCGAAACGCCGAGTTATCGGGTGACGGCATCGACCTGGATGCGCATGGGCGGGGTGTATGTGACCGCATCCATCCGCGGCGGCGGCGAATATGGTGCGGCGTGGCACGATGCGGGTACCAAACTCAAAAAGCAAAATGTGTTTGATGACTTTATTGCCGCCGGCGAATGGCTGGTTGCCAACAAATACACACAGCCGTCACGTTTGGGCATCAACGGCGGTTCCAACGGCGGTCTGTTGGTCGGCGCGGTTGTGAATCAACGCCCGGAGTTGTTTGGTGCGGCCGTACCACAGGTGGGTGTGATGGATATGCTGCGATTCCATAAATTCACCATCGGCTGGGCTTGGGTGTCAGATTACGGTTCGTCGGACAAGGCGGATGAATTCAAGGCGCTCGCCGCCTATTCGCCGATGCACAATATCCGCGCCGGGGTGAAGTACCCGCCGATTTTGGTGACCACCGCCGACCATGATGATCGTGTGGTGCCCGCGCACAGCTTTAAATACACCGCCGCATTGCAGGCGGTTGATACCGGTGCCGCGCCAAAATTGATCCGCATCGAGACCAGTGCCGGCCATGGTGCCGGCAAACCGACTTCAAAAATTATCGAAGAACGTAGCGACATCCTCGCGTTTATGGCGAACGTGTTTGGCGTCGATGTAAAGCCATAAAAAGGTAAATGCCGCCGTGATTTTTTGGTCAAAAGACACATTGCAAAATCATCGATAATCAGTCCATGAAACTCATTGCCATCGCCGGCTACTCGGGTAGCGGCAAAACCACCCTGATTGAAAAAGTCATCCCGTGTCTGGTCATGGACGGTTATCGTGTGTCGTTGATCAAACACGCGCATCATGAATTTGACATCGACATGCCGGGCAAGGATTCCCACCGGCACCGTATGGCCGGCGCCACCGAGGTGATGGTGACATCCAGCAATCGTTGGGCGCTGATGCACGAATTGCGCGGTGATAGCGAGCCTTCCCTTGAAGAGCAGTTGAAGCATTTTTCCCCTTGTGATGTGGTCATTGTCGAAGGCTGGAAACACCACAACATCCCGAAGATTGAAGTGCATCGCAAGCTCGCCGACAAACCGTTGCTGTTTGTCGAAGACAAAAACGTGATTGCCGTTGCAACCGACGAAACCCTCGCCACCGATCTACCGCAATTCGGGCTCGAAGACGCTGAAGCGGTGGCGGCGTTTATTGTTAAACACCTTGGCCTGCGTAAATCAAATCTGCAAGTGGTGAAGTAATGATCAAGATTTTGTATTTCGCCAGCTTGCGCGAATCGATTGGCGTCGCAGAAGAGTCGACTGTAGTGCCCGCCGCCGCGACCGTCGGTGCGTTGGTTGAGGCGCTGCGCAGCCGTGGCGGTGTTTACGCCGAGGTGCTGGCTGTCACCAAACGCTGGCGGGTTGCGGTGAATCAGGACATGGCGCAATTGACCGACCCGATAAAAGCGGGCGACGAAGTCGCCATTTTCCCGCCCGTCACCGGCGGCTAGGCGGTGTTGGTGCCAACCATTCGTATTCAGGCAGACGATTTTGACCTGACCCACGAGCAGTCGTTAATTCGTGAACGCCATCGCCACGTCGGAGCGATCGCATCGTTTGTCGGTGTGGTGCGTGATATCAATGACGGGCAGGGCGTTTCTGCCATGACGCTTGAACACTATCCGGGCATGACCGAAAAGGCGCTAAGCAACATTGTTGTTGATGCCGCCAGCCGCTGGAATGTGATCGACGCGACCGTTATTCACCGTATCGGCACCATGCAACCGACGGATCAGATTGTGCTCGTCATGGTCGCCTCGGCGCACCGGGGGGATGCCTTTGCCGCGTGTGAGTTCATCATGGATTTTTTGAAGACCGACGCACCATTTTGGAAAAAGGAACAAACCGCAAATGGCAGCCGCTGGGTCGATGCCCGCCTGTCAGATGAATCCGCAAGACAAAAATGGAAACCAACATGAGTACCGGCAACAACGACACCCAGCCCAAGGCACGCAACGTACTCGGCGACCCGCTCGCGCCGTGCTGCTTTGCGCCGATGACCGGCTATTTTCGTGACGGCTTTTGCCACACCATTGACGAAGACCATGGTTCACACACAGTCTGCGCCATCATGACCGACGAGTTCTTGGTTTTCTCCAAGTCCCAGGGCAACGACCTCTCCACCCCGCGTCCCGAATTTGGTTTCCCCGGCCTCAAAGCCGGCGACAAGTGGTGCCTGTGTGTGTCGCGGTGGGAAGAAGCGTTTGTGGTCGGCAAAGCACCAAAGGTCGCGTTGGAAGCGACCCACGAACGCGCATTGGATGTGGTGTCACTCGAAGAGCTGCGCGCCAGCGCAGTTGTGTAAAGTCAAACCCGCCATTCGGCGGGCGTTTTCAAGCAAAAACGGCTGGTGAGCGGCATCATTGCTGGTGTTTCTGTTTGCAGGACATGGTGATGATATTGGTCGCACGCGGATTGTTCGCCGCTGACCGCTTTAATTCCCCATGTTGGCGCCGATACGTATTTGACCCCGGCTGCCGATTTTGGTTGACCCACCACAAACTGACGCAACTCTGGGCGAGGCAATGTTTTGCAGGTGCCAGGACGGCGTCAACACAATTCCGGCAGGTCGTTCAATTTGGCGTCCGTGGCAACACGCCATGGTTCACTTGGCCTTGGTTTTCATGGGTCGCTTGGGTCTTTTGGCCACGGAATTTATGCGCGAGCCGATCCACGGTGTCGCAGAATTCATCGATATCTGCGGCCTTAAATATCAGCTCGATTACACCTGCCTCGGCTGCAGCCTTTTGCAAGGCATCATCGACGAAGCCCGAGGCCATCGCCACGGGTAACCCGGGGCGGATGGCAAGTGCGGCACGCGCGACGTCGACGCCTGACGGCCCCGGCATGTTGTAGTCGGTCAGGAACAGATCGAAGGCGAAGGGATCAGCCCGCAGCGCTGCCAGTGCGTCGGTCTGATTCGTAAAGGTCGTGACACGATGACCACGTCGCTCAAACAAGCGTGCACACAGAAACAGCATCGCCTCGTCGTCATCAAGGTAAAGAATATGGCGTCCGCCCTCGAATCGAAGCAGTGGTTGTATCGTCGTCGGCGTTGCATCAGGCGCGGTGTTATCGGCGGCTGCAGGCAACAGTAGGGTAAAGATCGTGCCGACGCCCAACCCGCTTTCCAGAAAAATTACGCCACCGTGATTTTGCGCAATGCCGTGTACCACTGAAAGCCCAAGGCCTGTGCCCTCACCAACGGGCTTGGTCGTAAAGAAGGGCTCAAATACGCGCGCGCGTGTTGCTGCGTCCATGCCGGGGCCATTGTCGCGTACCGCAAGCCGCACCGCGCGCCCAGGCTTCGCCGCGAGCATCGCTTGCGCCTGCGGGTGGGCAGCCGCATAGGCTTGGTCGAGCAGTACCGTATCGAGGTGAATGTCGATATGTCCTGCACGGTCATGCATTGCTTGCATGGCGTTGGTGCACAGATCGAGCAGCACTTGTTCGATCTGCGTGGCATCGGC
>JANMNT010000072.1:0-15741 GCA_031368465.1 Burkholderiales bacterium
CGGCAAATCATTGGCGCGAATTCGCCGTTGAGTCTGCAGGTAATTGATGCATCCAAGCCAGAGTCATCTCAAGCCAAATTTGCATTTAATACGGGTTGCGTCGTTTACAAAAGGCGATAGTACCCGCTCGATTGCCCTGAAAAAGTCAAATGAATGCCGTTGATGCCGCCGCGCAGCCTAACTTTTTGCGTTTCGTGACCCATGCTGTTTAATTCCTGGCACTTTGTCGGGTTTATTTTGATTGTGCTTTGTGTGGCAGGGTGGTTGCCGCGATATCGAACGGCGTGGAAGCTGTTCATCATTGGCGAAGTTGTTATTTTTACGGCCAGTGGAGTTATTTCTATTTGGGGTTGATCTTTGTCACCGCCGCGGTCGACTTCACGCTGGCGCGGCGATTGGCAAATGCGACGCATCCGGGTCGGATATTGGCATTCTCGATTGTCGCCAATCTGGGTGTACTGGCATTTTTCAAATACACTAATTTTTTGATTCAGACTGCCAATGGTGTGGCGAGCGTCACTGGTGCCGCATGGAATATTGTGCCGATGGATATTATTCTGCCGGTTGGTATATCGTTTTACACGTTCCAAAACATGAGTTACACCATCGACGTTTATCGCGGCCAATTGGCGCCGCGTAAATCGGTACTCGACTACGCAACCTTCACGACCTTTTTCCCGCAGTTGCTGGCCGGGCCGATTGTACGTGCTTCGGAATTTTTCACGCAGCTCGATCGCCCCAATCCCATCGCCTGGCGCGACTTGCAATACGGGCTGGTGCTGATTGCCGCCGGCTACGTCAAGAAGGTGGTGCTGGCGGACAATCTGGCGGTTGCGGTTGATGCCGTATTTTCGAGCCCGCAGTCGGCCGGTGCGTGGGATGCATTGCTGGCGGTTTACGCCTTTGCATTTCAGATTTATTTTGATTTTTCCGGCTACACCGACATTGCCATTGGGCTGGCACTGTTGTTTGGCTTCAAGTTCCCGAAGAATTTCGACTATCCGTATATCGCATCGTCCTTTCAGGAATTCTGGCGCCGCTGGCATATGACGTTATCGCGCTGGCTGCGGGATTATCTTTACATCTCGCTCGGCGGCAATCGCTACGGGCTTTCGCGAACCATGGCCAATCTGATGATTACGATGCTGTTGGGCGGCCTGTGGCACGGTGCCAGCTGGAATTTTGTGGTGTGGGGCGGTCTGCATGGACTCTATCTGGCGATTGAGCGTCTGTGGCTGTCAAAGACCGTATGGTGGCAAAGCAAACGTCCATTGCCGGTTACGCTGCGTGCGCTGGTGGTTTTTCATTTTGTCTGTTTTGCCTGGATATTTTTTCGCGCCGCCGACTTTCAGACGAGCTGGCTGATCATCGGAAAAATAGCCGGCATTGTTTCAGCCGCGCCGGTATGGGATCGGCATGCGTTCCTCGGCTTCGGTATTGCCGCGTTGGGCATTTTGCACTATTTGATGGCACGCACCGATCTGAAACAGCGGCTTGGGGCTGCCAATGCCCTGGTGTTCGGCGGTTTTGTATCGGCAATGCTGCTGTTGCTGGTCTGGTTCACCCCGGCTAAAACAGTGCCATTCATCTATTTCCAATTTTGAGACCTCTGAAATGACGTTTCTCGAATTGATGCAAAAGCTGTTGCCCCGTGCACTCGCGGTTGTCGTGATGCTGGCGGCGCTCGAGCTGTTGTTTCGTTACGGGGCGTGGGAGTTGGTGGTCAAGCCGGAGAGCAATGCCGGCCAGGCGGTGCGACTCAAAAAGGCGGTCAATGCGCTCGGAGCGGACAAAATCGATTTCATTACGCTCGGCGACTCGCGTGCGGTTTATGGCATCGACCATCAGCGTGTTGCCGATGTGGCAAAGGCGGCTGGTTTTCAGCACGCAAATCTTGCATTGGCCGGCATGCACTGGTTGTCGACCAATGCCGCCGCGCAGTGGATTGCCGCCCGTGATACCAAGCTGAAAGGTGCGCTGATCGCCACCAACGTCACCAACTTCGCTTACGTCGGCAACGGAGCCTATGAATTGGCAATTGCAGCACCACTGGTACCGGGCTGGGATGCCGCGCGCTTTGACAGGTCTGTTGCCTTCGACAAAAAGGATATGGCCACCTACGGCGTTTATTCGGCGCTGTTTCAATATCGCGAGGATGTCCAAAACCTGCTGCGCGAACCGGTTCGGCGCGTCAAGGAAAAAGCGATTTATGCCAATCAGGGTGCGGCACCGTTGACCTTTGCGGTAAAAGTGGCAACCGATGCATGCGGTGTTCCAATGCAGACCGTTGCAGCGTGCGCCAACGCGGCCGTCAAGGATTCTGCCGCACGCACCATTGTCAACCAGTGCCAGTCACAATTGCCGAACGCCAATCGCCAGTTGGATTGGCGTGCATGGCGCGAGCCGGGCAAGGTTTCACATCTGCAGGGGGTCATCGACACGCGCCGACAGGAAATCCGTGCGCTGCCGGTCAAGAAGCCGGTGCTGGTGGTGCTGATGCCGGTGCCAAGATTATGGCGCGAGCAAATTGCGCCGAAGGGAACCGAGGAATACGTTTTGGAACTGATGGCGCCGTTGGTCGCTGACGGAACGATTGTTTTGCACGATTTCACCCACTTTTTTGATCATGCCGATGCGGGCGAGTGTTCGGTATTTTGGGATCTATATCACCAGAACAGTCTTGGTCAGTCGCAACTGACTGATGCGCTGATTCCTATTCTTCAGCGTGATCTTTATGGCAATGGCGGCAAACGATAGCGTGCCCTTATAGTGCGCGCCGCGCATCAGGCGGGTTTTTTGCCGACAATCATCATTTGCTCGACGCCGTAATAGCCAAGTTCTGCCGACCAATAAAGCAACATGTTGACGTTGACAAAACCGATCGCGCGCATTTGATCGAGTAAATCCCAGCCGAAATCCTGGAAACAAAGACAGCCGGCATCGGCAATCGGGTCGCCATGGTATTGGGGTGGCATCAAGTGCTCAATCTCCCCATCGGCATTCAGTCGCGCGCGGATTTGTGTCGACTGCTCGCCAGGCAAAAATGGCACAGAAAGCAGCAGCGTGCCGTTTGGTGCCAGGGTACGATAAATTTCGCGCAGTCCCGACGTCACGTCCGGCACATGTTCCAAAACGTCAAAATTGAGAATGACATCGAAGGTATTGTCGGCAAAGGTGAGTTTGGTAATGCTTTCGTTACGAACGCCGCGCGCGTCATGGGCACCCGGCGCAATCTTGTCACCGAGATACTCGCTGCCGGTCAGGTTCACAAACCGCTTTTTCAGCGCGGCGTATAACGGCGTGACCTGTTCGGCGAGATAAATCCTTGCCGTCATCTTTGCACTGAGTACTTCTTCCAGGATCTGGATGGAGGCTCGCGTCCGGTTATTCATTTGGCATTCAGGGCATAACACACGCTCACGCCAATTGGGGACAGGTTTGCCGTTGACCACTGCAGAGCTGTACATAAAATCGGTGACAAATTGTACGTCCTGATTGCAAGGGAAACAGTATCCCGGCGTTGTGAATGTCGTCCCCGCAGCGGCTAGATCCAGTTCGGTCGTCCAGCGTTTGCGGTATACAGGTGCGTTTGTCCGTGCGTGAAGTTGATAGGCGTCCAGATCACGCACCATCGTCACCGACAGGCGGTGACAATACTGGCTGGGGCGAAACAGTTTATTAAGTAAAGGTAGCATGTGACGGGGGGCAATTTTTATTCAGGCGGCGTTATCGGGCGCGGCGGGAATCGTGAACACCATCGCATGCGCATGCCAATCCGCCAACACATTGCGAATGCACGTATGACCATCAACGAGGTGCGTATGCCGCGCGGGGCGGTGCGTGTGTCCGTGAATCATCTCGCTATAACCGTTCTGCCGAAACACTTGTTCAACCGTTGGTATCGTCACATCGGTAATGTCTTCCGGCTTGGCGGCCTTTTCGGTGTCGCTGCGTTCACGAATCATTTGCGCCAGCGCAACGCGTTCAGCATACGACTTGGCAAGGATCGACGCCTGCCAGGACGGATCACGCGCCATGGCGCGAAACGTCTGATATTTGAGGTCATCTGTGCAAAGTGTGTCACCGTGTAACAGCAAAAACTCTTTGCCGGCGATACTTATTTTGGTCGGGTCGGTCAACAGCGATAGCTTCGCAGCCGACGCAAATCGCGGTCCGATCAGGAAATCGCGGTTACCGTGCATCAAAAATACCGGCACCCCAAAATTGGTGAGTTCTGAAAGCGCCTGGCATACCTGCATTGACAGCGGATCGTGATCGAGCTGATCGTCGCCAACCCAGTACTCAAACAGGTCGCCGAGGATATAAAGCGCCTTTGCGTTGCGCGCCTCATGCTCAAGAAAATAAAAAAACGCGGCCGTTGTTTGCGGCCGCGTTTCATGCAAATGCAGGTCGGAAATGAATAGCGTCTTACCCACGGGGATCAGACGATCAAGTCCGGCCGGCTGTCACGTTGACGATTACAGGCACTCGGCCTTTTCAATCGTGATGGCTTCGATCGGCACGTCTCCTTGTCTTGTCTTGACTGCTTTCATCTTATCGACGACATCGGTGCCTTCAATGACTTTGCCAAAAACCGCATAGCCGAAACCCTGCGGTGATTCGCCGGAATAATTCAGAAAATCGTTATTTTTTACATTGATAAAAAACTGCGACGTTGCCGAATCACGCACACCGGTACGCGCCATCGCAACCGTATAGATGTCGTTTTTGAGGCCGTTGGTGGATTCATTCTTGATCGGCGGATTGTTGGGCTTTTGCTGCATGTCTTTGGTCATGCCGCCGCCCTGGACCATAAAGCCGTCGATGATCCGGTGGAAAATTGTGCCACTGTAATGTCCGGACTGGACGTACTTGACGAAATTTTCCGTCGAGATCGGCGCTTTTTCTTGATTGAGTTCGAGGGTGATGGCACCCATTGATGTGGTGAGTTTGACTTTCACAGGCATTCCTTTTTCTGGTTTACAAGAACTGGTTTTGGCGGGTGTTTTTTTTGCGGCGCCGGTTTGCGCAAAGGCAGTGACGGGTAACTGGCCGATGAACAATACCGCGAACAAGGTTGCCAGCGAGGACATTGCCGAATTTCTGATCATGTAGGTGCTCCTTCTATATCAACATTAATTAATTGATGCGTGACCCGGTGTCGGCGGCGGTCTAGCCCGCGGCACCTTCAAAAATAATCTTCCAGCGGCCGTCTTCACGCTGCCAATACTGGCGTTTTTTCATCCTGCTGTTGTTGTTGCTGCTTTTATATCCTTGATCAAAGGTCACCATCATCATCGGCGGCTGGTTGGCCGCGGTGGTGTACTCAAATATGGACAGGTTCGAAACCTCGACCTTTACGAACGATTTTGCCGCATTCACCCTGCGCTTGTGCGCCGCCCATTCATCAAGCCCCTTGCCGTCGGCTTCAAATTTTTGCGAATAATGCCCGAGATAGGCATTCATATCCAGGCTTTCCCAGTCACGTTTCCATTGATTGAGATAGCTGTCAAACGCGCCGCCAAATGCATGCCATTCCGAAGGTGACTGCCATTCCACCGAAGGCGAAATGATCACCGGGGTGCTTCCGGGGTCGACGAAGCGGACCAAATGTTGAAAGTAATCGTTGGTCAGCACCACGCAGCCGTCACTCGCCCACGGCGCGCGGCTGTAGGTGTCGGACGGGGTGCCGTGAATCCAGATGCCCGACCCGGTGCGGCCAAGCCGTTTGTCGATATCGTTCGGAAAGTTGATCGGGAATGCACCCGGCCCGTAAAAGTCGGTGAGTTTTTCTTTTGCAACGGTCGACGTCACGTGATAAACGCCAATTGGTGTTTTCTGATCACCTTCGCGTATTTTTTCCATACCGCGTTTGCCGATGGTGGTATAAAAATCGGCGATGCGTTGTGGTTTGCCATCAACATTCTTGAAAACATAAATACGTGAACGCGACATATCCAGCAACAACGCGTGTTGCTGGGCAGGGGCCAGCTGCAGCAGCGCCGTTGGAAGCGCGTCGGCTGCGGGTGCATCAAAGTATCTTGTCAGCCGGACCTGCGCCTCATGGCGCAGATTGGCAATGCTGGCGACCATTTCCGCTTTTTGGCTGATACCCGGTGCACCGGCAAGCGCCACCATCACGCCGGATTTCGCCATCAGGATGTCGCCGCGCATTAAATGGCCCAGACGGAAATTCGGATTGATTGCCAGCGCGCTGTCGAGCTCGGTCAGTGCAGGTCCGATGCCGCCGTCCTTCAAGCGTTCTAACGCCCGCACCAATGCACCCTCGACGGCGTTTGTGTAGACCGGCAGACTGGTTGCGCCGGCGGTCGCAATGGTGGCGGCGCTGGTGCCGGCGATGGTCGAAACCGGTTGTGCCAGGGCCGATGCGCCCGACATCGCTGCCAGTAGCGCGCCGAACACCAGTTGTGTCAACCGCGCCGTGTGTTGAACGCGTGATGGTTTGTTCGGCAAAAGGGGCGTGGGCACGTTTGGCATTACGCTTGCCATCAGCCGCCCGAGCGTTCTGATTGGATCAGCCATTTGTCACCGGCGCGCACCAGCCTGATGGTTTTGGTGTTGTCGCTTTTAACCGTGTCGGCACGGTAGCTTTGACGAAAAACTACCACCGCTTCGTTGTCTTTTATCTTGACGCTGCGAAACACCACATCGACCTTGATCGACTTCTGGCGTTCGATACGTTCATTGCGCTGTGCCTCCCACGCGCCCCGGGTAAGGCCATCGGGTGTTTCAAATGATGCCGCGTAAAAACCGAGGTAGGCGGGCACATTTTTTGTCGACCATGCATTTGCCCATGCGAGCACAGTTGCCTTTGCGCCTTCTTCGGTGGCGGCAGATGCTGTACCAGTTGTTGATGCAGGTGCGACTGCTGCGACGGCGGATGCCGGCGTGGTTGCGGCTGCTGCCGGCTTGGCCGGGTCTACCTTGGCAACTTGTACGGGTGCGTTGGTGCTCGGCACCGATTTCGGTGCGGTGAACATTTCTTTTACCAGCGCCAACTTTGATTGGGCGGTGACATTCGACTTGTCGATTTGTAATGCCTTGTCGTAGGCGCGGCGGGCCAGTTGGGCGTAAATATCACCCAAATTTTCATGTGCGGTTCCGTAGGCCGGGTTGGTGTGAATGGCCAATTCCAACGCCGCTTTGGCTTTATCGTAATTGCCCTGACCGGCATACAAGACGGCGAGGTTGTTATAAGGCTCGGGCAATTCCGGATAGTCTTCGGTGAGTCCGGTGAAGGTCTGGATCGCGTCGGTGATTTTTTTCTGTTCGGTCTGAATGAGACCTTTTAAAAACCGCCCCTGCGCATCCTTTGGTTGCTGTTGCAGTCCCGCGCTTACCTTTGCCATGGCCTGATCAAGCTTGCCTTGTTGGTATAAACGCGAGCCTTCTTTGAAGTCGTCCGCCGGTGCCGCCACGGCGGAAATACACACGCCGATGGCAATCAACGCCGTCATCGCAATTCGGTAAATCGCATGTGACAACGGACGATTGGCTTCTGAATTGCGGGAGGGAGTCATCAACTGATTGAGCATCATGTTATAATTCATTGAATTAAAAGCAAATTTTTTCTTGCGGCTGCAGACTATTCTACCAAGAATGTAGCCAAGTATGCGCCCGGTGAAACGTGCTATTTGTCAACATGGGCTTCATTCGAGAATTTCCACAAAATTGCCAATGAATCCAACCTTTCTGCGGGCCGTGCCCACCGCAAGCGCCGAGCGATGTTGTTGTTGAATCGCCACCGCCAATAACGCTACTTGGACGCCGGCCCACGGATTGCGTTCATGCAAATGTGCTTTTCCGTGCCGGCGAGCAGCGCCGGTTGTCAAACCCGGCCGCTCAATCTTAAATCGTTTCTGCCAAACCACGCACCAGGCTCGACTAACCAACGCGCACGCCGACCTCCCAGACATCATGCAAACCATTTACAACACGCTTTCGCACCAAAAAGAGCCTTTTGAAACCATCGAGCCGGGAAAAGTTCGGATGTACGTCTGCGGCCCGACGGTATATGACTATTACCACATCGGCAACGCCCGCACCTTCACCACCTTTGATACCGTCTATCGCTGGTTGACGGCAACCGGTTACGACGTCAATTACGTGCGCAATATTACCGATATTGACGACAAGATTATTGAGCGCGCCAATCAAAACAACGAACCGATGGCGGCACTCACCGAGCGCATGACGCTGGCGATGTTTGAAGACTCGGATCGCTTGAAATTGCTGCGCCCGGTGCACAGCCCGCGCGCAACCCAATACATCGATGCGATGCTCGATATCATCAAAATGCTCGAGGCAAAGGGCATTGCTTATCGCGCAGACAATGGTGACGTGTATTACGCAGTGCGCAATTTTGACGGTTACGGCAAATTGTCGCGGCGCAATCTGGATGACATGCGTGCCGGTGAGCGGGTGTCGGCGGCAAGTGCCAATGCCAAGCGCGACCCGTTGGATTTTGTTTTATGGAAAGCGGCAAAACCGCACGAACCAAAATGGTCGTCGATTTTTGGTGACGGCCGCCCCGGCTGGCATATTGAGTGCTCGGCAATGTGCCGCGAAGTGCTGGGCGAACAACTCGATATTCACGGTGGCGGCTGGGATTTGCAATTTCCGCACCATGAAAACGAGATCGCCCAGACCGAAGGCACGTTTGAAAAAGGCAGCGGCAAGCAGTTTGCGCGCTTCTGGATGCACGGCGCATTCCTCAATTTTGATCAGGAAAAAATGTCGAAGTCGCTCGGCAATTTTTTCACCCTGCGTGAGGTGTTGAACAAACTCGACGCGGTGCAGGGCGGTGAGACCGTGCGGTTTTTCCTGATGCGCGGTCACTATCGCAGCGAAATAAATTATTCGTGGGATACGCTCGAAGACGCGCGGCAGACCCTGCTGGGTTTTTATATTGCGCTGAAAGATGCGCCGCCGGCACCCACCGCGCTCGACTGGTCGAACCCCTACGCCGCGCGCTTTCGTGTCGCGATGGAAGACGACTTCGATTCGCCCGCGGCGTTCGCTGTATTACACGAATTACGTCGTGAGATTAACCGGACCAAGTCAGCGGAAATGGCGGGCTGGCTGAAGGCGCTCGCCGGTACCATCGGTTTGTTGCAGGATGATCCCGCGCAGTTCATTCAGGGTGCCACTGCCAGCGGCGGCGCCGAGTTTGATATTGATGCGCTGGTCGCGGAACGCAATCAGTCGAAACAGGACAAGAATTTCGCGCGTGCCGACGAGATTCGTAAGCAGCTCGATGCGGCGGGCATTGTTCTCGAAGATAAACCGGGTGGTGTCACCGAGTGGCGGCGCAAATAACTGTTCTGCAGGCAAACAGAGCAGGCAGTAAAACACTAGCATTGGCGGGTCTTTTCAGGTACTTTTACCTGGAAAGACCCGCCAATGCTAGTGTTTGTATTTAAGATAAGGCGATTGGGTGAACATCGCGTATGCGATCAACACCAACCCGCTGGTCAAATTCCGCGCGGCGTGAGCTGGGCTTGATGTTCTGCAGCGAATCGGATTTTGAGGCCCGCCCACCTCGTCGCCTGCATGCGAATCGGATTCGCGAGGCATTCGCCATGCCGCAGGGCATGGCTCATGTCCACGCTCATCCAAACGCATTAAGGCCGGTCTGCGCCCGGCCCAAAATCAATGCGTGCACATCGTGGGTGCCCTCGTACGTATTGACCGCCTCCAGATTCATGACATGGCGGATCACATGGTATTCATCGGCGATGCCGTTGCCGCCGTGCATGTCGCGTGCAACACGTGCGATGTCGAGCGCCTTGCCGCAGTTGTTGCGTTTCATCAGTGAAATCATTTCCGGCGTGGCGCGGCCTTCATCCATCAGGCGGCCCAAACGCAACGCGCCCTGCAAACCGAGCGTGATTTCAGTTTGCATGTCGGCGAGTTTCTTTTGTACCAATTGGGTCGCGGCCAACGGCTTGCCGAACATCATGCGGTCCATGGTGTATTGACGCGATTGCATCCAGCAGAATTCCGCCGCACCCATCGCGCCCCAACTGATGCCGTAACGCGCCTTGTTCAAACAACCAAACGGTCCCTTCAGGCCCTTGACGTTTGGCAGCAGGTTGGCATCCGGCACAAATACCTGGTCCATGACAATTTCGCCGGTGATCGATGCGCGCAACGAGAACTTGCCCTCGATTTTTGGCGCGCTCAAACCCTTCATGCCTTTTTCCAGCACAAAGCCGCGGATGGTATCGCCGTCGGACGTGTCCTTTGCCCAGACGATAAACACGTCTGAAATCGGTGAATTGGTAATCCACATCTTGGCACCATGGACGAGGTAGCCACCGTCGACTTTGTCGGCACGTGTGATCATCGACGAGGGGTCGGATCCGGCACCGGGTTCGGTTAGACCAAAACAACCGACCAATTCGCCGGTGGCCAATTTTGGCAACCATTTTTCACGCTGCGCTTCATTGCCATAAGCGTAAATGGGGTGCATCACCAGCGACGATTGCACACTCATGGCCGAACGGTAGCCGGAGTCGACGCGTTCAACTTCGCGCGCCACCAAGCCGTAACAAACGTGATTCACACCTGCGCAGCCATAACCGTCGATGGTCGCGCCAAGCAGACCAAGCTCACCCATTTCATTCATGATTTCGCGGTGAAAGACCTCGTTGCGGTTGGCCAGCAACACACGCGGCAACAATTTTTCCTGACAATAGTTGTGCGCTTGATCACGCACCATGCGTTCTTCGTCGCTTAATTGGTCATCGAGCAACAGGGCGTCGTCCCATTTAAAGGTGGCTTTTACATCGTTGGGTTTCATGGCGGGCTCCTGAAGCGGTGGCGGATAACAATAAAGGATAACAATAAAGGATAACTATACTGATACGTCGAGATGGCGGTAGTTTAACCAATAAGCCATAATTTGTCCGGACAACTTTCGCCCAAACCAGCGATGCCAACCCTGCAGACAATCAGTCAGAAGATAATCGCCCGTGCCGCCGGCCGCGATGCCGTTGCCGTCGGTGAGATTGTGACCTGCAGGGTTGATCTTGCCATGATGCATGACTCCGGCGGGCCGCGGCGTGTTGAGTCCAAGTTAAAAGAGCTCGGCGTCGGCATTTGGGACACGTCCAAGGTGGTGCTGGTGTCGGACCACTACACCCCTGCGATCGATGTGGACTCGGCCGGCATCTTGTCGCTCACCCGCAAATTTGCGGTGCTGCATCAGATCAATAATTTTTATGATGGCGAAGGTATCTGCCACGTCGTATTGCCCGAGCGCGGGCATATGAAGCCGGGCCTGTTTGCGGTTGGCGGTGATTCCCATTCACCGTCCGGTGGCGCTTACGGCGCATTTATGGTCGGCATCGGTGCCACTGAAATGGCGGGTGTGTTGGCGACCGGCGAAATTTGGGTGCGGGTGCCCGCCACCATTCGTGCCGAGTGGAACGGCGCGTTGGGTCGCGGCCTCGCCGCCAAGGATATTCTGCTGAAACTTTGTGCCACACTCGGCATGAACAACGATTACAGGGTCATTGAGTATGCAGGCTCGACGGTGGCTGCGATGTCGATGAACGAACGGTTGACCATGAGCAATATGTCAGCCGAGCTTGGTGCCAAGACCGGCATCATCGCGCCTGATACAACCACCTTTGCCGATCTCGCCGCCAAAGGGGTTGTGGTTGAAGATTGGCGGCGTGAACTCGCCGGTGATCGTGACGCCGCCTATGATGCCGTGCATCGCTTTGACGCGACCACACTTGCACCGCAAGTCGCGGCACCACATACACCCGCCAACAGCCATTCGGTGGTGGATACGGATAAACGCACACTCGATCAAGCCTACCTTGGCGCGTGTACCGGCGCGAAAGAAAACGACCTGCGTATGGCTGCCGAAATTTTAAAAGGACGCAAGGTGGCGAAAGGCACCCGCTTGTTGATTGCGCCCGCCTCAACACAAACCACCGCCAAGCTCGCGGCGGACGGCACGCTGGCAATTCTGTTGGAAGCTGGTGCACAACTATTGCCGACCGGCTGCGGCGCGTGTGCAGGTTACGGTGCGGGTGTGCTGGCCGATGGTGAGGTGGGTATTGCATCCACCGCACGTAACTTCAAAGGCCGAATGGGTTCCGCCAAGGCCGACGTCTATCTCGCATCACCCTATACGGTTGCCGCATCCGCCGTGAAGGGTGAGATTGCGGATCCGAGGGAGTTTTTGAAATGACGCGCCACCAAAGAGCCTTTCAATCGGGTCTGGCATTTCGGGTGCGAGGTCGCTGTTATGTGCGGCATTCACGGCATGTCATCATGGCCCCGTATCGGTGTACGGGACAAGCTCCGGCTGGGATCCAAGTTCATGCAAGCATGGTTCGCGAAGAAAATTGGGCCCCGGTCTGCGCCGGGGAAACGACTTTCGGAGGGCACGTCAGATGAGCCTCGTCCGCATCTGGAAATTCGGCGACCAAATCGACACCGATTTGCTGGCCCCCGGCCGTTACATGAAGGGGTCAATCGATGAACTCGCCGCACATTGTTTGGAAACAGCGCGCCCCGAATTTGCCGCGCAAGTGAAGCCGGGTGATTTGGTTGTTGGTGGTGTGGGCTTTGGTATCGGCTCATCACGCGAACAAGCCGCGCAAGCACTCAAGCACTTAGGCGTCGGCGCTGTCATCGCCACCGGTGCCGCACGTATTTTTTATCGCAATGCCATCAACCTGGGCCTGCCAGTGTTAGTGTCGCCCGATGCGGCAAGGCTTGCTGATGGCGCGATGGTGCAATTTGACCTTGCTTCCGGAACGGTTCGCGACGCCGACGACAAGCTACTCGCGCAATGCGAGCCGCTACCCGATTTTCTGTTGCAGATCGTCCGCGACGGCGGCTTGATTCCGAATTTGAAAAAGCGGCTGGCCAAAAAATAGAAAGCCAAAGGCAAGATCTGACGGACGTTTTCAGACATTTTTATCTGAAGGAGTGCGTCAATACTGGGGTTAGGCGCTAAGCCCGTGCATAAACCAGCAGCCGTCCCTTGTAATTCGAAACGCTTGCGGTTGCGAGCCGATCAAGCCGCTCCTCTCGCACACCAAAACCAATCGCCGCCATTTGCCGTGAAAACGCCGATCGGTTGCCGCGATCCGGATCGACGATCCATACCTCGGCACGGTCGGTGGTGTGCAGGGCGATAAATGCGGGTAGCAGTGCACCGGCATCTCGTTCGTACAACACGTCACTGCCAATGATCAGGTCGTAACGACCGTTGACGACCATTGATGCGGCGGCGTTATCGCGGCCAATCGGTAACAACAAGCTACTCCAGTGGCCATGGCGGTATGGCAGGGGTGAAAGCGCGTTGAGCAGCAAATTTGCCGCGAGAAAGTTTGCCGCAAGCGGATGACAATCACTCGCCGTCACGTCGATGCCACGCCGGTGCGCAACCAAACTTGCCAACCCCAATCCGCAGCCAATTTCCAAAACGCGTTCACCCGGCGTGATCAGCCGATTGGCCATGCGCGCCGCCAGTTCCGCGCCAGACGGCCACAACAAGCCAAATAACGGCCACATCGCAGACGAAATGCCCATCCGCTCGGCGTCGCCGTACGGATCTGAAAACTGTTCTTTGTCGAGCAATGAACGGATGAGCAAATCATCCACGCCGGCAACGGCGATATGTTCCTGTTTGGTATGATAGCCCGGACTAGCCGGCGAGGCTAATGTGGTTGCGGCGACACGCGGGGCGGTGGAATCATTCACAGTGGCAGTATGCGCCAACGCGCCGATTGCCCGCCGAACAATTGGTGTGGTCTATCCGGTGGCGGGCAACAACTCTGTAATTGTCAGCCTGTGTTACGAATGGCAACACAGGCTGAATACAACATTTCTAGAATGCAGTCCACTCGTCTGCACCGGCCTTTGTCGGGGTCGGAACGGGCATCAGTGTTGCGGCTGCCACCAACTTGGCGGCAGGTGATGGCCGCGCAAAATTTTGTGTTTTCGCAAATACACCTTTCGGCGCTGGCTTGGCCGGTGGGGTTTGCATTACGCCGGCGGAAATCGCCGCAGGTGCATCAGCCAACTTGAACACCGCAACCGCTTGCACCAATTCCTGCGCCTGCGATTTCAAACTGGTCGCCGCTGCTGACATTTCCTCAACCAGCGCCGCATTTTGCTGCGTGGCCTGGTCCATCTGCGTCACCGCCTCGCCGACTTGCGCCACACCGGCGCTTTGTTCGGTGCTGGCACTGCTGATCTCGCCCATGATATCGGTGACGCGTTTAATCGAATTGACGACTTCGGTCATGGTTGTGCCGGCCTGATCAACCAGCGCCGTACCTTGTTCAACGCGCTCGACACTTGCGCCGATCAGGCTCTTGATTTCTTTTGCGGCGTCGGCCGAGCGACCGGCCAATGACCGAACTTCGGTGGCAACCACCGCAAAGCCGCGTCCTTGTTCACCAGCGCGGGCAGCCTCAACTGCCGCATTCAGCGCAAGAATATTGGTCTGGAAGGCGATGCCATCGATAACGCTGATGATGTCGGCAATTTTTTTCGAGCTGTCGTTGATATTTTTCATCGTTTCGACAACCTGTGCGACCACGCCGCCGCCTTTGATGGCGACTTCTGACGCGTTGATCGAAAGCTGGTTCGCCTGACGTGCATTCTCGGCATTTTGCCGCACGGTCGAACTGAGTTGTTCCATCGATGCCGCCGTTTCCTCGAGCGCGGCCGCCTGTTGCTCGGTGCGGCTCGACAGGTCGCTGTTACCCTGGGCGATTTCCGCTGATGCAGTGGCAACGGCGTTCGCGTTTTCGCGGACGTTCGCCAAGACGTTGGTCAGGCTGTTCTGCATCGCATCGATGGCGATGAGCAACTGTGCAACCTCGTCTTTGCCATTGGTGGTGATTTTTTTGGTCAAATCACCTTCTGCAACCGACTGCGCAAACTCGACCGCCTGATTGAGCGGTTTTGTGATCGAACGGCTGACCCACAGGCTGCCAAAAATGACCAGACCACAAACCACAAACATCAAAATCAGGCTGGTGGTAAGCCCGCGTTTTGCCGATGCGATCGCAGCGTCGGTAATGCTCTGCGTTTCCTTGGTAAGAATTGCGCTGACCTCGGCGAGCAATTTGGCAGGTTCGCGATCCATGCCCTTTACCGAGGCGTCACCGGCAGCTGCGCTGAAATCCGCCGCCTTGAATGCCGCCAATCCTTTTCGGTAGTCTTCGCCCATTTTTGTATGCGCCGAAGCAAATTTTTGCAGGGTTTTTTTGTCCTCACCATCGTTCATCGAGCTGATGAGCTTTTTCGTTACCTCCGACACGTCGGTTTCCGCTTTGACGAACGCATTCCAATGTTTGTCGAGCGCCGCCGGGTCTTTACCCCGCAGCAGGACGTTTTTCCATTCCTGGACCTGCTCCTTGAATTCGATTTGAATGGACCTTACCGCGGCCCTTTCGTCGGTGCTTTGTCTGACATCCGTCGAAAAAGTGGTCACAGATTGACTGAGCGTGAAGATGCCGTAGAGGGCGCTACACAACATCAACAGCAATGTACATGCAAAGGCGAGTGGTAGTTTGAGTGTCAGTTTCATTTTCGGCGTCCTAAATGCGAAAGATATTTCTTTACGTTATTGATGATCGTGGAGGAATCGTTGTCCGCACCTATCCTGACGGACTTCGCGATGCGCGAAAGCCGGTTTTGCACAAATGCTGCAAGCACACCAGTTACAGACCGGTAACG
>JANMNT010000079.1:0-11163 GCA_031368465.1 Burkholderiales bacterium
ACACCACACCACCCGCCGCGTTGTTGGTTAGCGTGCCCGTGTAGGTGTCGTTGATGATCACACCCGTGAGGTCGGCCGGATTGGCCGCCGGGTTGCTCACCGTGATCACCATGCTCGATGTGCCGCCAACACCAATGGTCGCCGGGGTAAATGTCTTGGTCACCGTCGGCGGCGTAAATACTGTCAATGTTGCCGTGGTCGCACTGGTGTTCAGTCCGCCACTCTGCAGGCTGAAACGCGCATTGGCTGTGTCGTTGACATATATCCCCGCCGCCGTGCCTTGCACCGTCGCCGTGAATGTACACGTCACCGTACCTGCCGTCATCGTTCCAACCGCCAAAGTGGCCGTCGTGGCGGTAAAGCTCGGTGTGCCACCGCAACCCGCACCCACAATCGCACCCACAGCCGTCACCGTGGTGCCGGCCGGGAAGGTATCGGTAAAGGCCAGGCCGCTCTGCGCGGGGTTGCCTACGCCGTTGGTTATCGTGAAGGTCAGTGTGCTATTGGCACCGACGGCGATCGGGTTGGCACTGTAGGCTTTGCTCAACGTGGCACGGTTGTAGACGGTCAGCGTGCTGCTCGCCCCGCTCGTATCCGTGGGGGTCGATACGGCCGAGAAGTTGCCATTGGCATTGCTGTTTAAATAGGCACCGGCTGTGTTGCCCTGCACCGTGGCGGTAAACGTACAGGTGCTATTGCCGGCAGTGATGGCCCCACCAGCAAGTGAAATACTCGCCGGATTGGAAGCAGACACAATCGATGTTGTACCACTACAGCCGGTTCCACTGATGGCTGAGATGTTAGTGACCGTCAAACCCGTACCGGCAGTCAATGTATCGGTGAATGCAATATTGCTCTGCGCCGGGTTGCCGCCGCCGTTGGTCAACGTAAAGGTTAGCGTGCTGGTACCACTTACCGGAATGCTGGCTGCTGAATAGGATTTCGTTACCGCAACCGAGCGGACTGCCAGTGTTGCGTTGACGAAGTTGGTCATGCCAACCGATAGGTTGGACATATTGCCGGCGTTGTTAATGTAGGTGCCTGCGATGTTCGAGACAACCGAAACAACAACAGTGCAACTTGCGGCAGCCGCGGCCAGACTGCCGCCGTTAAAGGTAATCAGGCTTGAACCGATGGTACCGGCGACCGTACCGCCACACTGTGAAGCGGTTGGCGTCGCAGCGACGGTCAGGCCTGCCGGCAGATTGTCAGTGAAGCTCAGGCCGGTTTGTGCGGGGTTGGCGCCGCTGTTGGCGATCGTAAATGTCAGGGTTGACGCAACGCCCACACTCAGCGTCGCCGGACTAAACGCCTTGGTCAACGTCGTGCCAAGAACCGTGACAGTGCTGTTGACCATGGAAGAAGTTGACAGGCCCCCGGCAAGTGCCGAGATATTCGCCGTTCCATTGGTATAACTCGCCGGCGTCGCACTTCGCACATTAACCGTTACCGTACAAGACGGCGTACCGACGATCATGGAGCCGCCGGTAAACTTGACAACAGTCGCACCAGCGGCGAGAGGATTGTTGCCCGCGTCCGACAGGCTGGCGTTGCAAGTATTGGTGGTCGTGCTATTGGCGAGCTCAAGTCCGGCTGGCAATGTGTCTGTGAATGCAAGGCCTGACTGCACCGGATTCCCCGCAGAATTATTGATGGTGAACGTCAGGGTCGACGGTTGGTTTACGCCGACTGCGATCGGCAGGAACGATTTCACCAACTGCGGTGGTGGTTGCACCAATAACGCAACGCCCCCACCAGGAATACCGTTTGTGATGCGCGTCAGCGAGGTGATGTTGGCCGGAAGATTGGTATATGTTGCCGCGGTAGCGGATGTCACCTGCGCCGTGATGGTGCAACTGGCCTGGCTTAACGACAAGAAGCCCCCGTTCGCGAGCGTAATCGTATCTTGCGCACCGACCGTCGATGTCACCGTGCCGTCACACTGGCTCGCAGCCGGTGTGCCAAAAAGTTTTAAACCGACCGGCAACGTTTCGGTAAAGCCCAGACCGTTTTGCTGCGGGTTGCCGGTTCCGTTCGTCAATGTAAAGGTGAGGGTCGATACACCATTTTGCGGAATTGCCGCCGGGCTGAATGACTTGGTCAAGGTCGGTTGTACGACAACAAATGTATCGTCCAGATTTGGTGCCGTCAGCCCGCCGGCGAATGCGGACATCCGCGCCGTATTGTTTTGATAGTTGCCGATAACGTTGCTGGTCACGTTGATTGTGACGGTACAGGTGGCGCCTGCTGTCAGATCAACACCGGAGACGGTAATCACACTGGTTCCGGCCACCCCGGTACGAACCAACGCAGCGCCACCCGTACTCGCGCAGGTTCCACCAAAGGTGCTTGGCGTTGCCACCACCATGTTGGTTGGCATGGTGTCCGTGAAGCCGATGTCGGCTGTGGCAGTTGACTTGTTTACGATCGTAAACGTAAGTACGGAGGTGCGCCCTACACCAATGGGATTTGGTGATGTCGCTTTGGTGATTTGGGCGTTGGCCGGGCTCGTTACCGTCAATGTCGCACTTGCGGCATTGCCGATACCGCTATTTGTCGACTGAACCTGTTGGGTCGTATTGGTACCGGTGACGTTCGCCGTGATACTTACGGTGATGTCACAAAACTGCCCTGCCGCAATCGGGCCGATGTTACTGACCGAAATCGTTGTCGCTCCCGGCGTATTTCCAGAGGCTATCGTCGGCACGCCGCAGTTGACCGACGTTGTGAAATTGGGAACATTGTCCACAAACATGTTGGCTGGGAACGTATCGTTGATCGACACACCGGTGAGACCGGGGCCGCCGGCAGGTGCGGTGATTCGCAATGTCATCACACTCGTCGCGCCAGCGACAATCGTCACCGGCAAAAACGATTTTGCGATCACCGGCGAGTAGAAAACAAACGTCGGGTCAGTGTCGGTATTGTTGCCATTATTGCCGATGGGTTCATTGCCACTACTGTTTTGAATCGTCACCGTATTTGTGATGGGCTGGGCGGCGGCGGCGGCGGGTGCAGTGACTGCGACGGTTATGGTAAGGCCCGGTGCTGACGCACCAGCGGCGATGGTATTACCGACGGGCCGAACACAGGTAACGACCTGTCCAACAGCGGTACAAGCGTTCCATCCAGTGCCTGCACCAGACACAAAGGTCAGCCCCGTCGGTAGAGTATCAACGAGTGTAATTGCATTCGTACTGGTGATACGGCCGCCGATGTTAGTGACCGTTACGTTGTATGTCGCGTTACTACCAACAACAAAATTCCCGGTGTGCGTCTTTGTCACCACCAAATCGACGCCTGGCACCAGCGTGGATATGTTCGCGGTATTGTTATCGTTGTAGACGGTTGGTTCCGCAGGATTGCTCACCACGGCGGTGGTCACGCTGCCGGTTGTGACGGCGGTCGCACCTACGTTGACGTTGTAGGTGATGGTATTTGCGCTGGTGGATAGGCCGGCGATTGCCGTCGCGCTGGTACAGACCGACGGATTGACATTGGTACAAACCCATCCGGTGCCGGTTGGTGCCGCAACAAACGTAAAGCCGGTCGGTAATGTAATTGTGACGGTGTTTGTCCCGGTGGTCGCAAACGTGGCCGCATTGCCGACTGTCACCGTATATGTACCAGCGGGGGATGCGACGGTCGTTTGTGCGGGACCCGCGATTGCAACGGTCAGGTCAAAGACGTTTATCGGTCGAACTACGGTTCCCGTGTTGTTTGCATTTGCCGATGGCGGCTCGCCACCGCCCGACACCGTCGCCGTATTCGACACCGTTGGGTTGGGGCGTGCTGATGCGATTGTCACCGCAGTCGACGCGACCGATACCGGCACCGTAATAACGGTCGCCGCCGTCGACGGATTCAGTGCTGTCACGGACGTACAGTTAATATTCGGGTTACCGATTGTGTTGTTGCCTGCCCCACCTTGATTTGCGGCACACGTCCAGCCGACCCCGGATGGCGCTGCGGAAAGCACCAGGCCGGTCGGCAAGGTATCTGTTGCGGTGATGGTGCCGGATGTTGCAAGCCCGCCGGCGTTGTTGACGGTGATGGTGTAACTCGCCGCCGTACCGGGTGTGAATGATGCACTTGCTGTTGTCTTGGTGACTGTTAAATCCGGACAAAGTGCCGCGCAAACGGTGGTGATCAGCGCCGCGCTGGTGTTGTTTCCGGCGAGGTTCGCCGGCTCGCCACCGCCGGAGACCGTGACGACGTTGGAGACGTTGGTGCCGCCGGGATTGACGTTGAGAATCGGCACCGTGATCGGATTGCCCGAGGCGCCGGCGTTTACGACGGTAATACTGGTGCAATTCAACTGTGTTGTTGTTGACGAAGTACAAGTCCAGCCGGTACCTGTGGGCGTGGACGTGATCGTAATGCCGGTCGGCATGTTGTCGATCACGGTAATCGTACCAGCCGAGTTCGCACTGCCAAGAAGGTTGTTTACGGTAATGGTGTAGGAACCTGCGGCATTCGGCGCAAACGTCGTCGACGTCTTGGTGACCTGCAAATCCGGACTGCGCGTTATCGTGACACTTGCCTGGTCGTCTTCGCCTGCAACGTTGTTGTTCGGTGTGGAGTTCGGATCCTTCTGATCAACGAAGTAGATTTCGGCCGTATTGATGATGCTACCGGCGCCGACTGCAACGTTCGCGTTGATCGTTAATGTCGCCGAGCCGGGAAAATTAACGGTGCCGACATTCCAGATACCAGTCGTAGGGTTGTAGGTTCCCTGACTCGGCGTTGCCGACACAAATGTCAATCCGGCCGGCAGCAGATCACGCACATTCACGGTCGTGGCACGAAGTGGCCCTTTGTTTGTAACGGTCAGCGTAAAGCTGACGGTATTGCCGGGTGTAATGGAACTTGCACTCTTGGAAAGGCCCAGGTCGGTGACGCGGGCAGTTGCCGTCGCAAGATCGCCAATATTCGGAATGCCGCTGCTTAGCGTGAGCGCTGTTCCGGTCAGCGTGCCAACATTGACCCGGTAGACCTGACCGGTTGTACTTGGCGAAACATACATCACACCGTTGGCATCAAACGCACAACCGGTTATCGCGCCCGCTCCAATGCCGGTAATTGTTCCCAATTGCGTGATGACGCCGGTCGGCGCGATCGTGTAGAGAATTTGCTGCGACACCAGGTAAAACGTATTGGTGCCCGGTTGACGGCAAAGGTCGCCACCACCGCCGGGGACGGCGCCTGAAGTCGTTATCGCAGTCAGGATCCCGCCGGTCGCAGGGTCCACCGTCCATAAAGTGGCCGGGGTTCCTGTATTCATTGCAAACAAGGTCCCAGCAAAATCAAATCCCATCCGGACGACACCCGTACTCGACACGCCCATGGCGCCAATCAACACCGGTGCAATCGTTGGCGTTGCCGGATCAAATCGCCATAGATTCGGATTTCCTGTTTGTGCATCAAGATAATAGACCCGCCCGTCTCCCGGACTGGTCGCGATGGTCGCCAAGGATCCAGCAGGGTACGGCGGGCTGAATGCCCAGAGTTGTTGTGTCGCTGCACCAGAGTTTGAATCAAGCACCCAGATACCATTTACGGATATCGCATAGATACCCTCAGCGCGTGCCGCGTGCGATTG
Source organism: Burkholderiales bacterium (assembly GCA_031368465.1). Lineage (GTDB taxonomy): Bacteria > Pseudomonadota > Gammaproteobacteria > Burkholderiales > Usitatibacteraceae > UKL13-2. The sequence continues at coordinate 5,603 of JANMNT010000079.1, forward strand.
GATCAGCGCAGCGACGCCCAGTGTCAGTGCCACGATCAGCGCGCGCAGTCCGCCCTGCCGCAAGCGACCGAACCACCACGCAACAAAGACTTTAGGGAGCAGGCTCACGGCGCAGGTTCGGTTGGCGTGTCTGCTGCAGGCGCAGCCGCCGACGTACCCGGCGTCTTGACAGCGCCGGGGGATGAACCAACTGGTTTTGATTTGCCCGCAAATAAATCTTCATCAAACTTGTAACGCAACCGGACAAACACACCTTTGTTGGTGTAATCGCTCGCGGTGAGGTCCTGGTCTTTGTAACCAAACCAGTTGTAACCCGCCGACAGCCAAAGGTTTTCCATCACCATGAAGCCAAGTTCGGCGCCGAGTCCGTATTGTTTGGCGGCTGCGCCCCGACCCAGCAAGGTGGACGCATTGATTGACACGTCCCAGCGCGGTGAGATTTCCCAAACGGCACGACCGGCGACAAGTTGTGCGTTGTTCTTGCTGGCAAGGCCATTGGAATTCTCATTGACCCATTTTGCCGCGTAACGCGCACTAAAGGTAAACGGCCGGCGCGGTTGCCAGTTGGCGTGCAGCGATATCATTTCAATGGATCGTTTAAGCACAATTTCCGGTTGTGTTGTATCACTTTCCGTCCGGTGCTCGATGCGTCCCAACGCATTCCATGTGTCGTTGTCGGTATCGCGATAGGCAAGTCCCAACTGCAAACGTTCCTGTTTGTTTTCTCCTTTTGCCTGGCCTTTGTTCTTGAGCAGCGAGAATGTATTGCGGCCGAGCACGGTCCAGTCACGATTAAGTTTTGACGCAAGGGCAATGGTCGACAGGATCGAGTCCTGCGACTGTCCTTCACGCAACTCAAGACGTGTTGACCCTTTCCAAAGCGGGTTTGCGGTGTACTCAAGGCCGCCGGTCAATGCGGTCGATTCGCCGGTGCCGGCACCCGCAAGCGTATGCACCCGTTCGAAGCCGGTTTGCAGCTTTAATCCCTCCGCAACCGTCCAGGAATTGCGCAAGCCGATTGCCGCCTCAGCATCACCACCCGAGATGGCATCACGCACCCGGTATTCGCTGAACAAATTGCCGTCCTTCATGTAATCGGTGTTGATACCGACCACTGTGGCATTCTGCCGTTGTTGATTATTCAAACCATACGGGCCGGTGATCGACGAAACAAATTCATGCCGCGCGTACAGCCGGCCTTTGTTGGGCAATTGATAGTCACCGCCAACGGCCAATATTTTCCGTTGTGTATCCTGCACATCAAATTCCGCCTCGCCGTAGGCGCTGAAGTTCTTGATGCCGGGCACCTCGCCGGTAACGCGACCGCGCACAGTCGTGACGTCTTGCTTGGAGGCCTGTCCGAGCGAGCCACCAACACCGGCAACCGGGGCTGCCTGTGTGTCTCTGGCATGGCGCATGCCGAACTCGGCACGCAGTCCGGCGCCCAACGTGCGTTCGATACTGAGCAATATGCCATCGCGTTTTGCGCCGGTCACGTTATCCTGGGTCGACAGCAATTCACCCTTGAAGCCGGTCTTGTCATTGAGCCGGTAGCTCATCTTGCCGCCCGCCTCGGTACGCCCCTTTGCCAATGAGGCGTTCGGATTGTCAAAACCCGCATCGGACTTGGCGATAAACAGGTTGCCGTCGAAACTGCCGTCCTTGTGTTTGAATTCGACGCGTTTTGCATTGCCGCTGACTTCACCCGATGACTCGCCAAGCAAAAATTTCTCACGCGATGTGCGGACAATTTCGGCAATGATGAACGATTTGTCAGCAATTTTCGCCACACTGTTGATCGACATCATGCGGAATTTGTCGGTTGGGTTGCGGTCGTCGACAATCGATGCGCCGATCTCAATCCGATCGGTCACCTTCACCTGCGCGTCCGCGCCCGCCACCCAAAATTGCGGTCCGCCCTGATCCACCTCGTAGGTGATGCGCAATGATTGTGGGTTCAGATTTTCGTCCAGCGACGCCACCGGCGCCTTGAGCAAGATGCGTCCGGTTAGTGTTTCGATCTCATAGTCGACAAACCGCATCAACGGCAGCGCGCGCAAGATGATGTTTGCCTGATTGCGATCGCGTGTGAGCACTTCAAGTTTTTCGCTGTTGATCAGTCCGCGCGTGTTGGTCAACGTGAACGGCCCGGACGTCCCGTTTGCGCGGAATTCGTCTACCACCTGTTTGGTCGAATCACGGCTGGCAAAAACATTTGCCTGCACCTTGGCCGTTTCGTAATGCTGTTTGATACCGGTCAGCGAACGATTGTAGTTGGAGAGCTGGCGATTTTCGGCTCCACCCGCGGTATTGAAGTCACCGTATAGCAGGTAGGATTTTTTGTGGTCAACCCGCACATACAGCCGTCCGGTTGACTGGGCGTCAAATGCACGCACCGACGAATCACCATAAACCGGGTAAAACTCGTCTGGCTGGATATCACGGAACAGGCGCTCTTTTGTATCCTTGTCAGAGTCATACGCGACCGTCAGCAAATATTCGCCTTTGATCTTGCCCTTCAAAAACATTGCCGCGCGTGCGGAACCTTGATACTTGCCGTCGTTCCAGGTTCGAACCGTATTGACGATTTCCTTTTCAAATGCATCCTGCTGGCGGGTCGGCACCAGCGCACGGCTATCAAGTTTGCGTAAGTTGATGATGCCTTCGATTAAACCGGACGCAACCATTTCGCGCAGATCAGGCAGGAAATCGAGCGGCGCGATGTGCTTGACGCGTCCGCTCTCTACGCTGATCAGCGCCTGGCCGGGCTCGGCCGGTGGCAGGATCACAAATTCACCAACGCCGCCCTCGACAAACACCTGTATACCGGGCTCAACCGGATTGACGTCAACCACATCCCAGCGACCGAGGGTGGATGAGAGTGTCAGCGGCAAGCGCGACGTTACCGGCGTGCCAAGCTTGTCCAGCATTTTGACGGTCACGGTCACCGGTGTTTTGCCATCCGCGGTCGCGCCACCGCTGCTGCGAATGCGGTCGCCATACGCGATATTGATTTGCGCCAGCTCGCCCGGCGCCAACAGCGTTAATTTGCTTTCGCCACGCAGATTGCCAAACGCATCAGTCTGGGTTAGTACCAGCGCATTTTCGCCGGCCTGTAATTCGATACCGATGTATTCCCACGCCTGCAGCTGTTTGTCTTCGAGCAATGCGCGTTTACCGACACGGCTGTCGGGAACCTCAATGCCATTGACCAACAACTTGAAGGTCGTGCCTGCCGCACCCTTGACCCGAATTGAGGTTTGGGCGAAGCCAAGTACATCGCCACTCTTCAAACCAATAAAACCCAGCGTGTTGTTTTCGTTTGACAGGATTTCTTCGAGCGGCAACGGTGCCGCGGCTTTGGGCAACTTGCCAGCGTCAACATGGCCGGCACCTGCCGCGCCGGTTGATTGATTGCCGGTGACGGCGGCTGGTGTGCTTGCTGTCGGCAGAACACTTGCCGCGACGGGCGGCGCGACGGCCTGCGCAGCTTGCACTTTCTGCGCATTGATCGTTCCGGTCGCATCCGACGGTACCAGCGCCTGACCGACGGTACCGGATGCCGGAAGCGCCTTGACATCGGATAGTGGTCGTGTGACGGTGTCAGTCGACAGCTTTTCCTGCAAGCGGCCGTCGATCTCTGTATTGAGACGCGATGCCGCGGCGCGGCGCGCGGCGATGTCCTTCATTGCCACCGGCCTGCACCCGGTTACGGCGAAATTGGCCTTGTGAATTTCGCCATTCTTCAGATCAAGGATACGACTGTCTCCCTTGCCAAGATTGCGCGGCGAAAGTATTGCCAAATCGTCTATCGTCACACCATCGGGCAGCGTCGTCCGGTCAATTTTTAATACGTGGGTACGTGGTGTGATGCCGTAAAAACTGTATTTGCCTTCGGCGTCCGTCACAATACTTGTGCCGTCCTCAAGGAACAGACGCACCCCGGGGATGCCGATTTCGCGGGCAATATTGCCGTCGGTCCGGGTTTGCAGCCCATCCGCATTGCAATCGGCAAAAATCTTGCCAACAATATAGACGCGATCACTGAACACGCCCGCCGAAACACCCACTTTGGCGGATGCAACATTTGACTGGCTGTAAAGACCCGTTGCGCCGATACGAAACGCGGCAATGACACGATTGACGCCGTCGCCCTGCAACGCGCCGGGGCCGACGCGGACGCGGTAGGTCAATTTCGCCTGCCCACCAACATCCATTCGACCAACGTTGAACACCAACCGCGGACCGCCATCACCGGTCGGATCGGCAATCGTCCTGCCGCCGACACGCGCACTGCCGCGAACATAGGTAAAACCAGCGGGCAAATCGTCAGTGGCAAACACGTCGCTTTGACGCAGGGCATAACCGGTCTGATTGTTCAGCGTGACGGTGTAGTCAACAAATTCGCCAAGCTCGACAAATGATCGCAGGGTTTCTTTGCGAATAAACAGTCCACTGACCAGGCCGGAGTCGACCGGGATATCGAGTATGACCGGGCCGGTTTCCGGGCCGACCCTGAACGCGCCACCATACGATCCACCGGATGTTGGTCCGGTGGCGAGGATGTTACGTCCCGCCGGCAGTTGATCTGCGGCGACAATCGACGTCCAGGTAAAGCCGTTGGGCGGCCGCACCTGCACACAATAGTCGCCGGCGGTGACCAGCGGGAAATCAAAGCGGCCGTCGGCACCGGTAACAACCGGATTCGGTGCATTAACGATCATCCCATTATCGAGGACCTGAACCGGGGCCAATGTTGCCGAGCAAACCCCTGCGGCGGCACGCACCAGTCGCACGCTGGCGCCGGAAACCGGGGCATTGGTGCGACTGTCAAACACAACACCATTCGGGTCGATCAATGTCACCGTGGTCGAAATGCGACGACCGCAACCGACGATCTCGACACCAAAGGTATCGTAGGCGACCCCCTCGAGGATCAGGTCGCCGGGAATCGCCGGCGGCAAACGCACCGGAATGGATGCATCAAAAATGCCGGTGTTCGGCCCCGTCTCGATCGCAATAATTTCTTCGCGCTCACCATTGGGCCCGGTGATGATAATTGTGCGACGTTCGATCACATCCGGGATGGCATTGCAGGACGGCGCCGACGCACGCAGGAAAAAATCGCGGCCGATAAATGTCCAGAGTGTTGCGCGCCGGTATTCGCTGTCAATAAATCCACGAATGATGTCATCCGGAAGATTGGTTGCGTTTGGATCGACCGTTGTCACGTCGTTGTTGGAGGCAATACGCGTCGAGGCCGGCGAACCCGGGGCCGCTGTCGACGTGCTCGACACCGAAATGACATGTGTTGCCGTATCACCCGGGCGTGCTGTTGCCGGCGCGGTTACCACGACCAGATAATTTGCCGATTGACCTGGTGCCAACACCACCGGCGTTGAAACAGCGGGACTCGATGACGACAATGCGCCGGACAAACCACCGCTGCCGGTTGATGCCGGGTCAAGCGCGGCGACCGCGGTCCAGCCGACCACACCACCGGTGAGCGAACCAACAATTGTTTCTTCACAGTTACCGATGTTGGTCAGTGTGTGGCTGTA
>JANMNT010000089.1:0-9127 GCA_031368465.1 Burkholderiales bacterium
TGACGCAATTGACTCACGGCGTTTTGCCCCCTCCAAAATAAACACCGGATAAATAAAATCTGCCGGCGAAAGTGACGACTCACGCACCATATCGCGGAGAAAGGTGGTGCGTCGCAAGCGACGCATACGACGATGGGGAAATTTTCCAATGTCCATATTTAAATTAAGGCTAATTGTGGTGTTGAAAAAAGTACGTTGCCTATTTTCTTGACGCATGTTGACTGCTAAATCGAGAATTCTGGACAGCGTTGAACTTTCATCATGCGGCGGAATCTATGTTGATGAGGCGCTTGCGCTTCCCCGCTTCACCTCCCTGAGCGGGGCCTTTCAACAAAGGCTTTCGGGGCATAGGTTAACCCCTTTTCCTATGCCCCATTTTCTTTTCCAAGATCGCGAGTCTGCTCATTCGAGCATTTTGGCGATCTGCTTTTCAGCCTCTTCCACGCCAGTCCTTTTTAACGCGGAAAATAACTGCGCCGTCGCATTGCGATTGGCGAGTCGCAATTGATCACGAACCAGTTTGAGTGTTTGCGCTTGTTCGCTCTTGGTAAGCTTGTCCGCTTTGGTGAGCAGGCAATGCACGGGCTTTTTTGTCGGTGCATACCAGTCCAACAGGCGTTCATCTGCCGGCTTCAGGGGGTGACGTGCATCCATAATGAGCACCAACCCCCTCAGCGCATTGCGGCCGGAGACATAACTTGCGAGCGTTTCTTCCCAGTGCGCCTTCACCTCGGGGGGTACCTTTGCATAACCGTAGCCCGGCAAATCCACCAACGACTTGCCGGCACCCAACGAAAAGAAATTGATCAACTGGGTCCGCCCCGGCGTCTTGGATACAAATGCCAACCGGTTGTGATGGGCCAGTGTATTGATGGCTGAAGACTTCCCAGAGTTGGAGCGCCCGACAAAGGCAATTTCTGCGCCGACATCCGGCGGAAGCTGCTCCAAATCATGGGCGGAGGCGGTATAAACAACGTTGGCAAACAGTTTCACTGGGCGCTCGATCAGGTTTGTTCGATTTGGTTTTCTCTTTGCGCGTGATGGGCTAAAATGGCGCTTACCGTGCAAAGAGCGTAAAAAAGGGTTAGAAAATGAAGAATTGGGCAATCTGGGCAAAAATTTTGGTATCGGCCGCGACGGTGATCAGTTCAGCCGTATTTGCAGCCGCCGAGCCTGCAAAATCGGAGGCAAAAGCATCCGCCCCAATACCCACCTACGCAGAACGTCTGGATAGAGGCAAACAAATTGTCGGGGCCGTTTGTGTTGCGTGTCACGGATTGGACGGCTACAGTCCAATTTCCGCGAATCCAAATATTGCGGGAATGCCTGCCGAGTATATCGCCAAGCAACTTGATCTATACAAATCAGGGGGCCGTACAAACGCCATTATGCAGGGTATGGCTGCCAACCTGTCGCCTGATGATATGAAGGCGCTCGGAGCATACTATTATGCGCAGCGTGGCAAGACCAACGCGGTTGCACGCGACAAGGTAATAGCGGAACGTGGTCAGACGATTTACCGGGTCGGCATTCCAGAGGCAAAAGTGCCGGCGTGCGCGGGCTGCCACGGCGGGATTGGCGCGGGTATTCCCGCTTTATATCCGAAAGTCGCAGGGCAATGGCCTGAATATTCAATTGCACAGCTGAAGGCCTACGCAAGCGGCGAACGCAAAAACACACAAATGAATGCCATCTCGAGCCGGATGAAAGAAGGTGATTTGGTCGCGGTCGCCGAATATATGGCCGGCATGCGATTGCAAGGCACATCCAACGCAAAAATCGCCGCCGCACAATAGGCGCGCATTGGGCTATTCCCATTGGACAGGGGTATAAAAAGGCCGCGTGTTGATGCGGCTTTTTTGATGCCCAAATTCGTCATTACCTGGCGCGCAACCCCTTTTCAAAGAAGCAGGCCCGGTTCCGCCCAGCACGTTTTGCGGCATACATCGCGATATCGGCGCACTTCATCAATACCTCGCGATCATCGCCGTGTTCCGGAAAAGAACTCACACCGATACTGACGGTCACGCGCGCCTCACCACCCTTGAGCGCGTATGGTTTGGCAATGCTCTCGATGAGTTTGTTTGCCACCAATCCCGCTGTCTCATGTTCGGAAATTTGCGGCAGGACCACCAGGAACTCATCCCCGCCAAGTCTGGCAAAAAAGTCGGAATCACGAAGCACATTGATCGCGCGTTGCGCCACCATCGTTAACAACTCATCCCCCGCATCGTGACCCATTGCGTCATTAACCGCCTTGAACCCGTCAAGGTCGAGCAACATCACCGTAAACCCGCCGAGCGCGCGCTCTGTCGCCGCATCTGCAAATTTGGCGTCGAGATGCTCGATTGCCGCCGGACGGTTTGGCAATCTGGTTAACGAATCGTGCATGGCGTAATAAGCAATTTTTTCACGGGCGGCGATTTGGTCATTCGAGAGTCTGCGGACAATACCGTGGAAGAATACCAGCACCAACGCAGAGCTCGATATTAACGCGACAATCCACTGTTGTGTTCGTTCCGCAAGCGCCACCTGCTGGCGCTCCAGTTCACCCAGGACGTTTTTCGCGTCAAGCAACATGCCGCGCGTCAACATAATAACGTCTTGTTGAATGACGACGCCTCGTCCCTCAAGAATCAGCTTTTTTGCCGCGTCGAAACCGTTTGCCGCCCGCGCGTCGACAATTTTTTTCTCGGCCTCGATCAGTTCTTCGACGTTTTGCCGCAATGGGGCATAGCGCGCATCGAAATTCGGTAGTTCCGCCCGCTTGCCCCTGAGATATTCCATTTCTGCACGCATTTCAACCTCAGCCTCGCGGTAGCGGTTCTTGTCCCTGAGCGCACCTGTGATGACGTAGTTTCCCTCGGCATTGTCGATTGCGAGGGCGTGAAAACGAATCGCCTCCAGGCTTGAGATGATGCGTTGCATGCCAAGAGCGCGCGCGCTGGTGCCGATCAGGTTTTCCAGCGCGATGACCGACACCACCGACACCGTGCCAATCGCCACGACGGCAAAAACAAATGCCACCAGTGCAGCCCGATCGACAGTTAGGTTTGGCTTCACGTATGCCGGGTTATCCGCGCATCTCCGCAAACGTTTCGCGTGCGCAGGCGATGGTATTGTCAATGTCGGTATCGGTATGGGCCTTTGAAACAAAGCCGGCTTCAAATGCGGACGGGGCCAAATAAACGCCACGCGCAAGCATTGCGTGAAAAAAGCGGTTGAAGCGGTCGCGATTTGATTGCATCACGTGGAGATATGAAGCCGGCGGCTCACTGGAAAAGAAAATACCAAACATACCGCCGAGACTCTTCGCCGAAAAAATTTCGCCCGCCTCATTTGCGGCATCGGTCATGCCTAGGCAAAGACGCCTAGTACTTGCCGATAGCGCCTCATAAAAGCCGGGTCGGGAAATCAATTCAAGCGTCTTCATTCCGGCTGCCACCGCCACCGGATTTCCCGATAATGTCCCCGCTTGATAAACACCGCCCAGAGGGGCCATATGCGCCATGATGTCGCGCCGGCCGCCAAATGCGCCAACCGGCATTCCGCCGCCAATGATCTTTCCCAAGGTGGTCAAGTCCGGGGTGATGCCGTAATGACCTTGCGCACCGTGCAATCCGACACGAAATCCGGTCATTACTTCATCAAATATTAGAATAACGCCGTGCCTGGTGCACAGCGTGCGTAACATTTGCATGTATGCAAGCGACGGCATGACAAAATTCATATTGCCGGCAATCGGCTCGATAATGACGCACGCCAACGAGTCGCCGATGCTGGAAAACGTTTTTTCCAATTCGCCTTGGTCATTGTATGTAAGAACAATCGTATCAACCGCAACAGCCGCCGGAACCCCGGCCGAACTCGGATGGCCAAACGTCAACGCGCCGGAGCCCGCCTTGACCAGCAGGGAGTCGGCATGGCCATGATAACAACCTTCAAATTTGACGATCTTGTCCCGCCCCGTTGCGCCGCGGGCGAGCCTGATCGCACTCATGGTTGCCTCCGTCCCGGAACTTACCAGCCTGACCTGCTCGAGCGACGGCAACAATTTGCATAACAATTCAGCCATGTCGAGTTCAGCCTCGGTCGGGGCGCCAAAACTCAAGCCGTCAACGGCACGGGCCTGCAATGCGGAGACAACCTCAGGGTGGGCGTGTCCAACAATGGCGGGACCCCATGAACCAACATAGTCAATGTAGCGATTACCGTCAACATCCCAGAGGTAGGCGCCTCGCGCCTTCTTGAAAAAAACGGGCGTACCGCCGACTGCACGAAATGCGCGTACCGGCGAATTGACGCCGCCGGGGATGACGCGTTGGGATTTTTCAAAAAGTACCTTGCTGTTATCGAGACTATATGGGACTGTCATGCCGATGATCATTTTCAAATAGTGTGGAAAAACGCTTGACGCGAGCAGTGATGCCCTTGAATTCGTCATTTGAATCTTTGGCAAAGATCCCGGAAATCACCGCAAGTGAATCTGCGCCGGCATCAATTGCGCTTGCTGCATTATCAACTGTGATGCCACCAATGGCCACAATCGGCGCTTCGAACGCCCGTTTCGCGCGGCGAATGAGATCCAGACTTGCCGAACTCGCATTCGGCTTGGTTGGCGAAGCGAACATGCTGCCGAATGCAACATAGTCAGCGCCGGCAGCAATCGCCGCTTCCGCCAATAAAAAATCATCGTAGCAAGAAATGCCGATGATGAACGCGTCGCCCTGCGCAAGTTTTGTCGCGCGAATCTTTTCGGCCATGGTTACCAACGGCACGTCTTCGCGCCCCCAGTGAACGCCGTGGGCACCGACAAATTGCGCAAGCGCCAAATCATCATTAACAATCAACCTCGCGCCTGCCGCTTTGGCCATTTGGCAGTATCGTTCCGCTTCAAATCGCTGAAGGCTGTCAGATTTTGTTTTGCGTCGATACTGAAGCAAGCGCACACCTGCGTTGAATGCCTCCTGCAACATGGCTTCCAAGGTTCCCGAGTCAGGCCAATCTGGCGTTATTGCGTAGAGCCCCCGGATATGCGTTTCGACATTCGATTTCGCCGCTGCTTCCATCCCGACCACAATTAATGGCGCGAACCCGTCGACTCAACGCCGGGCGCTGGCGGCGGATCTGCTTTTTCACCAGCGTCGCCGCTAGCATCACTATCATCGTCACGGGCCCAAAACATTCGATCCGGAATATGTTGTCCCATCCCAGGACGAAAGCCAAATTTGAGCGTCTGCCAAGTGTATTCCTGAGCCTCACGCACTGCCTCGTCAATATCCATGCCACGCGCAATTGTCGCCGCTAATGCAGCGGCCAGCGTGCATCCTGAGCCATGGTAGCTGCCGGGAAGCCGTTGCCAACGATCGGCACGCATCACGCCACGGTCGCCATATAGGGTGTTAATCACTTCCAGCGTTGCATCGTGTGTCCCGGTGACCAGCACATATTCCGCGCCCAAATCTGTCAGACGACGGACCAGCTTCTCATGACTGACGGCTTCGTCATCGTCGTCGGTCATCATCAGACGTCGTAGTTCCGGGGTGTTCGGTGTAATGACTGTGGTTTGCGGGATGATCATTTCGCGAATTGCCTCCAATGCCTCTTCGTTGGCAAATTCGTCACCCCGTGCCGATGAAAGCACCGGGTCAAAAATGAGCGGAATCTCGGGATAGTCTGAAACGATTTCGGCTATAGCCGCAATATTCTCCGCGCTGCCCATGACGCCAAGTTTGAACGCAGCAATGGGAATGTCTTCAAGAATTGCCCTGGCTTGATCCGCCACCCAGTCCGCGTCGATTACCTGAATACCCTCGACGCCGGACGTGTCCTGCACGGTGATGGCCGTGACGACGGATAATGGATGACAGCCCATGCTTGCAAGCGTCAGCAAGTCTGCCTGGAGTCCCGCTCCGCCTGACGGATCCGTGGCAGAAAACGTCAGTACCGCTGGAGGTGATTTATATGCGTCAGACATGGCGGGAATGTAGTTAACGGGGTCAAGCGACTCGATGGGTACAAAAGCGGAAACGTGAATTCAGGGTCAAAACCGCTAGAATCCAACGCAGCAACGCTAAAGCAAATACATTCTATCGCCGTAATTAGAGCTCAACCCACTTTTGCCCTTAACCGATGCAAATTCCTTCACCAATTTATTTATGACCAATCCTGTTGCATCGACAAAGACCTGGATGTGCCTTGTTTGTGGGTTTATCTATGACGAGTCGGTCGGCTGGCCTGACGACGGAATTGCTGCCGGCACAAGGTGGGAAGACGTGCCCGTCGGCTGGGCCTGTCCGGAATGTGGCGCGCGCAAGGACGATTTCGAAATGGTCGAACTATAGTTTGATTGGCATTTGCCGCCGTTGGAACGTTGGTCGGGTTTCTTGGGCCGCGCAGCCGCCTCATGTACCCAAAATCATCGTTTCACCCCTGATGATGGCGTTGCTTTTCGACAATTAATCTTATAATGAATTTGGCGTTTGTAGAAATTTCTGCGATGATTTTTAACTTTTCGGCCGATAGTCAATAAATGATGTGGCATACGGCCAAGTTGCTGTTCAACCTATTGTTTTTAAGGGTTGGAAGGGCTAACCTCGTTAGTCCGTCAGCGTCGGCAACAATTCGGCCGCGGGCAGTTAGGTGGTATTTGTAAGTGGCAAAAAATAGAAAGTGACTTTGTGGCGGACACAAAAGCATTGTCGGGTACCCGGGTAATGGTGATCGATGACTCGAACACCATCCGGCGCAGCGCCGAAATTTTCCTGATGCAAGCAGGCTGTCAGGTGATTCTGGCAGAGAACGGCTTTGACGCGCTCGCAAAGATCACCGATCACCAGCCCGACGTTATTTTTGTCGACATTATGATGCCCCGTCTTGACGGCTACCAGACTTGCGCGTTGATCAAGAAAAACGGCAAGCATAAGGCGACGCCGGTCATCATGTTGTCATCCAAAGACAGCCTGTTTGACCGTGCCCGCGGCAGGATGGTTGGATCGGACGAATATCTGACCAAACCATTTTCGAAAGAAAGCCTCCTGAAAGCAGTCGAAGCGCACTTGGCAATTCGCGCCGGACAGCAGAATGCGGCTTGATTGCGGATTTTCACGCAGATGAGAGCGGGCGTACGCTCAAAAGCGTGCCCAATACTTATAAAATTGATATTTCTTCGTTACTTTTCTGACCCTGCCTTGCTGGAGTAAACCAAATGGCCATAAACAAAATACTTGTTGTTGATGATTCCCCGACAGAGCGCACCTTTATGGAGGGATTGCTGACCAAAGCCGGTTTTACGGTCATTTATGCGGCCAGCGGCGAAGAGGGGGTCGAGGTCGCCAAACGCGAGCAACCCGATTTGGTGCTGATGGATGTGGTGATGCCCGGCCTCAACGGATTTCAGGCAACCCGCGCAATCACCCGCGAAGAAACCACAAAACATATCCCTGTTTTTATTTGCACCACCAAGGATCAAGAAACCGACAAGATCTGGGGAATGCGGCAAGGCGCCAAAGATTACATCGTCAAGCCCATCAACGCCCCGGATCTGATTGCGAAGATCAAAGCGCTCGGCTAATCGCAATTTCCTGACGCAAACAGTCCATGGCACGCAAATCGAGCCTACGTGAGTTTCAGCGCAACCTGGCGGAGCGCCTGCGCGATCCGTCCAAACTGCGCGCATTCGCGTCAAAGCTGGGCTTCCAAGTCGGTAATGAAAGCTGGTTTGTGAGTCTGGCCGACGTGGCGGAGGTGATTCCAGCGCCCAATTTTGTGCCAGTGCCGCAAACCAAACCATGGTTTTACGGTGTGGCCAACATACGCGGCAGGCTGTTTTCGATTGCTGATTTTTCCGCGTTTCAAGGACAGGCACCGATTGCGGCGGGCGCAGAGCGGCGCGTGGTGCTGATTAACGAACATTTGTTGGAGGCATCAGGGATTGTTGTGAGTCGCATGTTGGGGCTGCGTAATCCTGATCTGTTTACACGTGAATCGATTTCCGATCCGTCCCGCCCGTGGATAGCCGCGCAATACCGCGACGCAGACAACAAGGTTTGGTTGGAACTTGATGTAAGGGTTTTGGCTCGTAACCCGTCCTTTCTCGACGTCAGTGAAGCCGGTAACACAGACAAGGCGGCGGCTTAGACTGCTTCGCTGGTCATTTGACCGCATGTAAGGACTTGCCAGCGACGCAAGCATATTTGTAGCACAAGTGTTTTTACGTATTTTTTAATTTTCGAAGTTTGGCAACTGACAATTTGGCATTGTTGTTTTTTGGCGGTATTGAAACAGTGTTGATATTGATCGGTTCGGAGAAACCACAATGGCTTTTAAATTTCCCACGCCGTCCTTTTTCAAGGGCAAGGCTAAGTCGGGCCCCAAGACCGCGGCAACCGCGGTTGCTGCATCCAAAGGTCAACCGGTGAAAAAGCCGTCCAACGGCTGGTTCGGCGGACTATTTGGCGCAAAGAAACAGAGCTCCATCATTTCCGCGGGGCCAACAACTGGTGCTCGATCAGCGACCGGTCCGGCGACCAATTCTGCCTTTGGTGCAACCGGCAACCAGACGCAAAAACTTGCCGCAACGGTGGCGGCCAACAAGACCGCCAAACCCAAACGCGACATGGGTGCATTTTCGCTTCCCGTACTCGGTCGATATCCGCTGCAAACACAGTTCCAAGTGCTTGGAACACTGATCGCCGTTTTTTTCGTATTCATGCTTGGTGCGATCGCGCTTGACACGAACAGTCGCGGCAATATTTCGACCTGGACAAACATCACCTCACAGCTGCAATTCCATACGCAACGGTTGGCGAAATCGGCTGGACTTGCTGCGCGCGGCGACGTATCGGCGTTTCCCCAGCTTCAAGATAGCCGCGATCAATTTCAGATCTACATGGACGTGCTGAATGATGGCGGTCCCGCATTCAACACAAAGGTCCCTAACGCAAAGATCTCTGAGGAGCTGACCTCGCGCCTGGAAGAGCTGACCAAGCGCTATCAGGAGGCGTCAAACGCGGCGACGGCAATTCTTGCGGCTAAAAACGACTTGACAAACTTGAGTCGCAATGTTGCCCAGGTGCGTGCCGGATCGGAGGAATTGGCCGGAATTTCACAGCAGCTGACGGTCGCA
>JANMNT010000097.1:0-8397 GCA_031368465.1 Burkholderiales bacterium
GAGTGCCGAAAGCGATTTGCGGTGGTCAACTTGAGGCTACCGCGGCAAAACCCGCTCAAGCTCCGTTTAGTAAATAAATAAGAGCGTTAGGGATAGCACGACAACGTCGGCGCACGTCGCTGATCAGAAATGAGACTATCGACCGCGAAGCTGGCGGGGCTCAGATCCGCATTTGGGCGTTTGATCGGCTGATTACATTCCCTCCCTGGCCGGGATAAGGAGCTGGAGGCACCGTCAGCGCTCCGGGGCAGCCAACCCTACATAGCTCGGAACAAGTGGCCAAACGCGCGGCTAACTTTCAACGTGCGATCCAGTCCCCGCAGTTTGAGACTGTAGTGCCCGGCCTCGTCTCGCGTCGCGCTAACGATGGCGTTTTGATTCACCATGATGCTTCGGTGAACTTGCATAAAGTCGGCACCGTCGAGTCTAGCCATGAGTTCTCGCAAACTCATTCGGATCAACGCCTCGCCGGTTGCGGTGACAACATTTACGTATTTATCCGTCGCCTCTAGGCAAAGAACGTCTACAATTGGAATCATACGGACAGTGTTTCCTACGCCAGCGCGGAGTACTTTGATGCGCTCGGTGACAGGTTCGTCTGGACCAGAAATGGATTGAACACGTCTCATCAATGACGCCAATTCGCCGCTCTGTGGCTCGTCACGCCGATTGGCAAGCCGCTGTTTGAGCCGATCTACTGTCAGCTTAAGCCGTTCGGCCGTTGCCGGTTTTAAAATGTAGTCGACAGCCGCGCGTTCAAAGGCAGGTACTGCGTAGGCATCAAACGCGGTGACAAATACGAGTAGCGGTTCTGCGCACCCATCAGGCCAGTCGTCGGCGACGGCTTCAGCCACCTCAAGTCCCGACTTCCCAGGCATTTTGATGTCGAGAAACATAACGTCAGGGGTGTGTTGAAGTGCGAGTTCTATCGCTTTTTCGCCATCTTCTGCGACTTCCAGCACATCCAGTTCAGGCCAGACTTCCGACAAAAGCCGCAAAAGCGTTTTCGCCAGCGTTGGTTCGTCTTCAGCAATGATTGCTTTAGGTCGGTTTTTTGAATTCATCTTGATCCTCTAGTCGGTAGCAGTACTCACAACTCTGTTTTGCCGCGCAAGCTGCGCGCGGCTCAGTTAGGAATGATTATTGTCGCCAAGACGCCAGTCGGCGACCGTGACTTGATTTGCATCGAAGCCTTTGCGCCATAAAACGCCTTTAGTCGATCTCTGACATGCACCAATCCGTAGCTGCCGCCCGGCCCCTCCGCTAGTCCAGCTAAATCGTAATTCGGCGGCAGGCCAAGTCCTGAATCGCTTACGATAATTTCGATACCAGCGTCGCACCGGCGGGCAAAAACTTCCACGGTACCCGGTCCGACTTTTGGTTCGATACCGTGTTTGATCGCGTTCTCGACTAGTGGCTGCAATAGCATTGGCGGTACGGCAGTAGTTTCTAGGTCTGCAGGAAGTTCGAGTGTGTACACTAGCCGCTTACCCATGCGGATGGCCATAATTTCAAGATACGCGCGCAGTTGCACGAACTCACGGGCAAGCGTTGTCGATTCGGATCGGGAAGCCGAAAGCGCTGATCGCAAATAGACAATCAAACGATCTATCATGATTTCCGCTTGGCGCGGATCTTCTGTCAGCAACGATCGCAAATTTGCCAGAGTATTGAACAACATGTGTGGCTCAAGTTGTGCACGCAACATTCTAAGTTCCGATTCGGCTGCTAACCGTTGCGCTTCCGCGCGGATTTGTCCCTCTTTCGCGAGCCTGTCGTGGATCGCGAAGTAGTACAACGCAAATGCCGATGCGAGAACCGTGAACAGCACCGGGACAAATGCGAAGCGGCCTGGCTGAATTAGTCGCATTGGTTCACCGAGCAAGAAAAACGCAACAACATGACCGCCGACAAATCCAATCGGAATTGCGACCGCCCCCGTTATCGACCAATCTATCCAAGCAGGGTGAGAGCGGAGTAGCGGCAGCCGCCTTAGCACCAAGACAACCGCCATGATTGAAATCCCGGTGCATTGGCCAAAGGTCAAAAGTCGCCCGTAGGTCTCGATGCCTGGCGCAAGGAAGTAAAGTAGTGTGGAAGCCAGGGCCCAAAACAGTGCGGACCCTGCAATCAGCTTGGTGGCGATCTGCAAAGTATCTAGTGGGCGGGTCATTGCTGTTTCGCGCGGGTTGTGCATTGTGGTAGGTAGGTCGCTCGTGGGCTGAGTGCCATCAGAATTCAGTTAGGCAGAATGATCAATACACCGCCACTGTAGGCCGTCGCCGCAATTAGGCCAAGTGCTTTTCACTGATTGGTAAATCTGTGTCCCCGAATGATTGATTTCGTCGACCGAACGGTGCGGCGGGCTGCCCGGCGCAAGAATAAGGGCTGGTATCCCAGGCATAGCGGCATGTCCGAGATCTCCTCTATTACCGATTGGGCATCTGAAGAACGAGACTCGGCACATTAGGCTGCTGATTATCTGGGCAACCGCATGGAATCAGACGGCCAACGGGAACCGCCGGTATTGGCCGGTTGCATCGATTCTATAACAAGGTTGTTTTGACCTGGTCTAGCCGACAGCACCGTCGCAACTCACAAACGACGGCCAATAATCTCGTCAAGATGTGTGATTAGCCGGGCAATTTCCTCGGCGGTGTTGTAATGCGCCATCGACACCCGCACCACCCCACCCTGCGCCTGCAAACCGAGCGCCTCGACCAACCGCCGGGCATAAAAATCGCCAAAACGGATGCCGATATTGTATTGATCAAGATGCTGTGCAATCACCGATGACTGCTGCCCGGCCACCACAAAGCTGATGGTCGGCATGCGGTTGCCGTTGGTGACGTGGCGGTGGCCGATGATTGATACTCCGGCTTTATCGCGCAGGTACGCCAGCAGTTGCTCGGCGAGCATATCCTCGTGGCGGGCAAAGGCGTCAAATGCCGTTTGCATGTGTTCGCGGTGGCTGCCCGCTTCGCCCACTCGTCCACCCATTCTTGCGCCCATATCAACCAGGTATTCAGCAATGCCCGCACAACCCCACGACAATTCAAAATTGACATTACCCGGTTGCAGCTTGTACGGCAACACCTCGGGGCCGATGAAATGATGATTCAGGCTGGGCAGTGACAACAACAGCTCACGCCGCCCCCATAGCACCGCATAGTGCGGGCCGAACACCTTGTAAAAACTGAACACATAAATATCCGCGCCGCTGGCTTGCACATCGACCAAACGATGCGGGGCATAGGCCACGCCATCGACACACAATTTGCCGCCGACCGCGTGCACCCGTCTGGCCGCTTCCGCGACCGGATTGAGACTGCCGAGCACATTTGAGGCGTGGGTCATCGCCACCCATTTGGTGCGATCCGTCAGCAAGCGATCGAGGTCATCAAGTTCCAGCGTCAGACTGTCGCGGTGCACTTCCCATATCTTGATCACCGCACCGGTTTGTTCAAGGCGCATCCAGCCGCCGATATTGGCCTCGTGGTCGGTGTTGGTGACAATGATTTCGTCGCCGGGACGGATTCCCGGCAGCAGCGCCGAGGTGAGGATAAACATGAGCGCCGTGGTCGCCGGCCCCATCACCACCTCGTCGCCGTGTGCAGCGTTGATCATTTCCGCCACCGCGTGCCGTGCCGACAACACGCGCTCGGCAGCACGCTGCGAGACGGCATAACTCGCACCAAGTTGCACGCTGGTGGTCAGCAAATAATCGTGGATCCGATCCGCCACCCGCCGCAGCACCTGCGAGCCGCCGGCGTTGTCGAGGAAAACAAACCCGGAGGCCAGCGCCGGAAACTCGGCGCGCACGGCGTCAAGATCGAGCGCTGTCGCCGCCGATGTGCGTGCCGGTGTGAGCGTGTCTATTTGAGTAGCCCCATGCGTTTTGCCGCCTCCGTGACCACCTTGGCGCGCTCGGCCATGAATGCCGGCACTTTGTCGACGCCGATATCAATCAACTCGAAGCCGCCGTCCGCCATCCGCTTCTGGAAATCCGGGTCCTTGTTGATCTCAAGACAAATATCCGACACCTGCTTGCGTACTTCCGCACTGGCGGATTTTGGCAGGGCAATGCCGCGAAAGGCACCGTCCACCCAGTCGATGCCAAGCTCTTTGAAGGTCGGCACATCCGGAAATTGTGGATGGCGTTTTTCGGTGGCGATGGCAAGCATGCGGGTGCGGCCTTTTTGGGCAATGGCGAGGGTCACGTACGACATCGCCATACTGACATGGCCACCGAGCAACGACGCGACCAGGTCACCCGTACCTTTGTACGGCACGTAGGTGGTTTTGACATTGTTGGCGGCGTTAAAGCGTTCGGTGGCAACGTGGTTCGCCGAAAACGTCGCTGAGCCGGCGATTGAAACCGCCTCGGGTGCCGATTTGGCGGCTTTCACCAGATCTTGATAGGTCTTGAACGGGCTTTCGCTGCGCACCACAATGGCATCAGGCGTGTAGTGATAAAAACACACGTTTTGGATATCGTCGGTCTTGTATTGCACCTGCCCTTCCATCGGCTGCAATATCAAATGCGGCAGATTGGTGCTCATCCAGGTGTAACCGTCGCCGGGGAACGAGTTGGTTTGTGACCACGCCAATGCGCCGCCGCCGCCGGGTTTGGATTCAACAATCAACTCCTGATTGTATTTTTTGCGGAACGCGACTTGCTGAAATCGTCCGGCAATATCGGATTCACCACCGGGCGCAAACGGAATGATGTATCGCACCGGTTTGTCGGGATAAACCGCATGCGCCATGCCGCTGGTCAACGCCGCCAGACTACCCGCCGCCACCAACGCCAACTGCACTGTCAACCGCTGTCCTGTCAATTTCATGGTGTTTCTCCTCGTGGTTATTTGATGTCCGCCGCCAGTATTGTTGTCTGACGTTGCCGGGTGTTGCCTGTGATTCGTGATGTTGTTAAATGTTTTGATGCTGTGTTGTTGTGTTGTTATAGCGCTTCCGCGATCGCGCGTCCCACGTCAACCGTTTTTGCCGTGCCGCCCATGTCGGGTGTGCGCGGACCGTCCACCAGCACTTTCTCGATCGCGCTCACAATAGCATCACCGGCGGCTTTATGCCCCAGATGTTCGAGCATCATCGCACCCGACCAAATCTGGCCGATCGGGTTGGCAATTCCCCTGCCGTAAATATCGGGCGCGCTGCCATGTACCGGCTCAAAGCAAGATGGAAATTCACGCTCCGGATTGAGGTTTGCCGACGGCGCGATGCCGATGGTGCCGGTGCACGCCGGCCCAAGATCAGACAGGATGTCGCCGAACAGGTTGGAGCCGACCACCACGTCGAACCAATCGGGATGCTGCACAAAATGTGCGGTGAGAATATCAATATGGTATTGCGACGTTTTGATATCAGGATACTTCGCCGACATTTCCTTGAAGCGTTCGTCCCAATACGGCATGGTGATGGCGATGCCGTTGGATTTGGTGGCAGACGTCACGTGTTTGCGTTTGCGGGTCATGGCAAGCTCAAACGCATATTTAAGGATGCGATCGACACCGCGGCGGGTGAAGATGGTTTGTTGCATACACATTTCGTGTTCGGTGCCGGCATACATACGCCCGCCGATCGACGAATACTCGCCCTCGTTGTTTTCACGCACCACCCAAAAATCAATATCACCCGGTTTTCGTCCCGCCAGCGGCGACGGGATGCCCGGCATCAGCCGCACCGGACGGACATTTGCATAAAGCTGGAAATCGCGCCGGATCGGGATTAACAATCCCCAAAGCGAAACGTGGTCCGGCACGGTCGGAAAACCCACCGCACCGAGGTAAATCGCATCGTGATGTCGAATTTCGGCGAGGCCATTTTCCGGCATCATCTTGCCGTGGGCGGTGTAGTAGTCGCAGTTCCAGGGCTTTTCATCAAATTTGAAGGTGATGCCAAATTTGCGGCCGGCCGCCTCAAGTACCCGAATGCCCTCGGGAACAACCTCTTTTCCGATGCCGTCACCGGCGATGACGGCGATATTGTGCTGTGTTGATCCCACGGTGGCGCGCTCCCTGTGTTGATGGTGCCATTATGTCGGTTCCGGAACATCGCGAAACGCCGGACCAGTTTGCCGGTTGGGTTGACCCGCGTGCATTGATGCCGGTCAGGCGCGCTACAATCAAACCATGGTCGGTTGGGAGGGCTCGCACCAGCCAGTGCCAATACGTCAACAAAACCTTCGGAAGTTTGGATTTCAACCATGAAAATTGACTTTGTGTCAGATATTGCCTGCCCCTGGTGCGCGGTTGGTTTGAACGCGCTTGAACAGGCGCTTGCCCGCATCGGCGACGCCATTCCGATCAATATTCATATGCAGCCATATGAACTCAACCCCGACATGGCCCAAGACGGGGTGGATGCGGGCGAATACCTGATGAACAAATACGGCATGAGCGCGGCACAATTGCAGGCCTCTCGCGCCAACCTGCGCGCGCGCGGGGCGGATGTTGGTTTTACCTTTGGTGAGCGATCACGCGTCTGGAATACGTTTGATGCGCATCGCCTCCTGTATTGGGCAGGCGAATTGGAAAATCAGGGCAAGCAGGGACATCAACGAGAATTGAAACACGCGCTACTGGGTGCATACCATACCGATGGCCGCAACCCGGGCGACACCGATGTGCTGCTTGAGATGGTGAAAAAGGTCGGGCTTGACGTTGACGCGGCGAGAGCCGTGATTGAGTCGGGACAGTTTGCCGACGAGGTACGGCAGGCGGAAGCGCATTGGCAACAGAGCGGCATCAATGCCGTGCCGTCGGTGATCATCAACGACCGGCATTTGATCCAGGGCGGCCAGCCGGCAGAGGTGTTTGAGCAAGCAATCCGCCAAATCGCGGCAGAGACTGAAGCAGCGGCGAAACCGGCCTAAACTGCCGGCGGTGGTGACTGTTTTACAGCGCGCCGATCAGCGACGCAACTTCCTGCGCGGATTCGCGCAGGATTTCCTGCAGCGTTTCCTTGCCAACGACCATATCAATACTGGCGTGAATATCCTCGTCCGACCGGATTGCCGCCTCGCGCAGCGGTGACCGCACTGGTGACAATTGATACGCAAGCAGCAGGGTATCGCCAAGCGAGGTGGGCGGAAACGCCAAGTAACCCTGCCACAACATCTCAATGGCGCTGACAACCGGCTCGGGCACCCCCAACGATTTAAACAATGCGCGGCCAATATCGCGTTCCGGCGTGTGTTCAATATCATCTTCATCGCCGCCGATCCAGTCGGTTGCGCTGCCGTCGAGAAGCCCCGGGAATTCAGCCGCCCGGTAGACCAGATAAAAGCCACCGATTTCATGCAGCATGCCGGCAAACAACGCCGTCTCGGCGTCCTGATTGGTCACCCTTCGGGCCAGCAGCTGGGCCAGCGCGGCAACATGCGCGGTATGTTCCCACAACGACGCCGCCAGTTTGCGGTGTGCGGGCAACTGGGCACCGGCCGCCATCAACCGTGTGATCATCACTGTCGCGAGCATTTTGACGGCGCGAAAGCCAAGCAATGTCACCGCCGTTTTAACGTCGGTAATCATGCGTCCGCTGCGGTTGTAGGCGACCGAATTGGCCAGCGCGACCACACGAGCCGACAACAGTGGTTCGACCTTGATCTGACGGGCGATGCTTTCGGTTGAACAATCCGGGTCATCCAGCGCCTGATGGATACGCATCATTGCCATCGCCGAGGTCGGAAAGGTCAGACCACCACGACCGGCTTCGGTCACCAGGTTTTGTAATGTCTCGCGACGGTTCATATCAGACGAATCCTTTGGCAGAATGGGCGCGGCATGCATTCGCGCAACGCGCCACATGTGCATAGCCAGTTAACGGCAATGGCTCAGGATACTTGAATGTGCACAGTTCGTCCGGCACGTTGACGGTTGCGCCAATTGCCAAACGCCTTATTACACGGCACTTTCCAGCCACAAATTGCTGGAAATGCCCGTCAATAATAGACTTTCCCTAATTATTGCCACCCCCTCATGGCGGCCCATGCCGGTGTGACAAATGTGGCCGAAACCTCAGCGTCATGTGCATATCGTACAATGAGGCATCCTTACACCGAGACCGCCTGTGAATCTGCGACCCCAATCAAAATCCATCGCCGCCGCTGTCAGCCTATCAATGGCGATCGGCATGTCATCGCTGCCGTTGATGTTGACGCCGACAGTGTTGTTTGCCCAAGACACCGTGACTATGACGTTTGTCAACGCCGACATCGCCTCGGTCATCAACACCATCGGCAAGGCCACCGGCAAAAATTTCATTATTGACCCGCGTGTAACCGGCAATATGAATATCAACGCGCCGACCCCGGTGAACAAGTCAGTGGCTTACGATATTTTGTTGACCGCGCTACGTGTGCATGGTTTTGCCGCG
>JANMNT010000103.1:0-1523 GCA_031368465.1 Burkholderiales bacterium
CGAGCGCGAGGGGTTGCTGCAGGTGTTATGGCCGGGGTTTGCGTTGCAGGTATTTCCGGATGAAGCGGAGGGGAATTATTTGAATGTCACCTCGCCCGAACCGAAGGTGTTTGTGATGTACCGCTTTGACGATGATTCAACTGACGCATTCCCGCATTCGGTGACACTGTCCTACAATGAAGCCGCGCGCTGGATGGATGCGCAGGAAAAGGTCGACAGCGTGGCGATGCCGGCGGAGATTTTTGCGGCTCTGTCCGATTGGGTGCGCGACAACTACAAACCACCTGAAAAGAAGCAACGCATCCGCCCCAAATCGTTTGAGAGTAAGGATGGCCGTTACAAAGGCGGGATGTCATCGTGAGCCAGGATGGTTTTTTTTCGCGTTGGTCGAAACGCAAGTTGGCCGATACGCCGGACCCGGTAACGGCACCGGTGGCACAGCAAGCAGATTCCAAGGCAGCGGCACAGCCAATTGCTGAATCAACAAAGTCGCCAGTTGGTGGGCAGATTGAGGCAAAAATGCCTGAAAACGCCCGTCAGTCGGGCACATTGGGCGTTGCGGCACCATCTGAACAACCGGACCCGCTGCCGGCAATTGCATCGATGAATCCGCAATCGGACTTCTCACCATTCATGGCCAAGGATGTGTCGCCCGAGTTGCGTAATCAGGCCATGAAGCTGCTGTTTACCGATCCGCATTACAACGTGATGGATCGGCTCGATATCTATATAGACGACTACGGCATTCCGGACCCGTTGCCACCTGATTGGTTGCGCAAAATGAATCAATCAAAAGCGCTGCGGCTGTTTGACGATGAAGAAACGGCTGAGCAGGGCGAGCAAGCAACGGCGTCGATTTCATCGACCAGCGACGATGCCGGCGTCGCCGACAACACGCCGCCTGAGCCGCCAACCGAGGAACCCGGTGCAAAGGTTGCCGGGGCGGCATCGGCACAGGTTGCGGATGCGCACCTCGACAACAAACCCGATGAGCCCGTTGCACCCATTGCACAAGAGCTATCCGCAAACGCACCACTGCAATAATAACCGACCAAAAATGCTGCGCTGCATGAATTTTTGCGACGCAAATTTGTGGATAAATTGACACACATATACTACGCAAAAAAATACCAAGCGCTGAAACTGATTGATACTGTGTTTGTATACACAGGCACAGAATTGCTGGACATAATACGGAATCAAAAAGTAAGGCACAACGGTTGATGCAACAGACGCCCGCTTCACACAATAATTCCAACGCCATGCCGCTCGACGAAGCGAGCCGTCCAACCGCCACCGCAAAAAGCGCCGCATTAGCGGCCCTTGAACAGTTACACCGGACCGCGCCATTCGAGCCGGTCGCGCGCATCAACTATCAATCGCAAGGACGCCTGCTGGTGATCGGTGGGGGCGCACGTGTTAGTCAGGCATTGGTCGTATTGCAACCGTCACTGTCGGTCGCTGTCTTTTGGACCGGCCAAGCGGCGGCACCAAGCTTGGCGGGTGCCGAGGTCAAACAAGGC
>JANMNT010000118.1:0-1990 GCA_031368465.1 Burkholderiales bacterium
GGTACTTTCGGCCACGCCGGCGACGGCAACCTGCATCCCACCTGTCTGACCGACGAGCGTGACACAGACGAGATTGCCCGGGCCCACGCCGCCTTTTCGGAGATATTTGACGCCGCCATCGCCATGGGCGGCACCATCACCGGTGAACACGGGGTTGGAATCGAAAAAATAAATCAGATGTGCAGCCAGTTCAGCGATGCCGAGCGCGAGGCATTTTTTTCGGTCAAGCGCGCGTTTGATCCAAAGATGTTGCTCAATCCCGGCAAAGCCATTCCGTCACTGAATCGGTGCGCCGAGTATGGCCGCATGCGGGTTTCCGGCGGACAAATGCCACACGCAGATATCCCGCGGTTCTGACACGATGGAGTCGTTTATTCGGTCTGTGCAGGAAACGGTCAGGGCGGCGGCGGGCACCGGCACGCCGCTGGCGATTCACGGCGGCAATACCAAGGTGTTTTACGGCGGCGCAGTCATTGGCAGTGCGCTTGATATGCGCGCCTACAGCGGTATCATCGCCTACGAGCCGCGTGAATTGGTGTTGACGGTACGCGCCGGCACCACGCTGACCGAAATTGATGCCGTCATGTCTCAGGAGCAACAAATGCTTGCCTTTGAGCCGCCGCAATTTGACGATGGCGCAACCATCGGCGGTACGGTCGCTGCCGGCCTGTCCGGTCCAAGGCGTCCGTATACCGGTGCCGTGCGTGATTTTGTTTTGGGTGCGCGTGTCGTCAACGGGCTTGGTGAAGACCTGCGTTTTGGCGGGCGGGTCATCAAAAATGTCGCCGGATATGATGTATCGCGTCTGATGACGGGCGCATTGGGAACCCTGGGGATCCTCACCGATCTTTCCTTCAAAGTCCTGCCCAAGCCGGCGGCCGAAACGACCCTGCAATTTTCCTTTGATGAAGCGACCGCCATCCGGCGATTTAACGAGTGGTCTGGCAAACCACTGCCGATTTCCGCTGCAGCTTGGGCCGATGGTATCGCCACGTTGCGGCTATCCGGCGCAGCAGCAGGTGTTGCCGCCGCGAGGGAAAAATTGGGCGGTGAAGTTGTTGAGGAAAATACCGCGGGCATTTTCTGGCGTGCATTGCGCGATCAACGGCATGATTTTTTTCAAACTGGGTCGCCCATGTGGCGGCTGTCGTTGCCACAAACGACGGGTCCGCTTATGCAGAATATGCCGCAATTGATTGAATGGGGCGGCGCGTTGCGTTGGGTGACCGGTGAGGTGGATGCAGCGTCCCTGCGTAAAACGGTTGCATTGGCTGGCGGCCATGCCACACTATTCCGCGCCGCCGACAAGGCTTGCGGGGTTTTTCATCCGCTGAGCGGCAAGTTGGCAGAGATCCATCGCAACCTAAAGAACGCATTCGACCCACACAACATTCTGAACCGCGGCCGTCTGGACAGTTTCTAACCCATCGAATATGCAAACCAACCTCTCCGCAGAATTTGTTGACACCCCGCAGGGCATTGAAGCCGAGGGTATTTTGCGCAAATGTGTGCATTGCGGATTTTGCCTGGCGACCTGTCCGACGTATAACTTGCCCGGTGACGAACTCGATTCGCCGCGTGGCCGCATCTATTTGATGAAGGAAGTGCTGGAAGGTGCCGCGCCGACCGAAAAGACCCAGCTTCATCTTGATCGCTGCCTGACCTGCCGCGCCTGCGAAACCACCTGCCCGTCCGGCGTGCAGTACGGACGTCTGGTTGATATTGGCCGGGAAATTGTCGATCAAAAAGTCGGCCGATCAGTTGTCGACGGGCTGCAACGCGGTGTGCTGAAAAACGCGCTGCCACAAACCGCACTGTTCTCGGTCGGCCTTGCGCTGGGTCGGCTGATGAAGCCGCTGTTGCCCGCAGTCCTGGCAAAAAAAATCACCGCAAAACGCCACGCTGGCATTTGGCCGGCAACCCGTCACGCGCGGAAAATGCTGGTGCTGGCGGGCTGCGTACAGCCGGCCATGGCGCCATCGATCAACGC
>JANMNT010000144.1:0-7273 GCA_031368465.1 Burkholderiales bacterium
AAAGCTGCACTTGCAGTCGCCAAGAAACGAGGGGTAAAGCTTGGGAACCCCAAGATCAAGGTCGCTCAGGCCAAGGGAAGTCGATCCAATCAAAACGCGGCGCGCGCCTTCGCCATTGGAATCGGCCCAACGATTCACGACCTTAAGGAGAGTGGAATGAATCTTCTTGAAATCACTGCGCGACTGAACGAAATGAATACACCAACGGCGAGAGGTGGGCAATGGTATCCAACAACAGTACGAAACGTACTGGATCGATACCAAGTCACGAACGAGCCCTTGTCCTCATGAGCAAACTCAATTTACGCTTTGCGCTGCTAGCGCGTGTTAGTACCGAGGCACAAGAAATTAGAGGGGAGTCGCTCAGAACGCAGGAACGACAGATTGAAGCTGCAGTTCGACAAATAGGCGGTCACATTGTTAAGAAGTACATGGGCAGCGAACATGCAACGCCAGACTTTGAACGCAAGATGTTCGATCAACTTCTGGTGGATGCACAGAATGGCAAGTTTGATGCTGTCTGCGTTAGTGACTCAACCAGATGGAGTAGAGACGGCGCTAGATCAAGGGAAGGAATAGACATCCTCCGAAAATGCGGCGTTCGCTTTTACACTGGAACGACACCTTTTGATTTGCATGATCCTCAAGCGTTAATGATGCTTGGCATGCTGACGATAACGGCAGAGTACACAGTAAAGCAAAATATTAAGAAAAGCGCCGAGTCTAGGATTGATAGAGCTAGAAGAGGGTTCCCGACAGCTGGCGTCTTGCCTTGGGGGCGCGAATGCGACAACGCAAAAGACCATGGAAGTGGTAATGCGATTTGGCGTGTTAAAGACTCCGCCAAGAAAGAGGCCGAACGAATGTACGAACTGTACAGCGAAGGTAAGTCTCTAGAAGAAATAGGAACAGTTTTCGGCCACGCGGGTAGTGTTATCAGGAGGCGCTTTTTGGCGGCTGGCCCGGACTGGACGCAAAGTTTCAAGTACAAAGGTGAGATTGTTGCAGTCAAGAACATTATTCCTGGGCTGCTCAGTCGTGAACAAGTTGAAGAAGTTAAAGCGAGAGCCAAACGAAATACCATCATCAAGAAAACGGGAAACATCTATCCACTTGCGCACCTAATACGATGCGGCGCGTGCGGATCTGTCTTTTCTGGACACTATGTCGTTAGCAAGTGGAAGACAGGGAGCAAAGCGACACCGCACTATCGTCACCACTACAAGACGAAACATGACGAGAAATGCACTAATTACATACCATGCGCGTTGATCGAGAAGGAAATATTTTCCCGCTTAGGACTGTTGTTGCGCGATTCAAGTGCCCTTCAAAAAGCGGTAAGCGACGCTGTTCTCGGAGAACAAAGAAGCCTCTCCTCCATTTTGGATCGGAAGAAAGACTATGCAAATGCTCTTGCCAGAGTAAAGCGCGAACAGAAGAACTTAGTTGCCGTGTTGGCGAAAACGGGGCCGGGTGGCGTATCAACGGCAATTCGAGCGCAAATCGAAGACCTAGACCTAAGGCAATACGAACTCGAGACTGCTTTCGCAAAAGTTGAACAAGAGCAGAAGGAATCTGAAATTCCCGGCGACCTTCCAAAGCGACTGCGCCACACCATGCGGCACTTGCTTAGCCAAAACGGCTACGGAGTGTTTCAGTGGCCTGATGAGGACAAACTAGAGCTTGCGCAGTTTTTTTTCGGTTCGCACGTTCGCACGAAACCCGATTTAGGAATCTTTGTGCAAATCCATAAGGACGATCAGCATGGAGTCTATTGGACATTCAAGGCCAAGGGCAGATTGATAGGTCTAGAGGGTGTGGTAAGTGATTGGCTTGATTTGCACGACAAATTCGACGACTGGGGCGACGGTGGCCCCTTTGAGGACAATTTTGGTGACAAAATACCCTCAGGAAAGAAGGGCGGCAAGTCTGCAAAAAGCACTAACGCCTCAAAGCGTACATATAGACCGATGTCTGGGTCAATGTCCCACGAAATAGTTCATCAACCGCAATCACCCGGTTCTGCGCGGTCAAGAACACCGCAACAAATACCTCGTGCGGCAATCTGGCCAGCGATGTCTTCAAATAGTCACGCACGGCACGCGGGTTCGATAACGAATCCGTGAGTTTGATTTCTTCATGCAGGGCGCGTTTTGCCATTTCCAACACTGCCTGCAATTGCACGTATTTGGCCGCACCAACGCCATGAACCTTGATCAATTCAGCATGTGGCGCCGCAAACAGGCCGTTGAGCGTGCCAAATTCATGCAGCAAATCACGCGCCAGATCAACCGCACTTTTCCCGGTCACACCAACCCGGAGAAATATGGCGAGCAATTCGGCATCGGACAATGCTGCGGCGCCCTGGGCAAGCAATCGTTCGCGCGGCCGCTCGCTGGCGGGCCAATGGGTGATGGACATGAATGGGCTTTGGGGGGGTAAAAAATGAGTCGTTTTAAAAGGGGCTCAAGTAGAATGGCAACTCCATGAACGCCTCAACACAAAAATCAGACGACCACCCCCAAGCCAAGCCGCACATTGTGCTGGGCATTACCGGCGGTATAGCCGCATACAAGTCGGCCGAATTGGCGCGGCTGTTGGTCAAGGCCGGCGTGGACGTCACGGTCGTCATGACGCCATCGGCCCAACAATTTGTCACCGCCGTCACCATGCAGGCGCTGTCTGGAAACAAGGTGTTTACCGATTTGTGGGACGCCGATATTCCAAATAACATGGCGCACATCGAGCTTACCCGCGGCGCGGATTTGCTGTTGGTGGCACCGGCGACAGGAAATTTCATCGCCAAAGTTGCCCATGGCCTCGCCGACGATTTACTCAGCACACTTTGCCTGGCGCGCAACGTGGCGGCCTGCCCGTTGTTGGTTGCGCCGGCGATGAATCGTGAAATGTGGGACAACCCGGCAACCCGGCGCAATATCGTCACCATCAAATCTGACGGGGCAATCATTCTAGGGCCGGCACCAGGCGATCAGGCGTGCGGTGAAACCGGTATGGGCCGCATGTTGGAGCCGGCGGATATCGTCTCTGCGGTGATAGCAACCCTGGCGGCAAAAAGTAAAACGCCTTTATCCACAGTCGTTTCCAAGCCTTTATCCTTGAAAAAGGCCGTGGTAACTGCCGGCCCGACATTTGAGGCCATCGATCCCGTGCGCGGCATTACCAACAGCAGCTCAGGCAAGATGGGCTACGCTATTGCCGAGGCGTTGCGCAATGCCGGTGCTGAGGTTACCTTGGTGTCCGGCCCGACAGCTTTGCCGCAGCCAGCGGGCATCACGGTCATACAAGTAAAGTCAGCATCGCAGATGTTAGATGCCGTTAACGGTGTTTTAGCCGGTGTTGACCTCTTTTTTGCTGTGGCAGCGGTGTCAGATTACACACCGGCCGACCCAAAAGCACAAAAAATGAAAAAAACGGCGGCAAATATGCCGCTGACCCTGGCGCCAACGGTAGATATTTTAGCCAGCGTGGCCGCCCGACCGAATGCACCGTTCTGCGTCGGCTTCGCCGCCGAGAGCGAGAACATCGTCGAATATGCATCTAAAAAACGTCAAAACAAACGAATTCCCATGATCGTCGCCAACGATGCCAACTTGGCCATCGGTTCGGACGACAATGCCGTCACCATCATTGATGCCAGCGGTGAATACCCCTTGGCGCGCGCAGGCAAAGCGGAAATCGCCCAAAAAATCGTTGCGCACGCCACAAAACTCTATTTGGCAGCCCGCCCGTCTTCGGCCAACAAAATCACCGCCCTCAAACCGACCAAACATGCCAAACAATAAGCGCAACACGCTCGATGTCCGTATTCTTGACCCACGACTGGCAGACCAAATACCGCAATATGCAACCGCCGGCTCAGCGGGCCTTGATATCCGCGCCTGCATTGAAGCGCCGATGACGCTCAAGCCGGGCGAAACCAACCTGGTTGCGTCTGGTATGGCAATTCATATCGCTGATAGCGGCTACGCCGCGCTGATCTTGCCGCGCTCGGGCTTGGGCCACAAACACGGCATCGTGCTGGGCAATCTGGTTGGGCTGATCGATTCAGACTACCAGGGGCAAATCTTTGTTTCGGTCTGGAATCGAGGAAACACTGAGTTCACCATTCAGCCAATGGAGCGGATCGCACAAATGATCATTGTCCCGGTCGCACAGGTCGAATTTAATGTTGTTGAAGCCTTTGATGCCTCCGAGCGCGGTGCGGGCGGCTTCGGCAGCACCGGCAAGAAGTAGCGTCGGCAGAAAACCACTCTCCGCCGTTAACGTAGTCCGGCACCAAACTCTTTAGGCCAATTCAATGCATGCACGACTGTCCACTTTCGCCGCGTTACTTCTGATCGCGTTGCTGTTCGCGGCACCACCATCGTTAAATGCGCAGCATGCTGATGGCAAGCCGCAAACCGGTTTGCCAAAGATCACGCTCAGCGCCGGTGGCCAATCCATCGTTGCGGACGTCGCCGCGACGGATGAATCACGCCAAAAAGGTCTGATGTTCCGCACCAAAATGGCAAAGAACGAGGGGATGTTGTTTGTGTTTACCCAGCTCGGCTACCACGCGATGTGGATGCGCAACACACCCATCAACCTCTCGGTCGCCTACCTGGACGACCAAGGCAAGATTCTCTCCATCCACGAAATGGAGGCCTTTAACGAAACCTCACATCAAGCGGCCGGCCCTGCGCGTTTCGCGTTGGAAATGAATGCGGCGTGGTTTTCACAGCACAAAGTGAAGGTCGGTGACCGCATTAGCGGATTGGAAAAAGCGCCAAAGCCCAAGTAACTTGTACGAGTAAACGCTTGGTACTTTCAGCCAGAAGCGGCGCTTTGCGAGTACTTTGTGATTTCATCGTTTGATCCACCGAATCAAATGAAAAGCATTGTGACTCCGAGCCCTGGTGTTGACTGGTATTGAATGTTGAAGATTGCGAGAAAACGGCGGGGTTTCTTCGTGCTGCCGCTTGTTTGACCGTTGCCCTGCCGGCGGATACAGTGGAGCATCCCGATTCAAGAGCGCTTGAATTTCTAACCCACGGAACCGAATTGAACGCAATAAGCCCCGCACACCAGCCAGCCGGCAAGGGATTCACCTTCATCGAGCTGATTCTGGTCATTGCCGTCATGGCCGTTCTGGCCGCACTGCTGTTACCCGTGTACGTCAACATTACCAAAGAAGCGGAGGCGGCGTCCGCCGAGTCCGTCATCGGCGCGCTACATTCGGCGCTGAAAATCAACGCGATGAAGAAGCTGGTCACCGGCCAGGCGATCGCACCCCACAACCCATTTGACGACTTGGTCCGCCCACCTGACAACTACGCAGGTGCCTTCGGCGACGTGGACCTCACCAACTGCCAGCCGGGCCAGTGGGCCTACCAGAGTGGCAACGCCTCGAACGGCAACTGGGCAGCCGTGCTGTACCGATCCAAGTCAACGCTCACCACGGCGTTCGGCTGGGGCGGCGCGCAATGGCTCGTCTACGAGGTCAAGGCAGACACAAACACCGCGGGCCAGACCGTTGGGCTGTCGCTGACGGAATACGCGCCGCTTCATAGATGGTAACGAGCGTCGTCGAAATTTGCGGCTGAAAGCCGGAATTGACCGTCTAAACTATCCACCTACAATTTCGACGCAACTGAGAAAATCGCATGGATTTGGACATCGAGGGATTGCGATTTTTATTGACGACTTGGGCAAAAACAAAATCAGTACGGCAGGTGTAGGTCGCAGTTCGGCCAGAAGCGGCTGTACGCGGACGCGTTCTGATTTCATGGTTTGATCCAGCGAATCAAATGAAGAACAATTTGACGACGATGTTTTCCAATGAGAGAAACAATATGTCACTGACCCCTTATATTCGACTAGAGGCGCCTTCTAAACCGTCTTCCCAGCGTGATTGGAATGACAAAAGGAGCGACAGGTAGAGGCAACCTCCAAACCGTCGTCCCGGATGAGCGCAGCGATAGTCCGGGACCCAAGTTACCGTTTGTAGCCCGCAAGCTGAAATTCATCGACTAGGGGGCCGATATTTTTTTGTGCGCTGTTCTGAAAATATGCCTGCCCCTTTTACCCATACGGCGGGCCAGTGTTTCAGATGTCACTAGTGAGTACGCAGCGCCAGTTCCAGCGCGGCATGCGGTGGTGAACGATGCTCGCGGTTGCGCCGGGCACCACATCAAGATCGAGCAACTCAACCGCAAGTGGATCGCCGCTTGGCAAACAGAACATGTGGACGTAGCCGTCGACCGCAGCCGGCACCAGCGCGTTGCCAGTCTCGGCGGGAGGCCCGTATTGCAAATGCAATAACGGCATCGCTGCGCCAGTACTTTGCAGAATGATGTCTTTTGCGCCACCCAAGTTGAGATAGCCAAGTGGGCCGAGCTGCCGGCGCAGAACGCCTTCTATGTCACGCATGCGGTCGGCTGAGAGCGAGTAGATTCCAAGCGTAGTCGCGAGAGAAATCGGAGCCAGCTGAAACCGAGTCGCCATCCGTACGACGCGATTGGCGCTGCCATCACCAGGGTTCATGCTGATCGCATAGCCGCGATGACAGCGAGCGTATTTTTCGGGGAAGCCGTGCAGAAATATCTGCCATGGAATTCGCTGATTTCGGTAGTCTGGATGCACCTTCAAATCGCATACGTACCACGCCTTTTCGGCGACAGCGCCTGCAAAGCGCGGCAGCCGCCGCCTGACTGCCGCACACACCGCCACCACGTGGTTGTTGTCGAGCGCAACGAAGTAGGCGAGGTCACCCAAGCGTCGGAAAAAAGCGAAGTAATCCTGACCGTGGTCGATGGCGAAACGATCATCGCCCAAGGGGTACGTCATGCCCTGTTCTAATGCGCGAATCGAATCCTGAAACCTCGCGAATGTGTCGCCAGCTAATTCGAGGACACGAATGCTCACTCAGCCAACCCAGTCATTGACGTCCGGCGACGTGCGTACTCCTACCAACATGCGCCGCTTACGGGCAGCAAACAGATCTTCGTAAAACCGATTGAAGCCAAACGCGCCCAGGCGTAGCCCTTGCGCGATCAAATAACGACTGTCAGCGTCACGCTCAAAGGGTTGCGCCAACACGGCAAAAAAGTCTTCTGAGTGGCGCACGTCCAGCGCCTGATGCACGTTGTAGTGAATCATCTGCTCAGCCCTGAGCCAGCCGCTCTCAACAATGCCGGTACCGATCCAGCCGGAGATTTCGGAGAACATCCGTTCAATCATGCCCATCACGCCAACACCGACCAAGTAATCGTCA
>JANMNT010000189.1:0-8878 GCA_031368465.1 Burkholderiales bacterium
AGGTGAAGCCGCTGGTGTGGCCAGTGGCAATGCATTGCAATGGAATTACGTGCTGCGTCTGCCACAGGAGCAGGGAAGCTATGAAGTCAACATGGACGACTGGATGTGGCTAGTTGATGACAAAACACTCGCCAACCAAACCGTGATGACCAAGTTCGGCATCAAGTTTGCTGAAATCAACATATTTTTCCGAAAGCGGTAGAAAGGCTTTATGAGTTTGAATAATAAAATTACCGACTGGTCCGCAAAACACGTCTGGATCATCGGCGCCTCCACCGGCATCGGTGCCGCACTTGCCGATCTGCTGCACTCGCGGGGCGCAAAAGTGGCCGTCTCTGCACGTAGTGCCGACAAGTTAGCCGCGATGGCCACACGCTTGGGTAAAGCGCGCGCGATTGCGTTGCCGCTCGACATCACGAAGGTAGAAACCATCAAGGCGGCCGAAGCCGAATTGATTGCCAAGTGGGGTGGATATGACCTGGTGATTTTTATGGCGGGCGATTACACCGCCATGCGCGCCTGGGAACTTGATCTGAAGGTTGCGCAACAGATGATCGATGTCAACTGGGGTGGATTTCTGAACGGCCTGTCGGTGGTGATACCGACCCTCATGAAACACAAGGCGGGCGGTATTGCGTTGGTCTCGTCGGTTGCGGGGTATCGTGGACTACCGAAGTCGCTTGTGTACGGCCCGACCAAAGCGGCGCTGATTAATTTGGCGGAGACGTTGTACCTTGATCTCAAAGACAAGGGGCTCGATATTTACGTGATTAATCCGGGTTTTGTGAAAACGCCGATGACGGCTGGTAACGATTTTGAAATGCCGTCGCTGATCACACCGGAACAGGCGGCTGATGAAATCGAACAGGGCTTCGCCAAGGGCGAGTTCGAAATCCATTTTCCAAAACGCTTTACCAATATGCTCAAGATGCTCCGCCATCTTCCATACTCGCTTTATTTTCGCGCCATCAAGAGCTCAACCAAACTGTGAGGTGAACCGTGCCCACGCCACTGAAACGATTTGTCTCGTACTGGAACAATCTCACCGCCGCCGATGTGGCGCGGTTGGGCGAGTTCTACACCGAAGAGGCGGTGTTCCAAGACCCGTTTAATAAAGTGCAGGGCCACGCTGCCATCAAACACATCTTCGACGATATGTTTGTGCGCCTGATCGAGCCCAAGTTCGTGATCACCGAAACGATTCAAGAAGACAATCGTGTGCTGTTGGTGTGGGATTTTAGCTTTCGTATCAAGGCACTCAAGCCGGATTTGAAACGTACCATCCACGGCACATCGCTGATTCGTTTTGCGGCGGACGGTCGCGCGTTGTCACACCGTGATTACTGGGATGCGGCTGGTGAGCTTTATGAGCAGCTGCCGGTTATTGGTAGTGTGATGCGTGCACTCAAGCGGCGAGTGGCGTAGGGCTTCTAGAAATAAAAATTTGCTGACTGGCGGGCGTCTTCCGGCAAAACGCGCCGAAGACGCGCGTCAATGCTAGCGTTTTGGCACTTTGTCGACGTACTCAAATACCTTGATAACGCGCGAAACGCCTGAGGTCGTGCGCGCAACTTCGGCGGCACCGTCCCCCTCTTCCTTGGTCACAATGCCCATCAGGTAAACGGCGCTTGCCTCGGTGACAACCTTGACATGATTTGACGAAAACTCCTTTGCCCCGAGAAATCGCGCCTTCACATTTGTCGTAATCAGGGTGTCATTTGAGCGACCGCCAAGCGATGATTTCCCACTGACGGCGAGTTCGTTGGTGACGGATTTGACGCTGGCAATCTTGCGTATCGCATCGCCAATATCGTTTTTTGTTTTTTCATCGGCAACTTCGCCGGTCAACAATACCAAGAGATTGTAGCTCGTGACGTTGACATGGGTGTCCTTGAAGCGCTCGAGCAGAATTACCCGCGCTTTCCATTCAACATTCTCATCTTCAATATAAATGCCGGTTGAACGACGATCACCGACCGCGAGCGCGGTGGCACCAACCCCCACCGCCGCCAATGGGAAGCAGCCCTGCAACGCAACGAGACCGATCAACATGGCCGTCGCAAAAAAAATTCGCTTCATCGTTTCTCCATTATGTTCTGATGCGCAACCGGGGCGACCATCAAACGCCAAACGCATCTTTGATCCAGTTAATTGTCCCGGCGTCCAACTTGTTCATCAGTATCGCATCAAACCGGCAGCGCGGTGCGTGACGAAGATCCGCAAGGTAGTGTTCGGCGGCGGCGATCACTCGTCGTTGTTTTGCGAAATTGATACTCGCAGCAGCGCCACCAAAGTTTTGCGATGCGCGATAACGAACTTCAACAAATACCGTTGTTTCACCATCCTGCATGATCAAATCAATTTCGCCGAAACGGCAACGATAGTTGCGCGCGATTGTTTTTAACCCATGTTGATGTAAATGGCGCTCGGCAAGACGCTCCGCGTCGTCGCCGGTCGATTTCTTGCCGAAAATTGACGCCAGTTTCACTCGGCCGGCCTTATCATTTTCGGCCGCCCATCGCGCATTTCCATCAATGTCAGGCCGCGCACAAATTGGTTGCCGTCAAGCGCAATGCGGCCGGTGACCCCATCAATCGGCACAAAGTTGCTGCGGGGTCGATCGCCGCTGATGACGACATTTGAAATCGTACTGCTTGGCGCACCCTGTACCAGCGCAAGCACCAGCCGCCAGGCATCAATCCCGAGCGCATAAAGACGATCATAGTCGACCGGCGTGCCTTCTGGTGGTCGCGCGTAACTCATGACGGCGGCATGGTCCGGTTCTGCGAACCATGGCACTTCCAGATATCTCACGCTGTCCAAATCCAAATTCTCGATTGCCCCCGCGCGCGGATCAAAAGTCTGTGCGGTCGCGTAGACCGGAAGGCCTTGTGGCAAATAGGGGCGCGCCACGCGTGCAGTCTGCATTTCAGCTGCAATAAAAACAACATCGGCTTTCGCCGCGTCGGCTTTCTCCATTGCGGTTTTCACCCTTGGGCCATCACTCGGATCGCCGGCAAACGCAACCCGCGCGACAATTATTCCGCCCAGCTTTACCCACTCCCTTTCAAATGCATCCTGAATACGCCTCGACAGCGCAGCACTGTCGACGGCGATGGCGACACTTCGAAAACCATCCTGAAACGCGGCGCGGGCGACCAGTCGTGCCTCCCAATCGAGCGAGAGGGAAATATGGAAGAAATTGTTTGCATCGCTCTTGGCCAGGTCAGCCGGCGCATTCAATGCCAGGGTCGGCAGGTATCCTGACTCGCGTGCGACGACCGTTGCGCCATCGCGCGTGATACCGGCGACGACTGCAACCGCCCCCTCTTGGACCGCCTTGCGATATAGCAACGCCAGCGACGCGCCCTCATCATCTGCCAGATAAAGCCTGTAGGTGAATTTTTCCCGCCCGCCGGTTTCGGCTGCGGCGATAAAGCCGGCTCTGACGGCGTCGGCGGCCTTACCAAGTGACTTTGATGAAATGGGCAGGATCAGCGCGATATTTTTCGCCTTCTCGGTGGGCTTCTCGACCGGCTTTTCGTCACCAGCCTTTACGGGGCTGGCCGATTTCTCTGCAGGAGGTTCTGACTGTATCGCCGGTTTTGGTTCCGTGTCAGGCGCCACTGGCTGCGGCTTTGCTGACGGCAAGGGTGATGCCTGCGCAACAACGTTGGTTGCGTTAATCAGGGCAACACACGACAATAGCGCCAACATCAAGCTACGGATTCGCCGCATCTGGCACCACCCACCATGGAAGAAAAACTCGAAAACGCATTATATGTGGTCGCCACCCCGATCGGGAACCTCGGCGATATCACTGCACGTGCGTTACATGTGCTGGCGACGGTCGATGTTATTGCCGCGGAAGATACGCGCAATACGCTATTTTTGTTGTCGCACTTTGGCATCAAGGCCCGGCTGATTGCGGTGCACGCACACAACGAGCGGAATGCCGCAGACGGGATCATAAAGTTGCTTGGTGAGGGCAAATCGGTTGCGCTGGTCACTGATGCCGGTACCCCTGCGATCAGTGATCCCGGTGCACGTGTGGTGGCCGCAATACATGCCGCCGGGCTTTTGGTGGTACCGATTCCAGGCGCCAGCGCGGTCATAGCCGCTCTTTCGGCCAGCGGCGAAGGCGAGGACGGATTTGTGTTTGCCGGTTTTTTGCCGACAAAAGCAGGTGAACGTGCGACGACACTTACCGCATTAAAAAACGCGGCTCAGGCGCTTGTTTTTTATGAGTCCCCCCACCGAATTGTTGAAAGTGTCGCCGCCATCGCCGAAATCTATGGCACATCACGCACACTGGTGATCTGTCGCGAACTGACCAAGAAATTTGAATCAATACATCGTGTCAACCTCGCCGATGCCGTTACATGGCTGGAAAGCGACAGCAACAACCAACGTGGTGAGTTTGTGTTGGTCTTGTCAAAACCAAATAAACAAGCTGTGCTTGAGGCAAAGAGTGCGGAAGACGCCGAACTGGAGCGGACCCTGTCGATTCTGTTGGCGGCGCTGCCGGTCAAACAAGCTGTAACGTTGGCGGTACAACTGTCCGGCGAAAAAAAGAACAAGGTGTACGATTTGGCGTTGCACCTGAAGACCGCGACCAGCGACAACACAATATAATTTGACGATGCAAACACTTACCATTACCCGGCCGGATGACTGGCATCTGCATGTGCGCGACGGGGCGGCACTTAGCGTCGTATTGCCGCATACCGCACGGCAATTTGCGCGCGCCATCATCATGCCAAATTTGAAACCGCCGGTACGGACAGTTGAAGAAGCGCGCGCATATCTCGAACGTATTCTTGCGGCGACGCCAGCAGGTTTGAATTTTGAGCCGCTGATGACGCTGTACCTGACCGACAACACATCGCCAGATGACATTTTGCGCGCCGTGCAGAGTCAATTCATCAAGGCTGTCAAATATTATCCGGCGGGCGCAACCACCAATTCCGACTCAGGCGTGACCGACATTCGAAAATGTGACGCTGTCTTCGCCGCGATGCAGGAGGCCGGGCTGCCGTTACTTTTGCATGGCGAAGTGACCGGCGATGACGTCGACGTTTTTGACCGGGAAAAGGTGTTTATTGAACGTCACCTGATTCCATTGGTGCTGCGGTTTCCCAAATTGCGCATCGTTCTGGAACATATCACGACCGCAAATGCGGTCAAGTTTGTGTTGGCGGCAAACGACAATATCGCGGCAACAATCACCCCACAACACCTGTTGTACAACCGCAATTCCATATTCAAAGGCGGTATCCGCCCGCATTTTTATTGCCTGCCAATATTGAAGCGGGAAGAACACCGGCTGGCGCTGATCAAAGCCGCAACCTCTGGAAACCCGAAATTCTTTCTCGGCACAGACAGTGCGCCGCACACAAAAAACACCAAGGAAACCTGTTGTGGCGCCGCCGGTTGTTATTCCGCGTTTCACGCCATGGGGCTTTATGCGGAAGCGTTTGAAAGTGTCGGTGCACTCGACAAACTTGAAGGATTCGCCAGTTATTTTGGCGCTGACTTTTATCGGCTGCCGCGCAACCAGTCAACCATCACACTCAAAAGAGAGTCGTGGAAAATTCCCGACGAAATCCCGTTCATTGAGTCGGGTCTGGTGCCACTTAACGCTGGTGCGATACTGTCATGGCAAGTCGCAACATAGGGCGGATGGTTTGACCCGGATTAAAAGCTGGGCCGGCGCGCAGTCGACGCTGGCCACGCCATTTTTTGATGCGATTCGGCCGATCCTGCGGCGACTGCCCGTCGACCGTTGGCCCGACATTTCGCAACTTAATGCGATTGCCATTGCAGACAACACGCACAATTTTGCCGGCAAGCCGCTACGTTTTGAGCCGGCTGATGCATCCGCAAGTTCCGCAATGGCATACGAAACCCGGATTGCGACGACCGGAGAAATTCCGACCCGCCAAAACTGGCACGACATTTTTAATGCGCTGCAATGGCTTGCGTTTCCGCAGACCAAATCCACCATCAGCCAAATGCACACTGATCTGTTGAGGAACGGCGGCACCAGTGAGGCGCGTTTTCGCTCCGTTCCCCGCGACGTGCTGACCATGTTTGATGAAAGCGGCATTGTTGTCGCCAGCGAAGACGCCTCATTACTTGCGCTGGTTCGCAACTTTCAATGGAAGACATTGTTTGTTGACCGCCGGGAAGAAGCGGCGGCCAAGCTTCGCTGCCTGTTGATTGGACACGGTTTGCTGGAAAAATCGCTTTCACCATTCATCGGCATGACGGCAAAGGCAGTTTTGCTCAATACCGACCGCAATGCCGACCTTGACGCGCAGGTGGCCGATTGGCTGGGCAATTCACGCAATCTGGTCTCCGCGCGTAATCTTGCACCGTTACCGGTTCTAGGCATCCCGGGCTGGGATTCACGCAATACAGCGCCGTCGTTTTACGACAACACGGGTTACTTTCGCGCTGGATACACCCGCGATCAGGCCGCCCAACATTTGCCCGCGTGAGATAATTGAAGCGGAAGCTCACCAGACAGTCGCTGTGCACTTGTTGCATAGAGGAAAGTCCGGACTCCATAGAGCAGGGTAGTGGGTAACGCCCATCCACCGCGAGGTGAGGATCAGAGCAACAGAGACGAGTTCGCGGCAGGTAACTGTCGCGGGGTGAAACGGGCAATCTCTACTCGGAGCAATACCAAATAGGCAGGCGTTGATGCGGCTCGCGGAGCCTGCGGGTAGGTAGCTAGAGGCGCACGGTAACGTGCGTTCGAGATGAATGACTGTCAGCCGTGCGCGAGCATGGTCACAGAATCCGGCTTATCGGTGAGCTTCCACTTTATTGATCGTCACGCGCGTAGCGTATTGTCGCCGGCGCGGGCGAGGTCATCCGCCGTCATCCATCGCCATTCGCCGGGTGGCAGGTCAGTCGGTAATTTCAACGCGCCAATTTGACTGCGGTGCAAGGTTTCGACGTGATTTTTTACCGCCGCCATCATACGCTTGACCTGATGGTATTTACCTTGGGCGAGCGTCATTTGAATCCGGTTGCCATCCGCCATCGGCGTGCATGCCAGCGCGCAAACTGGTACCGGATCATCCTCCAACACCACGCCATTTAGCAATTTCCCGATTTGCGCATCGGTCACTGGTTCGCTCAGCGTCACATCATATATTTTCGGCACATGATGTTTGGGCGATGCCATCCGGTGAATGAACTGGCCGTCGTCCGAGAACAACAATAGTCCGGTTGTGTCGTGATCAAGCCGTCCCACCGCCTGCAAACCACCGCCACTACGGGTACGCAATGGCTCGGCGAGCAAGCGGTAGACACTCGGGTGCGATTTGG
The DNA here is from genome assembly GCA_031368465.1 of Burkholderiales bacterium. Classification (GTDB taxonomy): domain Bacteria; phylum Pseudomonadota; class Gammaproteobacteria; order Burkholderiales; family Usitatibacteraceae; genus UKL13-2. Next base: position 7,342 of record JANMNT010000189.1, read on the forward strand.
CTTTTTGTGAGCACTCATAGCCGGCCGGTTTATGCAGCATCACGTAGGCCTTCTCACGATATGGCCATGACGTGGGTACGACCCCGGCGACGCTAAAGACAAAGTCCGGCGCGTCAACGTCGACAATTTGGTCGTCGTGGTCACAAACGCAACCATTGATGGTCACGTCGCCGTTTGCAATCAGCAGGCTGCACGTTTTGCGGGTGCCAAAGCCTTGGCTAAAGAGGAGTTGGGCGAGGGTCATCGAGAATACAAAATACGAAACACATTATTTGGCGGACATTTCCAGACATTTCTGCCTGGGAATGACCGCCGCTATTGGCTCTTCAATTTCGCACAAACATGCTAAACGTTGAATCGAAAGTGCATCACATCGCCGTCCTTGACAATGTACTCCTTGCCCTCGAGGCGCATTTTGCCGGCTTCTTTCGCCTTCGCTTCGCCGCCGAGCGTGACAAAGTCATTAAAGGCGATCACCTCCGCACGAATAAATCCCTTTTCAAAATCGGTGTGAATCACGCCCGCCGCCTGCGGTGCGGTGGAACCCTTGTGAACGGTCCAGGCGCGCACCTCTTTGACACCGGCAGTGAAATAGGTCTCCAATCCCAGCAACGTGTAGGCGGCGCGGATCATGCGCGCCAGGCCCGGCTCCTTCATGCCGATATCTTCCAGGAAAACTTGTTTATCTTCGTCTGACAGCTCGGCGATTTCGGCTTCAATCTTCGCGCAAATCGCAACCACCGGTGCGCCTTCTTTGGCAGCGTGTTCGCGAACGCGGTCGAGCAACGGGTTGTTTTCGAAACCGCCTTCAATCACGTTGGCCACGTACAGCACCGGCTTGGCGGTCAACAACGAAAGTTGTTTGATCAGCGCCATTTCATCGGCGTCATAGCCCATTGCGCGCACCGGGATCGCCTCATTCAATTTCTTCATCATCGGCTCGAGAATGGCGACCAGCTTGATCGACTCCTTGTCGCCTGCGCGGGAATTTTTTTGTGCTTTGTGTAACGCCTTTTCGACCGACTGCATATCCGCCAGCGCCAGCTCGGTGTCAATAACGGCAATATCGGACAAGGGGTCGACCCTGCCGGCGACGTGGATAACATTCGGGTCATCAAAACACCGTACCACGTGGGAAATGGCGTCGGTCTCACGAATGGTTGCGAGAAACTGGTTGCCCAATCCCTCACCCTTGGACGCGCCCGCCACAAGGCCGGCGATATCAACAAACTCGACGATGGCTGGAACGATGCGCTCCGGCTTCACAATCGCAGATAGTTGGTCCTGACGCGGATCGGGCACCTCGACAATTCCGATGTTTGGCTCAATCGTGCAAAAGGGGTAGTTCTCAGCGGCAATACCCGCCTTGGTGAGCGCATTAAAGGTGGTCGATTTACCGACGTTAGGGAGGCCTACGATTCCGCATTTCATTTTTGATATCCGTTTATTTCGTTAAGGTTAAATATTTTGTTACGGCTCAGTGCAAATTCTGGTGAAGTCTGAGAGGCTGTTGTAGTAATTTTGTTCCAAATAGTTT
>JANMNT010000114.1:0-2982 GCA_031368465.1 Burkholderiales bacterium
GAGCAGACTTTGCTGCACGGCGTCGTCAGACGCATTAAAAATCATCAAACGCGCATCGGTGCGGGCGGCAAGAATGCGCGACCACAACGCCACCACGCGCGGCCTGATTTTGCGCGGGCTGTTTAGGCATGCCAGTGTGACGCCGCGTCCCGCCAGTGCCGGCAAGTGTCCGACTGGCGGCGCATCTGCGACAAACCGGAACGCCGCGCTACCAGCCGCCAGTCGAACAAGTTTCTCGGAATTGAACGGATCGGTCAGTCCGACCGGATCGTGCCACTGGTCGGTGATTCGATAGTCCATCGCGTCCAGGCCGGTGGTGCCGCCATAACCCATCCAGGCGCTTTGTACCGGAGCGGGTTTGCGTGCAAACGCCAGCAGACGGTTGTTGGCGGTGTGGCCGGACAGATCAACCAGAATATCGACGCCGTCATTGCGGACACAGGCGGCAAGTGCGTCGTCACTCATGCTCGACACATTGGTCCAGCGATCGACCAATTTCGAAAGCCGTAACGAAACCTCGTCAAATTGCGCGTGATTGCTGTAGATCATGATTTCAAACCGGTCACGATCATGGGTGGCGAGTGTCGGCTCGATAAAAAATGCAATCGCGTGATTGCGCAGGTCGCCCGACACATAGCCGATGCGTAGCTTTCGCGATGGGTCGGGTTCGTTCGTATGCGGCAGCCACTGCGTCTTTAATGGTGCTTCAAATCGATCGGCAAATTCACGGTGGGCGGCAAATAATTCAACGTCATCGATGGTCTCGTCGCTTTGCAGACAAAACAACAGGTCACTGAACACAGCGGCGTTGTCCGGCTTGAGCGCCAGCGAATGACGGTAGCACCGTGCGGCGGCCGCCAGATTGCCAAGCGCCAGTTGTACCGAGCCAATATTGGAATGTGCCTCGGCAAAACCGGGCCGCAGCGTTGCCGCCGTCTGGTAGCAGTCAAGTGCGAGGGCAAGTTGCCCGTCACGCTGATATGCCGCCCCCAAATTGTTGTGGGCCTCAAATGAGTCCGGCGACGCTTTGACAGCAGTCGTCAAATGCGTGATGGCAAGTTGTGTCTGGCCGCGCACAAAATAGAGCTGGCCAAGGTTGCAATGCGCCATCGCAAACCCGGGTTTGATCAGCACCGCAACACTGAACGCAGCCTCGGCCGCATTTAGTTCGCCGATTTTTACCAATGCGTTGGCAAAATTAAACAGTGCCTCGTGATCCTGCGGTGTTCGGTTGATCACCTGTTGGAAATATGGAATGGCTGCCAGCGGTTGATCAAGCGCCATCAGCGACAACGCGAGTCCGTGCGCCGCATTTGTATAGGCGGGTGCGATTTGAATGGCGTGGCCAAATGCCATGGCCGCCTGTTGATGGTCGCCGGCGGCCGTGTAGCTGGCACCAAGATTGCGCCAAGCGACTTCGTTTTTTGGCTCAAGCGCCGTAATACGTGAAAAACAGTTCAGCGCCTGTTGCGGTCGGTTTTGTTTGAAATAAAAGTCGCCAAGATTGGTCAAGGCATCGCTGGATGATTTATCGCAGTCGACCGCGCGTTGGAAAAACAGTTCGGCTTCGGCAATTTGACCCTTGCCCAGAAAATGCCTGGCCTTGGCCGTGTGTGCGTGGGACGAGCGTCCGAGTTTGGCGCGGTGCAAAGACAAATTCGACACGACCCACCCCTGATATTTGGCGTTAACGACTGACACCATTATCAAGTGATGTGGCGGGCTTAAACCCGTGAATTAAGGCGGGGAACCCGCCCATTTCGATCGGCACCGGCGGCGTTCCGGCCGGGTTCGACCCGCCGCCCGGACACGACAAAACGTCACGGCGTCCGCGCCTTTTACAGCGGGCCTATTTTTGACCTTGAATAATCTGCAACATCGGCGCAAATACCTTGGGTGTACCACATACCACCGTGCCGGAATTCAACCAGTCGCCTTCGCCTTTAAAATCGGCAATCAGCCCGCCGGCTTCGAGGATCATCAAGCCGCCCGCAGCAACATCCCACGGATTCAACCCTGTCTCCCAGAATCCGTCGAATCGCCCGCAAGCGACATAGGCAAGGTCAAGTGCCGCCGCGCCAGGCCGACGAACGCCGGCGGATTTTTCGGTCATTTCTTTGAAGACGGCAAGGTAGCGGTCAAAATTGGCGAACTCCTTGTACGGGAACCCCGTGCCAAGCAACGCATCCTTGATATTGAGCGTTTTGGAAACGCGGATGCGCCGTTCATTCAGAAATGCGCCACCACCGCGCGAGGCGGTGAAAAGATCATTGCGTACCGGGTCAAAAATCACGCCGTGTTGCACAACGCCTTTTAACGCCAGGGCAATCGACACGCAGTACTGTGGAAAGCCATGCAAAAAAATTGGTGGTGCCATCGAGCGGATCAATAATCCATTGATATTCTGATTTGGGACCGCTGGCGCCAGACTCCTCAGCCAGAATGCTATGCTGTGGATAGGCATCCTTCAGCACTTGGACGATCGCCTGTTCGGCGGCGCGATCAACTTCCGAGACAAAATCGTTTTGGCCTTTTTGTTCGACGGTCAGTTTGTCGAGGTCGAATGAAGCGCGGTTGATGACGGAGCCCGCGCGGCGCGCCGCTTTAACGGCGATATTAAGTGTTGGATGCATGGCAAATTGTCTGCCGCAAGCGTGGCTTGCGGCCAAGAGCTGGAGAAAGATGTGATTTTACTATGACCGGTGTTGTTGAGTCTCTAACTACTTTGGAGAATTTGCGGCGGGTGAGGGTGGTGCTGATGGAGCCATCGCATCCCGGCAACGTCGGTAGCGCGGCGCGCGCGATGAAAACCATGGGTTTGCACGAGTTACTGCTGGTGGCGCCGCGGTTGGCGGCACCACAGGCGGATCCACAGGCAATTGCGCTGGCCTCCGGTGCCGGCGACGTGTTGGGAAATACGCGGGTGGTGCCCAACCTCGATATTGCGCTGGAAGATGTGACGTTTGCCATCGGCTTTACCGC
>JANMNT010000227.1:0-3462 GCA_031368465.1 Burkholderiales bacterium
TCCAACATGGCGAGCCTCAAGAGGCTGTTCAACATGTACGAGGCCAAGTCACAATTGTTTGAGCTGAAGGAATTGTCGCAACGCGCCGACGGCGTAAAAAAATTTATATGCGGCGAAACCGAAACCAAGCCACTCGACGAGTTTTCGCTGGTGTCGGCGCCGTATGAAGTCGATGGTGAAATTGTTGGTACGGTCGGCGTCATCGGCCCCACGCGCATGGCGTATGAACGCGTCATCCCGATTGTTGACGTCACCGCAAAATTGTTATCGGCGGCGCTATCCCAACACTAATACGACGTCAGCACACCATCGACACAATTTTGGGCAAACAATCAACCGCATTAAATCTGCACGTTTTTAGTCGCAAATTATCCAACGCTATTTTTAAAACACGCCATTCCGCGGGCGTTTTCAGCCACTTTTGGTTGTAAATGCCCACCAATCAAAGACTTTTAATGACATTTCTTAAAGAACCGCCCTTCACCCACGGCACGCAGGCCAAGACCGGCATCTTATTGGTGAACCTCGGCACACCCGATGCGCCAACCAAATCCGCCGTACGCCGCTACCTCAGGGAATTTTTGTCCGATACCCGCGTGGTCGAAATTCCCCGCGCTGTCTGGTGGCTGATTCTGAACGGCATCATCCTCAATGTGCGTCCGGCAAAAAGCGCGGCGAAATACGCAACCATTTGGACCGATGCGGGATCGCCTTTGCGCGTTTACACGGAACGGCAGGCACAGATGCTGGGTGGCTATTTGGGCGAACAAATCAAATCGCCGCTGAAGGTGGTTGCGGCAATGCGTTATGGCAACCCCAGTATCGAAGCCGGGATCGACAAATTAAAGGCCGAAAACTGCACCAACATTTTGGTGCTGCCGCTATACCCGCAATACGCCGCCAGCACCACCGCATCAACGTTTGACCAGGTCGCGCGGGTGATGATGCAAAAACGCAATGTGCCGGGCCTGCGTTTTGTGCGCAATTTCCACGACCATCCGGCGTTCATCGACGCCATCGCCAAAAATGTCACGGCACACTGGCAAAAAATCGGCCGGCCTGATTTTCGCACCGACAAGCTGTTGATGACGTTTCATGGTGTGCCGAAGTTTCATCTCGACAAAGGCGACCCCTACCATTGTGAGTCACACAAATCAGCGCGGTTGATTGCTGAAAAACTCGGTTTGAACAAAGACGACTATCTGGTGACATTCCAGTCGCGTTTCGGCCGCGCGGAATGGCTGCAACCCTATACCGACAAAACGCTTGAGGCGCTCGGCGCTAAAGGGGTGGCGCGGGTGGATGTGATCTGCCCCGGATTTGCCTGTGACTGCCTGGAAACACTCGAGGAAATTGCCATGGAGGCAAAAGAAACCTTCCTCCATGCCGGCGGCAAGACCTTCAACTATCTGGCGGTGGCGAACGACAGCGAAGCCTACGTCGCCGCGCTAACGACGATCGCACTTGACCATTTGCAAGGTTGGGTCAGCCCAACATGGGATCACGAATCTGCCGCACGTGAAAATACCGCCTCGGCCGCACGCGCCAAATTGCTCGGCGGCTGACGATGTCCTGCCGGGATGTCAGCACGCCCTAAACGACAACGCGGTCCATGGTTCTGGCAAGTTTGACCATCCCCGTTTTTGTGACCTCGTGAATATGCTTCGCGACAATCGTGTAACCATGCCGGCCATATAAATTGATCAACGGGTGATTTGTTGCGCCGGTCCATGTCGCCGCTTCAAGCAATTGCTGATGCACCATCCACCGCTCGCCGGCAACCAACAACTGGTGCGCCACACCATGGCGTCTCGATTCGCGCACGACATAAGTGGTTGCGAACAGTCCGGATCGAACAGCGTTTTCATCTGTTTCAACCCGCACGATGGTGTGGCCAATGATCTTTCCACGCGCATCTTCCGCCAGCAGCACCGTCGCGGTGCTTTGCGCCGGATCAAGGTGCCAGCGTACCCGCGCCCGCAACCAATCGAGGTCGTGCAACGACATGCCGATTGCTTCGCCTTCGACCTCGATCAACGTATCGCGCATGCGAATGGCGACAAGTTCGATCTCGGCATCATCTGTCGGATTGATCGGGCGGATCTGATGCAGCAAAACACCCCCCCCATTCGGCGAACGATCGTCAAACGGACAAACTTACCGCTTGAACTTGCCACCCTTGCTCAAGATTGTCAGGTCGACAAAGCTTGAGCCGTTGTGATTATTGGGTGAATAACGTACACGAAAGCCGCCAAAATCGGTTGCGCCCATGTTCGACATTGCGTCCACCAGCGATTCACGCGTCAAATTCTTGCCGGCCTTGCGAATTCCTTCAGTTAATACCTTGGCGGCGATGTAACCTTCGAGTGAGGTAAACGAATAATTTGCCTCGCCGCCGATGCGTTGTTGATACTCGGCCACAATCGGGATTTCCTCCGCCCAGGGGAACGGTACAACCTGCGATATTTGCACTCCACGGCCTTCCTCGCCGAGCTCGGCGGCCAGCGCTTTGGAGCCGACAAAACTGACGTTCCAATATTGCGCGAGGTGTTTGCCTTTTTGCATGGCCTGGATAAATGCCGCGCAACTCTTGTAGGCGCTGATCTGGATAATGGCGGTTGCATTGGATTTCGACAACACATTCACGGCGTTGGCGACATCAATGCTGTTGCGTTCGACGGTCGCCTTGCCGACCAGCTCAAGATTACGTTTTTTCATTGCCCGCTCGACACCGGCCAAACCAGCCTGACCGTAGCCGTCATTTTGGTAAAACACGGCAATGCGCGTGACGCCGACCGACGTCAGATGGCGGACAATATCCTCGGTCTCGTCAAAATAACTTGCACGGACATTAAAAATATACCGGTTGAATGGGTCGCGCAGTGATTGGGCACCCGTGAACGCACCGACAAACGGCACTTTTGCCTTGGTGAAAACCGGCAACGACGCATTCGAGGTCGGCGTGCCAACGTAGCCAAACAGCGCCAACACCTTTTCGTCGTTGATTAACTTTTCGGTATTTGCCTTGGCGCGTTCGGGCTCGTAACCATCGTCAAGCGAAACCAGTTTGATCTTGCGACCATTGATCCCGCCGGCCTTGTTAACCGCGTTGAAATACGCCTCCGCACCGGCCTTCATTTCCTTACCGAGCGCCTCCGCGGGGCCGGATAATGCGGCAGATTGGCCGATCAAAATGGTATCGGCGGTAACGCCCTGGGCAAACGTACCAGCTGAAGCGAAAAATCCTAACACAGCAAACAAAAAATATTGAATTGGGCGGGATATGTACAACATGGCAGCAGCCTCCAATGGAAATATCGCACTGACGCTTTGAATGCAGTCCTTACAATACACCAACCACAGACCATATTGGCACGGAGAATTGGTGCCGCTCCAAGAAAGCCGGGCACCCAACCACCGCCCGCGCGGCCCTTCGCGAAGAAGTCCGGCTGGATCAACCCG
>JANMNT010000233.1:0-9162 GCA_031368465.1 Burkholderiales bacterium
ACAGCTCACCGGTTTTGGTTTTGAACATCACACCTTCGGCACCAACAATGTCGCCAAGGTCGTAGTGTTTGAATGCTTCGAGCGCGTCTTCACCAACGCCTTCAAGATTGACATACAACTGAATGCGGCCCGAGGCGTCCTGAATGGTGGCAAACGAGGCCTTGCCCATCACCCGTTTGAGCATGATGCGGCCGGCCACTTTCACCGTCGGCGACTTGTTGGCCTCGAGTTCTTCCTTGGAAAAATGGCCGTAAGCCGTGTGCAGATCAACGGCAATATGTTCGGGACGAAAATCATTCGGGAAGGGATGACCACCGGTTTTTTCGCGGATCGCCGCCAGTTTTTGCCGGCGCTCGGCAATGACATGGTTTTCGTCAACCGCAGGCACGGCATTCGGGGTCGGGTTTGGGGCGCTGTTGTCAGTCATGATCAGTCTTTCAGGGGGCGAGCCATTGGGCAGAAAGTTGGCCTTGCGGCCAGGTGAAGCGGGCACGACGATTGCCATTACGAGACAGTAACACCCAGTCGAGGCAATCAATATCGACCATTAACAAACAAAAATTCTCACGCGCTGTCGCGGTGAGCAAATCGGCATTGCCGGACGCGGGTGGTGGTGCGCCATGCCCGGATGTAAAAACGCTTTGGCCGGGTGCGATCGTCTGGGCATAAGTCATACGCGACCGGTCATGCAGATTTTTCCAGATGTTATCCGCCAGCGAGGTGCCGGTCTCAAATCGCACGCGGCCATTGAGGCGCAACTGCAATTGGCTGCGGGCATCGTAGGCAAGCACACTCACTTGCGGGTTGTTGCCGAGACCAGCCATTTTTGCCGAGCGCGTGTCGGTATAAAAACGCAATGTTCGTGCCGCCGTATCGACGTCACGCAAAATCATGCTGCGTTGTTGCGGAGCGCCATCAAGCCCGACATTGGCAACCGCCGGTGCGTGAAACGCCGACGTGCGGTCGGTGACAGCATGCGTCAATTGCGACCAGGCATGGGCAAGTGCGGCCGCCAGATCGTTGTAAAACGGCGGCATCGACACGATGGTTACCGTTTCAGGTGGCGTGGATGTCAGTGCGTGGCTCATCATTACACGCCGTGTTTCAGGCTGGCTTCGATGAACAGATCAAGGTCGCCGTCCAAAACCTTCTGGGTATTGCTGGTTTCAACGTTGGTGCGCAGATCCTTGATACGCGACTGATCGAGCACGTAAGAGCGAATCTGGTGGCCCCAGCCCACGTCGGTCTTGGTCGCTTCGAGCTTGTCCTGTTCGCCTTGTCGCTTGCGCATTTCAAGTTCGTACAATTTTGATTTCAACATTGCCATGGCTTCGGCGCGGTTGCGATGCTGCGAGCGGTCGTTCTGACATTGCACCACCACGCCGGTTGGCGCGTGGGTGATACGAACCGCCGAGTCAGTTTTGTTGATGTGCTGACCACCGGCCCCGGAGGCGCGGTAGGTATCAATACGCAAGTCGGCCGGATTGATGTCGATCTCGATCGAGTCGTCGATTTCCGGATAAACAAACAGCGACGCAAACGAGGTGTGGCGACCGCCGGCGGAATCAAACGGCGACTTTCTCACCAGCCGATGCACACCGGTTTCGGAACGCAAATAGCCGTACGCATAATCACCGGTGACTTTGATTGATGCGCTCTTGAGACCGGCGACCTCCCCGGCAGATTCTTCGAGGATCTCGGTCTTGAAACCTTTGCGTTCTGCATAACGCAGATATTGGCGCAACAACATTGACGCCCAATCCTGCGCTTCCGTGCCACCGGCACCGGCCTGAATATCAATAAACGCGTTGCACGGATCGGCCGCGTTAGAAAACATGCGGCGGAATTCCATGTCGGCGACCGACTTCTCGATTTCGGCGGTATCGGCTTCAATGGCTTCGAGTGTGCCATCGTCGCCTTCGGCTTTGGCCAGCTCAAACAGCTCTTTGCCGTCCTTGACCGCGGCGGTCGCGGTTTGGATGGTGTTGATGACACCATCGAGCAGCTTTTTTTCTTTGCCGAGTTCTGAAGCGCGTTTGGTGTCGCTCCAAACGGCGGGGTCTTCGGTGAGGCGGGTGACTTCTTCGAGACGCGTTACCTTGGTATCAAAGTCAAAGATACCTCCGCAATTCGCCCAAACGTGTGGACAAATCGGAAAGGGCGTTGGAAATGGCGTTGACGCGGTCGGCTTCCATGAGCTTATTTTTCTAAAAAGTAAGGCTGAATTATAGCGGAGGGGGTGTGTTGCCATTGCTGTCATACAAAAATCCGCCAAAATTTGCCGTCATTTCAGCGCAGAGCGCATCTCTTTACGTCGTCGTCCCAGCGCAGGCTGGGACCCAGTCCATTCAATATCTAGACAAACGACGGTCTGGATTCCAGCCTACGCTGGAATGACGGTGCTGGTGGGCAATATTCCTGCGCCACCTCCAAGCAAGTTGGGTCAGGCTCTACGCTGGAACGACGCTCAGGCGATATGCTCCAGCATCAATTGCACCGCCGAGACGCCGCGAAAGGTATTGATGGTGGGCCGGAACACCGCGTCAATGTTAGGGCTGAGGCGATCAGGCGAACCAAAGCGCATGGCTTCAAACGTTTCGCCGCCCATGTTGAGGGTGAGTTTCAAGTGTTTCTCGCCAACCACGCGCTGGTCGATCACCTTGAAGGCGCCGCGGTAGGTGGGGGCGACAAATCCCTGACCCCAGACTTGCGCCTCAAGCCCGCGCACAAAATCGAAGTCGAGCGCCGCGGCGTCGATGGCGCCGTCGGTTTCGATGCGCTCCTGCAAATCGGTTGGCGTGAGCAGTTCGCGGGCGATGGCCTCAAAGGCGCGGGCAAAGTCGGGCAGGGCGGCCTCACGGATCGACAATCCCGCGGCCATGGCGTGGCCGCCAAAACGCTCAATCAGATCCGGAAAGCGTTTTGTGATCAGATCGAGTGCGTCGCGCATGTGCAGCGCCGGAATCGAGCGTCCCGACCCCTTTAACATGCCGCTGCCGACGTCGCGGGCAAAGGCAATCACCGGCCGGTGGGTCTGTTCACGGATGCGGCCGGCCAAAATACCCACCACGCCTTGGTGCCAGTCGGGTTCAAACAACGCCAGCGCGTAACGATTCTGGATATCGATTGTCTCAAGCGTGATGAGCGCGCCTTCTTTCATGTCGGCTTCGATCACGCGCCGCTCACGGTTGAGGCGGTCGAGTTTGGTGGCAAGTTGCATCGCCATCTCGGTACTGTCAGCCAACAGGCAATTGATACCAATCGACATGTCTTCCAATCGTCCGGCGGCATTGATACGTGGCCCCAACACAAAGCCCAGATCATAGGTGGTGGCACGCGCGGCGTCTCGTCCGCCAACACTCAGCAACGCGGCAATCCCCCGGCAACAGCGGCCGGCGCGGATGCGCTGCAGACCCTGCTCAACCAAAATGCGATTGTTGTGTTCGAGTTTGACCACGTCGGCAACCGTGCCAAGCGCCACCAGATCGAGCAGATCGGCAAGATGGGGCTCGCTGGTATTTGTAAATGCACCGCGTTGGCGCAACACCGCACGCAACGCCATCATCATATAAAACATCACCCCGACCCCCGCCAGTGACTTTGACGGGAAGGTGTCGCCCGGCTGATTTGGATTTACGATCACGGCCGCATCGGGCAGGGTTTGCCCCGGCAAATGGTGATCGGTCACCACCACATCAATGCCAAGTCGGTTCGCGGCCGCCACGCCATCGACGCTGGCGATACCGTTATCGACCGTGATGATCACGTCGGGCTTGCCGGCGTGGTGCGCCGCCGCGAGGTCAACCACCCCCGGGGTCAATCCGTAACCCAGCGTAAACCGATTGGGCACAATAAAATCAACCACCGCCCCCATTTGCGAAAGTGCCCGCACGCCGAGCGCACACGCGGTGGCACCGTCGGCATCGTAGTCGGCAACAATCAACAAGCGTTTTTTTGCGGCAATGGCATCGGCGAGATAGGCTGTAGCTTGCTCGATATGCAACAGCAGCTGCGGGGCAAGCAGCGCATCCAGCTTGGTGTTCAGGTCAATAATGCCTGAAACACCCCGACCCGCGTAGAGTTTTGCCATCCGCGCATCGACCCCCTGCGTGATGAGCGTCGCGCAGACGCTGTCGTCAACCACACGCGCGGCAATCTCAGGCGCATATTTGCCCGACCCGTCACGCATAGTCTTTGAGCGATCGCTTGGTGGCAAACAGTTTTTTGATTTGTGGGATCACGCCATCAGCACGCGCGCGGATGGTCATGGTTGCCGATTCGCTCGGCAGCAATATGGTGAGTGAGGCGATTTTGCCGTTCGCAAGTGCCGCCACCGCCGGGGTAATCCATTCGCGGTCGATGCGGGCAACTTCAGCCGGCCAGGTTTCACGCGACTGCGCGCGAATTTCACGGGTGGCGGTGTGGATCACCACCAACGTCGTTTGGTCACGCGGCGGATTGGCCATTGCGTCGAACAGTGCGTCGGCTGTTGCCGGCAGCGTTTGCAATTCACAACGGCTGGTCACGGCAAGGCCGCGCGCCAAGGCCAGACGCGCGACCACATGCGCAAAATGTGGTTCGATGGTCAAGCCGGAAAGCCCGCCGCCGCCCCACAGCCACAGACCGTTGATCGGCACCATGCCGGCAGCTTCACGCGCCTGATTGACCGGATGGTCGTGCAGCAGCATTTGGATTTCATTGGTGCGGGCGCGCCAGTTGGTGCGGCTCTTGCTCGACAGACGCGGCAAGTTCTCAAACACGCTTGCGTTTCCCATGGCCCAAATCGGCGTGGTGGTGGGCACATCATTGGCATTGATTTCAATATAACCACGCGCCGCATCCGGAAATGTCACGTGCAAACCGTCTTCGGCAAAATGCGCGTTGATGGTATCGGCAATTGCGGCCATTTCGGCAGCCGTTGGCTTGATAACATGGCTATCAAACAATTGGATATTGTCGCGGCTGACAGCAAAGTGTACCGGGTCGGCCCGCACCCATGTTTTGCCGGATACTGATTCCGCCTGCCCGGGAAAATCCGCCGCCGCGGTGAGTGCTGCAATTGGCGCAGTAGCATCACAGCCAAACGCGTCAAGGACGGCATCTTCGAGTGTGCTGCCGGGTGACACCGCAACACGACTGCGTGCCAATACGGCATCAAGTACCGGCATGGCAACCGGCAGGGCAAAACCAGGCGGTGGCAACAAATCAGCGATGAGCAATGTGATGTGCATAATTGTGGCGGGGTGTGGCAGGGTGTTTCTTGAAGGCAAAAAGTCAGTTCGTCCAATGCTGGCCGATCACGCCGGTCAGTCCAGTCATCACCGATGAACGTTATCCGAATTATCCGGTCTTTTATGGCACACTCGCATAACTTTTGATTTGTGGTCATTCCTTGAAATCTCTTCCGTTATTTATCGGCCTGCGTTACACCCGTGCCAAGCGACGCAGCAGCTTTGTTTCGTTCATTTCGCTCGCCTCCATGCTCGGCATCGCGCTCGGTATTACCGCGTTGATTACGGTGATGTCGGTGATGAACGGCTTTCAAAAGGAAGTGCGCGCCAAAATCCTCGGTGTCGCGTCACACCTGCAGATCGTCGGCTTTGAGGATGGCCTGAAAAACTGGCAGCAATTGATGGTTGATGCAAAGGCGCAGAAGGATGTCGTGGGGGTTGCGCCGTTTGTCAACGGTCAGGGCCTGCTGGCGATCGGCCAAAGTATTCGCGGCGTTGGGGTGCGTGGCATCGATCCGGCGCAGGAAAATGCCGTCTCTGATATCGGCAAACAAATGCGCATCGGGCAACTCACTGATTTGCGCGCCGGTGAATACGGCATTGTCATTGGCAACGAATTGGCGCGTGCACTGGGTGTGAATGTCGGTGGCAAACTGCAGCTGACCACACCACAGCTATCGATGACACCTGCCGGGATGATGCCGCGTTTTCGCAGCTTTACGGTGGTCGGCGTGTTTTCGTCGGGCCACTACGATTACGACTTGAATCTGGCGCTGATCAATATGCGCGACGCGCAAGTGCTGTTTCGGCTGGATGAGAATGTCAGCGGCCTGCGCGTCAAGGTGGCCGACCTCAATGACGCCCGCAAAATCGCACGGCGGCTGCAGGACACACTCAAGGTCGATGGATATGTGCAGGACTGGACCACCCAGAACGCCACCTATTTTCGTGCCGTTGAAATCGAAAAACGCATGATGTTTATCATCCTCACATTGATCATCGCGGTCGCCGCATTCAATTTGGTTTCGACGCTGGTGATGGTGGTGCGCGACAAACATCCGGATATCGCCATCCTGCGCACACTCGGCGCCTCACCCGGCATGGTCATGAAAATTTTTGTGGTGCAGGGCGCCATCGTCGGCTTGATCGGCACCTTGATTGGCGTGGTTGGTGGCATTCTCTTGGCGCTCAATATCGGTGCCATTCTCGCCTTTGCCGAATCCGCACTCGGCCTGCCCAAGTTGTTGTCGCCGGAAGTCTATTTCCTGACCTCGCTGCCGAGTGATTTGAAATGGGCGGATGTCTGGGTAACGGCAGTCATCTCGTTGGTGTTGTCGTTTGCCGCGACGCTCTATCCAAGCTACAACGCCTCCAAAGTGAACCCCGCGGAGGCACTGCGATATGAGTAGCGACGCGACGAGTAAGAGCAGGGGCCCCGGTGACGGGGATGCGATAGGAGAAGTCGGCGCAGGCGAACGCCGCGACGCGACGAGTAAGAGCAGGGGCCCCGTACACGGGGATGCGATAGGAGGAGTCGGCGCCGGCAGTGCTAACGAAGTATTGTCCTGCCGCGGGCTGACCAAAAATTTCGCCCAGGGCGGTTTGGATGTCTCCGTGCTGCGAGGCATCGACCTTTCGGTAAATCGGGGCGAGACCGTCGCCATCGTTGGTGCATCAGGCTCGGGCAAATCGACGCTGTTGCATATTTTGGGTGGGCTCGATGCGCCGACCAGTGGCGAAGTCTTGCTGCTGGGTCAACGCATGGACCAACTGACGCCGCTCGCACAGGGTGCGCTGCGCAACAAGGCGCTGGGGTTTGTTTACCAGTTCCACCACCTGTTGGCCGAATTCACCGCGTTGGAAAACGTCGCGATGCCGCTTTGGATCGGTGCTGCCGCCAGAAATCTCTCGGTGGATGACTGCAAACAACAAGCCGCAGAGATGCTCAATGAAGTCGGGCTGTCGCACCGCCTCGCGCACAAGCCGGGGGAATTATCCGGCGGCGAACGTCAGCGGGTGGCCGTCGCACGTGCTTTGGTGACGCGGCCGGCGTGTGTGCTGGCGGATGAACCGACCGGCAATCTCGATCGTGGCACGGCGGATCAAGTGTTTGAATTGATTTTGCAGTTAAACGCCAAAATCGGCACCGCCCTGGTGATGGTGACCCATGACCCGACGCTGGCAAAAAAAATGCAGCGTACGCTGACCATTTCAGACGGCATGATCGGCTGAACGACAAACGAAACTTAATCGTCGCCGTCATTCCAGCGCAGCAGCAGCGGTAGCCGACACTAGGCACCGTCATTCCAGCGAAGAGCCTGCCCCAGCAGGCTTGAAGGTGGGGCTGGAATCCAGTCCTTCCAATACAAACTTCCCATTCGGCGTCATTCCAGCGAAGAGCCCGCGCCAGCGTGCTTGGAGGTGGGACTGGAATCCAGACCGTCGTTTATCTAGATATTGAATGGACTGGGTCCCAGCCTGCGCTGGGACGACGAGATGATGAGACAACAACGGCAGCCCACACGAGTCGCCGTCATTCCAGCGCAGGCTGGAATCCAGTCCTTAGTATTCCAAATTCTTATGCTTTGCCGCCTCCGCGCCGCCATTGAAACGTACCCCATCAGACGCAGGCGCTAATTGCGTATCGAAAATCAAGCAACACAAAAACATGATCTGGCGGGTCATTTCAGCCATTTCTGCCTGAAAACGCCCGTCAATAAGCGGGTTTTGTTTTCTCACCCTATGGGGCTGAAAAGCATCACCTCTAACTCCCGCAGCCACCACCACAGCCACCGCCGTCCCCGCCATCACCACCACCGCTGTCGCCGGCGATGTCGCTAAAGCCATTCACACCATCACCGCCGCCGAAATCAGCTCTGAAGTCTCCGCCGCAATAAACAGCTGCCGAACCAACAGCCGCGGACTGATCACACCGGACGTTGCGGCAATCCGCCACATAACGAAAACCGTTGGGGATATTCAATTTGGCATCGATGGCAAACAACAGCGGCATGCTGAGCGGCTTGTTTGGGTTGATGTTTTCGTCACGGCAGGCGTAATAAAAGCAGCGCCTCAATCCGGTGTTATTTGACTGATCGTTGCCCATCACCACCGCCGGGGTATGGTGCATAAAGGTACCGAATGCCTGCTGGCAAAACGCCTGATAGTGCTTGGTATACAGGATGAACTCATGCCACAAATCATCAACCACCTGCGATGGCATCGAAACCGGTTTAAGCCCGCCGGATAAGTACGCCAGGAAAAACTGACGCAATCCCTTCGCCACCAACTGGCATTCCTTGAAGCCCAAATCGGGATGATGCTTTTGCAGTTTGTTGTAAAGCCCGGCCGGCAGGGTAAAGCTGCGGATGAACTCGGCCCGCTTGAGGGATCGCCATTTGCGCCAGATGGCATAACTGATGATGGCCAGTGCCGCGAGGATGGCAAGCAGAATGGGATTCATGTTGGCTGACAGGCATGATTGATTGGTGAATCATACCGACGCGCAAGGATTACAACAACACGCCGGCAAAAGTGAATGAATGGAATTTTTTTGCCGCCTGGCGTCGCTGAAGCTTCTTTAGTCGACCATGTAGAATGCAAGTTCGAATTTTGGAGAACATTTATGAATACAAATCGTGTCGCTTCCAACGCAATTTTCGCTGCCATGACGCTGGCTTGTCTGGTTAGTTGCTCGTCCGTCGGTTACAAGGAGCCAGCTTCAGAGCGCGCTGACCGTGCTATCGTCACTGGCAGCAACATCCCGCGCAAGGATCCTTCAAGCGTAGGCACAAAGACCGTGGACGCCGCTGCGCTGGAGCAGCTCAAGACCAGCGGCACCGGCTCGCCGGCGGCGCCGAGCGGAAAGTAGTTGATCAGCTGTGGTAAGCCGCTCAAGCAACTGAAGTGCGGCTTGCCCGATTCAGCAAAA
>JANMNT010000294.1:0-2721 GCA_031368465.1 Burkholderiales bacterium
GCCAACACGCTCGAACTTGCGGTTGCGGTGCGCAAGGAAATTGCCGAGATCAACAAAACCCTGCCGGAGGGCATGAAACTGACCATGTCGTATGACTCTGCCGTATTCATCGAAGAGTCAACAAAGAACGTCTTTGTAACCATTATCGAAGCAATGGTGCTCGTGGCGCTTGTGATCTTTGTATTTTTGCGCAACCTGCGGGCTACTTTGATACCGCTGGTGACGATCCCGATTTCATTGATCGGAACGTTCACACTACTATATGTCGCCGGTTTTTCAATCAACGTATTGACGCTGTTGGCCATGGTGCTGGCGATTGGACTGGTGGTCGATGACGCCATTGTTGTGCTCGAGAACATCTATCGCAATATCGAGAATGGTATGAAACCATTTGAGGCGGCAATCACCGGATCTCGCGAAATTGGCTTTGCCATTGTCGCGATGACGTTAACACTTGCCGCGGTGTTTGTTCCCCTCGCGTTTGGCCAGACCCGCACCGATCGACTGTTTATCGAGTTTGCCCTCGCCCTCGCCGGCGCGGTTTTGGTATCGGGATTTGTCGCGCTCACATTGTCACCGATGATGTGCTCCAAGCTACTTCGACATGAACCGCAACACGGCAAACTGTTTAATGCCGTGGAATCTTTTTTTGAATGGCAGACTGCCGGTTACAAGAAATTGCTGGCGGCCTCACTCGACCGCACCTGGATCGGCGTCGCCATCTGGGTTGTTTTTGCGGGAATTTCCGCCCCACTTTTCATGACCATCAAATCAGAACTCGCTCCGATCGAGGATCGTGGTGTGATTTTTGGACCGTTTTCCGGCCCTGAGGGCTCGACCATCGAATATACGGCACAGTATTCGAAGCAAATGGAAGCAGTTTATGCGGGGGTACCTGAAGGCGCACGCTTTTTTGTCAACACCGGCAATCCAGCGCCGGATGGCGGATTCTCCATCTTGATCTTGAAAAATTGGAGCGAACGAAAACGCAGTTCCGCAGAGATTGCCAATGAGATGCGGCCGAAAATGCGCGCGATCGCCGGCATTAACGCGTTTCCGGTAACGCCGCCGTCACTCGGTGGCGGTCGCGACAAACCAGTCCAGTTTGTATTGCAGACGCAGGCGACCTACCCGGAATTGGCGCGCATGGTTGAACGCCTGCAGGAAGAGGTACGTAAGAGCCCGGTCTTGCAGAACGTTGACTCCGACCTGCGTCTTAGTCAGCCTGAATTACGCGTGAACGTGAACCGCGAAAAGTTGGCTGATCTGGGTGTGCCGGTGGAAACCGTCGGCCGCACACTCGAGACCATGCTGGGCGGACGCGTTGTGACACGCTACAAACAAGAGGGCGAACAATACGATGTGATCGTGCAGGTCGCGCCCGACGATCGCAATACACCAAGTGATATTTCCGATATCTATGTCCGCACGCGTTCCGGCGATATGGTGCCACTGTCCAACGTCACCACGCTTCGGGAAGGCGTCAGCCCGCGTAATCTGAATCACTTTAATCGCCTTCGTTCGGCCACCGTAAACGCAGAAATCACCAAGGGTTATAGCCTCGAAGAAGCGCTTAACGTGATGAATGCGGCTGCAACCAAAGTGCTGCCGACCGTACAAACCGATTTGTTGGGGCAGTCGCGTGAATTTCGCGAAGGTGCCAATACAATTTTTGTGACGTTCTTGTTGGCGCTTTGTTTTATTTATCTGGTGCTCGCCGCGCAGTTCGAGAGCTTTGTCGATCCGTTCATCATCATGTTGACAGTACCGCTTTCGATCACGGGTGCGCTGGTTGCGTTGTGGTTGACTGGTAATTCGCTAAACGTGTTTTCAAAAATCGGCCTGATCACACTGGTTGGCCTGATTACAAAACACGGCATTCTGATTGTCGAATTTGCCAACCAGTTGCAGGCGCAGGGGAAAGGCGTTAAGCAGGCAGTCATTGAAGCATCGGTATTGCGGCTGCGGCCGATTCTGATGACCACCGGCGCGACGGTGCTCGGCGCATTGCCGCTGGCCATCGCCGCTGGTGCCGGCGCGGAATCCCGCCAACAAATCGGCTGGGTGATTGTGGGAGGAATGACGCTTGGCACCTTGCTGACACTGTTTGTGGTGCCGACGTTTTATACCGTATTTGCGCGGGGACACCAAAAACACACGCTGACCGATGACGCCATTGCGCCGCCACCGATCACCACGGCACCCCAGCACGGCGACTAGTTCAAACGATGTTTGAACGACAAATAAAAAAGCCGACGACTCGTCGGCTTTTCTATCTCGATCACGATGGATTCAATCGCCCTGGGCGCTGCGCGCAAATGCCGGTCCGACGGCGTCAGCGTTGACTTTTGATGCGTCAGTCAACAGGCGCTCGGGAAGCACAAACATCTCGCTTTCCGTGCTGACAATCAACCCGGCATCGACAGATGAGGCGTGATTCATCGCTGCATCATTTGGCGAAAGTTGTTCCACCATCTGAGCAGCAGACATCGCCGCGCCGCGAGCACCCGATCGCGCGCCGGATTTCGGACTCACCCGCGGTGGGCGTTCCAGATACTGCACCAGTTGATGTAATGCCTTGCGATAGACGTCACGCTTGAACTCAATCACCGTGTCAAGCGGCACCCAATAGTCATGCCACCGCCACGCATCAAACTCGGGATGTTCCGAGGCGCGCAAACGGATATCGTGGTCGCGCCCGGTCAGACGCAGCAAATACCA
>JANMNT010000305.1:0-5052 GCA_031368465.1 Burkholderiales bacterium
GGTGTTTTGTCCTTTTCAACCATGGCCTGATAGAACAGCGGTCGCGGCAGTCGTTTCAGACATTCACCATTGAGTCCGTCAACGCTGGCTTTTTCAACAAACTGCTTGACCAGTTTCGGGCCGCAACCCAAGTTTGAGGTGCCGTGTCCGACATTTGGCGCGACAAAATGCACGCTGTTGGAAAAATTCGTTTTGACTTCATCACCAAACAGCGGCGGCGTGACCGGATCAAGACCACCCGACAAAATCAGAATTGGTTTATCGGATTTGACCGGCGTATAAAAATCCGCCGGCACGTTGCCTTTTGGCCAGACTTCGCACGCTGTCGAAAATTCGCGGATAAAGCTGTCGCGAAACGGTGCGATTTTTTCAGCGGCCGCACGTGCCGCCGCGTCGATGCGCGGTACATCCTCGGCACAGGTCACCGACATGCGCATACCAATGGCCATCTTGTTTTCGGCCATATCCATGAAACCACCGGACTGCGCGTACAGCGGTGCAAAATTATTCAAGCCGGCCTGTTTTAACGATTCCGGCAGCATCGCCACCATCTGCGGAATGTAAAGTGACGTGAACACCATCATTGCCACATTGTCGCGCGAGAGTGTGATTTCGCGGGCAATGCCGGTGAGTGGGTCGGCGACGGTTGCCTTTTGCGGTGTTTTGTCCAAACGTGTCAACAGTGCCGCAAAATCGGCACGCATCTTCGGATAAGACTTATTGCACACCGCCGATTTCTCGCAGGCGACAAAGGCGGATTCGAGTGCCGCACCGGCGTCGCGCGCAAACGTCGCCGGCAGTGCCAGCGAGGTCGATGCCACGCTGTCGATGACCATCGAGCGTACTTGCGCCGGATATCGACGCAGGTATTCCTGGGCGGAGCGGGTGCCATAGGAAGCGCCCCACAGGTTGATCTTGTCATAACCAAGCGCGGCGCGAACCTCGTCATAGTCCGCCATCGCGGTGGTGGTACCGTATTGGGTAAGGTCGGCTTTTTTGGCTAATTCGTCTCGACACTCGCCATACAGTTTCAAGGTCATCGCGCGCCGTGTGGCAGGATTTGCCAACTCCGGTGTGTCGTCGGTCGGGAATTTGCAGGTCAACAAATTCGACTTACCGGTGCCGCGCTGATCGATAAACACAATATCGCGTTTGGTATTGAGCCCGCCGAGAATGATTTGTGCGGCGGGCATCACGTCCGATGCCGCCTGCCCGGGACCACCGGCAAAAAAGAAAATCGGATCTGGCTCCTTGATCCGCGCCGAAGCCGGCATGACAACAATATTCAACGCAATTCTGCGTCCCGCTTTTGTCTCGCGGTTTTCGATCACCTCGAGCGTGCCGCATTTCACGGCGTTCTCAATGCCTGGAACGCGACATTCCTTGAGCGCAATGCGCGGCGTGGATGTCGGGACATTTTCGGCTGAACAGCCGCCCGCCAAAACCACGATCAAAGCGGATAAGACGGAAAAAACAACGTTTGTTTTCATAATGGTGTCGGGTTTGAACATGCAGCGCACTTTAGCCGATACGCTTGTTGTGCGACAACCCATTTTGATGAAACCCGCCAATAACGCGACGAAAGCCGGCATTTGCGGCTTGTAAGCAACCTATAATCGCGCCAATGACCAATCAGCCTGCGCCACCCGCTTTTCCGAAGCTCGACCCGGCCACGCCCGCGTTTTGGGATGTACGATTCAGTGCAAATTTCACGCCTTGGGATCGCGGCGGACCGCCGGCAAATTTTCTGGCGTTTGTGCGGCAAATGCCGCCATGCCGATCATTGATTCCCGGCTGCGGCAACGCGCACGAAGTGGGATATCTAATCAAGTGCGGCTGGGGTGTCACGGCGATTGATTTTTCGCCGGTCGCGGTCGCGCGCGCCAAACAGGCGCTTGAATCCAGCGGTCTGCCCGGTCGTCATGTCGTCGAAGCAGACTTTTTTGATTCGCGGTGGACGGCAGACCGGTTTGATTTTGTTTATGAAAGCGCATTTTTATGCGCCCTTCCAATCACCATGCGTGCCGACTGGGCGGCGCAAATCGCACGGGTCACGGCGGCAGGCGGCGTGCTCGCCGGCTATTTTTTTATCGATGAGGATGTCAAAGGGCCGCCGTTTGGTATTGCCGACAGCGAATTGCATAACCTGCTATCACCGCACTTTGATTTGATTGACAGCCAAATCCCGGCCGATTCAATCGCGGTCTTCAAGGGAAAAGAACGCTGGATGGTTTGGCGCCGGCGCTAGGCACACCACCCGCGCGGCCAATCAGTTTCCGTTGCCGGTCAACTTTTCGGCACGTCGCTGGCTGATTTCGCTTGGAATGTTGGTAACGATGATTGCCGCCCGCAGGGCCTTTTTGCCTTCATTGCCGTCGATATCAATCGGCGTTACGTAAAGGCGCACCGGCAGTGGTCTGCCCTGGTTGGTGCGCACAAAAACATCCAGCGCGCCGGGCTGCTTGAGGTTCAGGGCGGTGTCAAAAAACGTATCCCAGTTTGCATTTGGTTCGACTGGTGCAATCAGGCTGTTCAGCGTTGTCTCGGCGAGATCGCGGTGGCTGTAGCCGAAGGTCCGTTCGGCCGCGGCATTCCATTCGATGATTTGACCGCGCTGATCGCACTCAATAACCGGTAGCAGGGTTGATTCCATGTGGCGGGAAAGTGTTTCGACGCGGCGCTTCGCCTCAGCCTGCGCGCGCTTGACGACCATTGCGCGGTGTTCGAGTTTCTGCAGGTCGGCACCCAGTGATGTGGTATTTTCCGCCGCCTCGAGGCGGTGCTGCTCATTTTCCATTTCGGACGCAAGGCGCGCGCGGATGATTTTGTACTGCAACTCGGCCATATAGATGATGGAACCCATCATCAGCATCGAAATGCTGCCTGCGATCCAGTTACCATCGGCGCGCATGAAAAAAACGTAAATTGCCGCCGGAAACGCCGCCGGGAACGCGAGTGCGGCGTGTGCGAACCGCACCGGCGAATACGGCACCACCGATCCACCGACAAATCCCATAATAGCGATCAGTGAAAACAGTGCGCGAAAAATCGGATCGGCAACGTACAACCAGGTACCAAGCAGGCCCCATTGAATACCGGCGAGGA
Source organism: Burkholderiales bacterium (assembly GCA_031368465.1). GTDB lineage: Bacteria > Pseudomonadota > Gammaproteobacteria > Burkholderiales > Usitatibacteraceae > UKL13-2. The sequence goes on from JANMNT010000305.1 coordinate 3,106, forward strand.
AATTTCCCAGAATCAATAGCCGCGCCCATTTGTCGGGGTCATTGATCACGCCCTCATTCGTATAATGCCAAATCACAGTGGCGCGGAAAACCAGCACGCCGACCGCAAATGCCAGCCAGGCAATACCGCGTCCGCCATCGCCAGTCGAATACAACATCAAGAATGTCAATACCGTGCCCAGCAGCGACAACGCCATCGACGTCGGCATGGCTTGGTAAATCTCGGCCGTCTGCCGGCGCTTTAGCTCAAGCGCGAACGCCGGCGACACCTGGGGCGGCGCGCCGCGCCGGTCACCGCCATTGCCTTTGCCGGGGTCCCGTTGAGAATTCGCCGCGCGCCGGGCAAATCCTGCTGTCACGTTGTCGGTCATATATTTGTTCTTTATGAACGTTTGTTAAGATAAACACGTTACACGCGATTAATTCCACAAACTGTGAAGCAGTTCACAATTTGTGTTTTTTGCAACGATTCCTGCCAAAGTTACCGCGATCGCGGTATCACCGGCGGCGGACATTGCAACCAGTGTTGCCGTGTTTCCGTCAAAACGGCAAAAGCGCAACGGCGAATTTGGTTGATTGCGACGGGCAAATTTGCCCGAAAAAAAACCGCGACACGGTGGTCGCGGTTTTTTATGCCACGGTGGGCAATTCAGTCACTACTCGCCAAACATGCGCTGCTTGAGTTCCCGGCGCTCCTGCGCTTCAATGGTCAGGGTCGCCGTCGGCCTTGCCAATAAACGTGGCACGCCGATTGGATCGCCTGTTTCTTCGCAGTAGCCGTATGAGCCGTCCTCGATGCGCAGCAACGCCGCCTCGACTTTTTTCAACAACTTGCGTTCGCGGTCGCGGGCGCGCAACTCTAGCGCATGCTCTTCTTCCAACGTGGCGCGGTCAGCCGGATCCGGCACAATTGACAGTTCGCGCAAATGTTCGGTGGTCTGGCCGGCGTTGTCGCGCAGCTGCGATTGTAACTCGGTCAATCGTTGCTTAAAAAAGGCCAACTGCGCCTTTGACATGTATTCACTTTTTGATTGTTTGAGTATTTCCGCCTCGGACAACAATCCGCCGACACGTTTGGTATTGGGATTAAACGGCAATACATTGGATGTCACCGCTTTTGCCGTCAGCGATTTTGGCAATGGCCGAGTCGGCGCGTGAACCGCTACCGTTGGTATCACGGGTGGTGTCGCAGCGACCGTTCCTCGACCGGTTTTACCTGGAACGATTGCAATTGATGCCGCCATTGGCGCAATAGAACCCTTCGCGCCCTTAATGTTTTGCACAACAACTTCAACCTTTTCGACCTTGCCGAGTTTGGTGACCTTGCCCGGCTTTTGGTTCTTGTCCGCCTTTGTGGCGTCGATTTTGGTTTTGGCTGGCGCGGCGGGTACAGGTTTCGCTTTTGGCGTCACTTTTTGCGTTACTTTACTGGTTTTGGCGGCTGGCGATTTGATCGCCCTCGCAGCCTTTGGAGCAGGTTTGGCCGGCTTTGCCTTGACAACAACTTTTGGCTTTTTTGCGACTGGTTTTGCGGGTTTCTTGACTTTTGACACGACGACTTTCTTCACGACTTTTTTCGCGATCTTTGGGAGAGGTTTCTTTTTTGCAACCTTAATGACTTTTTTGGCGGCTTTGGCACCTTTAGGTTTGACGACCTTCTTTGCACCGGCCTTTGCAGCCACCTTCTTCACCACCTTGCCCGCCTTGACAACTTTAGCGGCGCCTTTTTTAGGCATTTTTGCGGTTGATTTGGTTTTTTTAGCAGTGGCCAACGTTTTCTCCTCGCACATTTCGATGGTCAATTAGAAAGGCAATTGGCTCACCGGCATATGCACAACTTCGATCGAATACGGCAAAAAGGCACGGACGATACGGAAGACAATCAGCCGCCCTTATTTTTGAAAACGCGTAAGTCTACTGAAAGCAGCCAGCAAACACAATCTACATC
>JANMNT010000355.1:0-17654 GCA_031368465.1 Burkholderiales bacterium
CTTTGCGGCGCGGATCAAATCCAATCCGCGTGCCGTCGTCACTTGCCGATACATTGCGCATGGTTTCGTCACTGATTTGCAGATAACGGTTGCTGGCGAGGTCCAACACGCCGCGATAGGTGCGGTTGCGTTCCTGTACGGCGCGCACTTTTTGTATCGATTGGACTTGATCGTCATTCCAGCGCCACAAATCGGCAACCACCTTTTCATCGTCACTCGGCCCGGCATCTACGGCACGCGGCGCTTTGCCGGGCGGGGCGGCGGGCACATAGAGTTTTTTGCCGTCGCGTGAAAACGCCACAACACCTTTGTCGCTCACCGTCATGCCGACTGGAAATCCCGTTGTTGCGGACGAAACCACCTCTTTCACGGCGGTTGCCGACGAGCGTGGCCAATGGTAGAGCTTGAACGCGGGAACCTTGGCGGCGGCATCGTCACGGTCACTGACAAATGCGACCTGCGTCTGTTCACGGTCCCATGCGAGTTTGAGGTACTTGCCCTTGCCGGTCAGGAGTGCAATCGGCGCGGCGCTGGTTTGTGGTGTCACTGCATACATACCGTTGTCGGCGTCGGCTTTGGCGGCGACTGTGTAGATAAGCGTTTTGCCATCGCGCGCAAACGACGACTCCATGACGTTGGCAAAGGTGCGTTCGTTGCCGGTGGCGAGATCACGCAACACCAAATCGGTGCCGAACTTTGCGGCGGCGGATGCACCGGGCGCTGTTGCCGCGCCTGGTGGCGCAACGGCACCGGCGGCGGCGCGGCGGGCGGCCTGATCATCATCCATTTCCTCATCGGGCTTGGCTTCGGCCTTGGCTTCCGATGAGGCAACGGTGGCCTTGGCGGGTTCAGCCGCTTTGATCGGCTCGGGTTTGGTTTCTTCCTTCAGATACGCCACCCATGCACCGCCCTTGCTTGGCACCTGCATACTTTTGACATTGGCAACACGTGTGGCTTCACCCGTTGAAAGTTTGACCATCAGCAAACCGCCCTTGGGCATGTCATCCGGCCGCTTGCGTGCTTTGCGTGCTGCGACATTTTCAGCTTTGAGCGGGAACGTCGTTGCAACCAAAAACTGACTGTCGCTGGTGAACACTACGCGAATGACGCGCGGTACCGGTGGTGCGTCGGGATTTTCTTCGTTGGGGGTGGTCGCCGGCGGCGGCAGATTGCCAACGGCTTGCCGGGTCTCGTTACCGGTGGCAAGCTCGCGTATCACCAGTTCGCCATCGCCATCCTGCGGCTGCACCGAATACGCCAGCCATTTTCCGTCGCGTGAAACCACCGGTGTGGCGATGCTTCTCCACGCGTCGAAGTCATTGTGGGTGAGCGGGCGTTTGTTGGTCTGTGCGTCCGCCGATGCGGCGATTGATACAGCCAACAATATTGACGCAACGGCTATCCAACGGTGTGCAAATGATAAAACGCGCATTTAAAGCATCCATTCTGGCGAAATGTGGAAATAAAATCAGCTGAGGGGGCGGTTGTTACAGGCGTGGCAACCGTTGTCGACGACGCAATCGCAACGAACAAAAACACCCATATGTCAGATTCTTGCACATACCCTGCATAAACTCGATGCGCAGGTATGCAACAAATCGTAAGGATTGTGTGGTTGGCGCAACACCACGTAACGGGCAGGCGGCGTGGTTCGCCAAAACGGTAAATACGACTTAAACCGCCATGGGTTTAATCTAGATCAACGTTTGTGGCTCGCGACTTAAATATAGTGGACCGTTGGTGGCGCCTGCTGCGCCATTTTTTCGGTCATATCGCCGAACAAATCATAACTGAGGAGTAGCCGAATGCCCGCCGCCGAACCGAGTCTTGCCGCATTGCCCAATCCTGCCTTGCGTTTTTTTCTCGCGACCCGGCCGCCATTTTTGGTTGTCACAATGGTTGGCTGTCTGATCGGGCTGGCCACCGCGTACGCTTCTGGTTTGAATCTGGTTGCTTCAACCGCGGTGGTGACGGTGGTGTTTGCCCTGATGGCGCACGCAGGGATCAATGTCTTGAATGATTACTACGACGCACTCAACGGCACCGACGCCAACAATACCGAGCGCATCTATCCATTCACCGGTGGCAGTCGATTTATCCAGAACGGCGTCTTATCGATGCGCGAGACAGCGGTGTTTGGCGTGTTGTTGATCGCAGTGGTGGTGGTGGCCGGGTTGTGGTTGACCTCGGTCTCGGCACCGAATCTATTTTGGATCGGTGTCGCCGGTCTGGTGATTGGCTGGACCTATTCGGCACCGCCGTTAAAGCTCAACAGTCGTGGCATGGGCGAAGCGTGTGTGTGGGCGGGCTTTGTATTGCTGGCGGTTGGTGCGGATTTTGTCCAACGCGGCCGGTTTGCGGCAATGCCGTTGATTGCGGTGGCCGGGTACGCGCTCCTTGTCACCAACATCCTTTATATCAATCAATTCCCGGATCGCAACGCCGACGCGGCCGCCGGCAAACATCATTGGGTGGTGCGCCTCGGTGCATCACGCGCACGCTGGGGTTATCTGATGATGGTGATCATGGCCTATGGATGGCTGATTGGCGCCGTGATCACCGGCTGGCTGTCCTGGCCGGTGTTGATCGCGTTGTTACCGGCATTCTTGTCGTTGCGCGCAGCGCGCGATTTGATTCGATATGCCGAGACGCCCGCCAAACTCGCGCCGGCTATTCAGATGACGATTGCCGCCGCGTCACTGCACGGCCTGTTGCTTGGTGCCGCATTGGTGGTGCCGCGCCTTTTTGGGTGATTGTTACCCGGCAGACAACGGCGTTTTGGCGCAAATAGCCGCCTTGATTGGGAAAAAGGCCGTAATTCCCCGCTTTGAAGCTCGGACCGAACGGTTACAATCCAAAGCAACAGCCCTTCGTAGGTGCTCTACCTGCTGATGTGCGGTATCGAAGGCGCTTGATTGGATGCCCGTGTATTTCTTCAAATTTGTCGATACTGGTTCCGCCAGCGCGGGATTGATTCCGTGACATCGCCTTGCGCCATGCCAAAAGGCCGGCAGCGCTTGCCCGGCGTTATGCCAACTGTTACGGCAAACGCCAGCGGGGAGCGATAGCCTTGCGCAATTGCCGGCAATCATTTCATCGCGCCCGGACTGTTTGGTCGCGCCCGTTCTGGCGCAGCCTGTCGGCGTTGCTATGGCTGGCGGCTTTATGTGCCGCCGCCGCCACCACCGCTACCGTCGCCGCCACCGCCACCACAAAGGAGCCGCCATCGTTTGTGCGGCCGGCGTCCATTACAGTGACATTGGATGACAACTATCCGCCGTTTATTTTCCGCAATGCAAGCGGCGAAGTCCAAGGCGTCCTGGTCGATAGCTGGGCACTTTGGCAGAAGCATACCGGCATCAATGTCAACCTGAAGGCAATGGATTGGGCAAAGGCTCAGGAATTGATGCGGTCCGGACAGGCCGATGTTATCGATACGATTTTTGTCAACGAAACGCGAATGCGCATCTATGACTTCAGTGCGCCATATGCCAAGATTGACGTGCCAATATTTTTTCACGAAAGCATCGGCGGAATCGTCAATGCCGATTCGCTCAAGGGATTCACGGTCGGCGTCAAGGACGGCGATGCCTGTATCGACGTTCTACAAGCCCGTGGCATTGACAGCCTGAAGACGTACCCCAGCTATTCGGCCGTCATCACCGCCGCCGGCGCGGGTGATGTGCGGGTCTTTTGTGTCGATCAACCGCCTGCTGTTTACTTTTTGCACCAACTTGGACTGGCGAAAAGTTTTCGTCAGTCTGTACCGCTTTACAGCGGTGAATTCCACCGCGCGGTGCGAAAAGGCAACACCAATCTATTGAAATTGGTTGAAGATGGCTTTGCCAAACTGCCCCGATCTGAAATGAAGGCGATTGAACAGAAATGGTACGGCGCTGAAGTGCAATTGCCGGGACTCAATCGTTACGCCGGCTACGCAGGCTACTTTTTGCTCGGTGTTCTGCTGCTGACGATGGCATTGATTGGCTGGAATGTCACGCTGCGTCGTCGGGTGGAACAAAAAACAACAGAATTGGCGGGCGAGCGTGACTTTGCAACGCGAATTATTAACGCCATCGGTCAGGGCCTCACCGTCACCGACCGTGAAGGACGCTTCGAATTTGTCAATCCGACCTATGCGCGTCTTCTGGGTTGTCAGGCCGCAGATCTGATTGGCAGAAAGCCGGAAGATGTCGCGGCGGACAATGATAGCCAAATATATGAATTGCAACGTGCGGCACGCCGTGCTGGCCATACCTCGACTTACGAGTCACGGTTGCGACGTGCCGACGGCAGCATCATCGATGTGTCGATAACCGCCGCACCAAGGCGGGAAGACGGTGAATACATTGGTTCCATCGCCGTCATCACCGACCGGACCGAGTTAAATCGCGCCGAAGCAGCCCGCCTTTCACTCGAAGCGCAACTGCGTGAATCACAAAAAATGCAGGCGATCGGCACCTTGGCCGGCGGCATTGCGCATGACTTCAACAATATTCTTGCCGCCATTTTGGGCAACGCCAAACTGGCGCTGCAGGATGCGTCCGGCAATCCGGATATTGTGCGAAGCCTTGAGGAAATCCGCAAGGCGGGTACGCGCGGTCGTGATCTGGTGCAACAGATTTTGTCGTTCAGCCGTCGCCAGCCGACCGAGATGAAGCCGGTTACCATTGGGTTGATTCTTGACGAATCTGCAAAACTGTTGCGTGCAACCCTGCCGGCGCGCCTGACGCTGGCCGTTGATTGTGCGCCCGATTTGCCCACGGTGATGGCTGACAAAACACAAATCCAGCAAGTATTGATTAACCTGGTCACCAACGCGATGCAGGCGATGCCAAGTGGCGCGGGACGCATCGACATATGCGCCAACAGCGTGATACTTGATCCGGCGACCGTCGGGACGCATGCATCGTTGAACGCACTTTCTGCCGAACATCCCGGTCAAACGGTACGACTGATGGTGCGTGACAATGGTCCCGGCATGAATGCAGAAATTGTGGCGCGAATTTTTGAGCCGTTTTTTACCACCAAGCCGGTCAATGAGGGAACCGGGCTGGGACTATCGGTGGTGCTCGGTATTGTTGAGTCGCACGGCGGTGCCATCGTGGTTGACAGCGCGCCGGGTGCCGGTACGACCTTCACGGTTTATCTGCCCGCTGCTGCCGCGGCCGGAATTGACCAGATGCAACCTGCGCAGATCAATGCCAACGCCGCGATCGACGCGGCGCCGCCCGCGCTTGTCCTGGACAACAGCCCGCGCATTCTTTATTTGGACGACGATGAATCAATGGTGTCGCTGGTCAATCGTCTGTTGGAACGACGCGGCTATCGTGTCAGTGCATTTACAGACCAGATGGAGGCGCTGGCTGCACTGGCAAGTGATCCGGCATCTTTCAATTTGGTGGTGACCGACTTCAACATGCCGGGCATGTCCGGGCTTGATGTGGCGCGCGCAGTGAGGGCGATTCGCAGCGACCTGCCGGTGGCCATCGTATCGGGCTTTATCGATGAACAACTGCGCGCCGAGGCCGAACAAGCCGGTGTGCGAGAATTGATTTTTAAGGCCAACCTTGCTGAAGAGTTTTGTGATGCGGTCGCGCGGTTGGTTTAGTCAGGCATAGGTGTGCTTGTTGCTACCGCCTACGACAAAATACGGTCAGTGTAAGGAATCATCGGACTATTGCGTAAGGATCCACTGTATCAATTTCGCCAAATCGGCTTCGTTGACCTCAACTTCCGGGTGGTCCTTGTCTTCGCCGCCGGCCATCACCTTTGCCACTAGCATTTTTGATGCATCGGGCTTGCCGCGATACTTGGCGGCGGTGCTGCGATACGACGGGCCCTTCTTTTTTCCGTCCATGGCGTGGCACCCGGCGCAGTTGCTGCGCTTGGCGAGTTTTAGCATCGCTTCCTGATCAAATTTTTCAGTTGGCAGCGGGGCTGCGGTGGCAATTGGTGGGGTTATTGCCGCGGCGGGCGGGTTTGCGGCGGTTGGTATATCGGCCGGTTTGGCCGCAGGCGCGGCTGGTGCGACTGGTGCGACTGTCGGGGCGGATGACGAGATTGCGGCGGCAGGTTTGACGGCGGTCGGTTTATCGACCGGTTTGGCCGCTGGGGCGGCTGGTGCGACGGTTGGGGCGGGCGTCGTGATTGCGGCGGCTGGTTCAACGGCGGGAGGCGCCGTGCCAGCGGGGGTGGTATCGGCGGGTGCGGTGCCGGCGGGTGCCGCCGGTGTCGTGCGCGGGGCTTCAGGTTCATTGTGGGCAATGCCTTTGTGGCATTCAATGCAAGACAGCCCGGTTTCCTGCGCACGTTTGTGCTCGGCGCGGGCAAATGGTTTTTGTTTGGCCGGATTCATCGCTTGGAAGTTGTGACAGTATTTACATTCAGCCGAGCCATTTTTGCGCATACGTTCCTGCTCGGAGGTCGCCATCTCATAACGTTTTGCCTCGTACTTGGCGGGTGTGTCGATCACACCAAGCATGTGTCCGTAAATATCCTTGGCGCCGGCCAATGATTTGACCCACAACTTTTCCGGATACGAATGGGGAATATGGCAATCCGCGCAACCGGCGCGCACACCAGACCGATTCTTGAAGTGATTGGTGTCGCTGTATTCCGTCAGATTGACATTCATCTCATGGCACGACACACAAAATTCATTGGTGCCGGTTGCCTGCACCGCCACTTGCGTGCCGATCACCGCGCCGCTACCAAGCACCACGCCAACCACGATCAAAGCCAGTACGGAGAAGCGTGCGCTCGGGCGAAATAACACGCCGAACCAACGTTTGAACCAGCCTGGTGGTGTTTCGTTTTCAGGTGTGGACATGTTGTTCCCCTTTGGTTAACCGACGACAAAACGACCGCAAAAAACAACCGGGCACGCCGGATATTCCGGTGTGCCCGTGTGTGGTCTGCGTGCTGCTATTTCGCAAATTTCAGCAATAGCGCACCACCATGATAGGCGTGACGCACCTGGGCGTTGTCAAACGCGGCGAAGCCAAACGCGTAGGTGCCGGTGAGTTTGTCGAACTGCACATCAAATTTGCCGCCGGTCACCAACTTCCGGCTTAACTCGCCGGTGTATTTGCCGTCTTTGTAGGTTGCGGCGTAGGCGATCACCCCGCGTTCACCGGTGAATGGTGCGACCACGATCGAGGCGACTTCGTCTCCGGCGACAAACTTACTGTCGTCAAACGCGGTCTTCGCACTTTCAGGCAACCAGTAGGTGCCGCCCTTGTTGGCTGCCTTACCGCTCTTGTCCATAAATTCCGGTTTGCCATCGACCAGCTTGACATCGGCATAACCACCGCCCGTTTTGGGGTCGGACTTGCGGCCGGCTTCGGGTGATTTGTCTTTGTCGAAGCGGGTGTCGTCGAGGTATTGATTATCGACCTGCCCGACGGTACCGGTGCGCACACCCTTCATATGCCAGATGTCGCCCAACTCACCGGGGGACTCGGTGTATTTGTTGCCGAATGGTTTGCCTTTTTGACCGGCATGGCAGGCGGTGTCACAACCGCGGGTGTTGAAATCCTTGATCGAGTTGTTGATGTTCCAGATCATCGCCCATTTATCTTCGTAGTACTTGTTATTGTCGCCGCCCTTGTCGTCAGGGTCCTTGAGTTTTTGCCAGGTTCCATCAGCTTGTTTGATATACGGGCTACGGCGCACCGAATTGGTCGGGTCGGCGTATTGCACCAGCATATACAACATATCGCCGGAATAAACGGCTTTCAGAGTTGCGGTGGTGGCACCGTTGTTGAAGTTCTCGCCATCCTTGAGTTTGACCGTGATCGCCTTGGCACTTTTCCAAGCGGCGTCATTGTCATTGCCGTCGAGTGTCGGCGGTGTCGCAACTTTGACGGCGGTGAGCACATTGCCCGCCGCCTTTGCAAACGCACCGGGTGTAAGTATCGCCAACGCTGCCGCCGTGGCGAGAGCCATTTTCTTTTGCCTATTCATCGAATGTCCTTTTTCTGTGTGGGGTGCAGCGTGGTCGTACAACCAGTATCTGCGGGGGACATTCGGCCGCATTGATAATTATCAAAGGAGGGCGATTCTGCCTATTTGATCGGTGCGATGCGCTAGTGGCAGGCTGGTTTTGGAATATTTTGATGAGCTACGTCTTAAAACATCGTCGTCCCGGCGACGGGTGGGACCCAGACCTTCGCAACGCATTGATCATACGATGGACTGGATTCCAGCGTGGTCGCGTAAATGAGCTGGAATGACGGCGAATTTGAGGTTTTTAGAAGTTCCCAAGAATGAAACTCGCCAAGGGAAGAGCGTTTTGAGCAATAAATGATTGAAAACGCTCGCCAAATAAGGAGTTTCTCTTTTGTGCAGCGGCTTCCCGCTCATGCCACCTTTTCCGCATTTGGTCCAAATGCGCATGGCGACACGGTGGTTGGGCACGCGATAATTCTTACGCCATATTTCTGCTAACCTTCTGCAACTTTTCACCACCTGTTTCAACCTACCCAAGCCCATCCACACCCACTGTTCGAGGTAAACAAGATGATTCCTATTGGTCAAACTAAACCAATCCCACGTCGCACGCCACGTCTATTTGAGTCCGCCCTATCCTCCGCTGTGTTCACCGCGTTATTTGCCATTGGTGCCAATGGTGCCGTTGCCCTCGCGCAGGACGCTGCGCTCCCACCGCCCGCCGCGCTTGTCATGGAGAACGTGCCGGCCGTGCCCGCAAGCCTCGCCGCGCAGGTGGCCAAGTACACCGAATTTAAGCCGACCAGTTTCACCAGCTGGCATCCGACCAAAATGGAAATGCTGATTTCGCGGCGTCACAAAAACACACCACAAATGTACCGGCTGGCCAAACCGGGCGCGCCGCTGGAGTTATTGACCGACTACCCCGAGCCGGTGCGCAGCGCCAGCTTCCTGCCGCCGGACGGCAAGTCTTATTTGTTTGGCAAGGACACCGGCGGCAACGAAGTCACGCGTATGTATCGCCGCGAATTTGGCGCAGCCGATGCCGTGCCGCTGTCACCCGACGGGCTGCGTGTCAACAGCGTGTCGGGCACTAAAGACGGCAAACAAATGGTTTATACGACAGTACCGGTGAACCGCCAGGGTTCGGCCGACAAGATCAACACCACGCTTTGGATGATTGACCCGTTAAAACCCGAAGGTGCCAAGAAGCTCGCTGAATTTGACGGCGGCGGCTGGTTTGGCTTTAGTTTTTCGCCGGACAACAAACAGCTGGTGTATTTGGAGTACGTTTCGGCGAATGAAAGCTACCTTTGGTTGTTTGACATCGCCACGGCAAAATCCCGCCGTATCACCGAAAAAGAGGGCAAAGATACGGTGGCCTACAGCGGCGGACAGTTCAGTCATGACGGCAAAGGCCTCTACGCCGTAACGGACCGCGGCAGTGAATTTCAGCGCCTGAACTATATCCACCTTGCCACCGGCAAACATACGGTGCTGACGGGTGACATCAATTGGGACATCCAAAGTGTCGATCTATCAGACGACGGCAAGACCATTGCCTTTGTTGCCAACGAAGACGGTAATAACGTACTACGGCTGATGAGTGCGCCCGACCATAAATTGTTACCCTCGCCGAAGCTGCCATTGGGCACCATTGGCGGCGTTGAATGGCATCGCGATAGCACAAACCTCGCCATGAACATCACTTCAGCCACCAGCCCGGCAGAGGTTTATTCGTATAACCTCAAGTCAAAGGCAGTCACCCGCTGGACCACCCACGAAACCATGCAGGTCGATGCCGCAAAATTTGTCGAACCCGAGCTAGTACGCTGGAAGTCCTTTGACGGCCGCATGATTTCAGGCTTTCTTTATCGCGCGCCAGCGGCCAAGTTCCCGGGTAAGCGACCGGTGGTGGTCAATATCCACGGCGGACCTGAGGCACAATTTCAGCCCGGCTTTATGGGACGTAACAACTACTTCACCGACGAAATGGGCATCAGCATCATTTACCCGAATGTGCGCGGCTCGAGTGGCTACGGCAAGTCGTTCCTGAAGCTGGATAACGGCATGTTGCGCGAAGATTCGGTCAAGGACATCGGCGCATTGTTTGATTGGATCGCCACCCAGAAGGACTTGGATGCGTCCAAGGTCGCCGTCACCGGCGGCAGCTATGGCGGCTACATGTCCCTCGCCGTTTCCACCAATTACGCTGACCGCATCGCGGCGGCAATTGACGTCGTCGGCATTTCGAGCTTTGTTACGTTCCTCGAGAAAACCGAAAGCTATCGTCGTGACCTGCGTCGTGTGGAATACGGTGACGAGCGTGATCCGGAGATGCGTAAATTCATGGAGAAAATTGCGCCGCTGAACAATGCAGCAAAAATCAAGAAGCCGCTGTTTGTGGTGCAAGGCAAGAATGACCCGCGTGTGCCGTATCAAGAAGCCGACCAGATTGTCGCAACCGTAAAGAAAAACGGAACGCCGGTTTGGTACATGACGGCGCTTGACGAAGGGCACGGTTTTGCCAAAAAGGCGAATGCCGACTACCAATTCTTTGCGACGATTGGTTTCCTGAACAAGTATTTGTTGGGTGGCAAATAGGCTGCCGACGGTTCATTGATTGGTTTTGCAATTGAAACAGCCGCCGGCGCAATCCGGCGGCTGTTTTATTTTGCACAGCCCGCTCAGCGTAGCGCACTCGATTCGCTGAATGCGGCACAATACACGCTTCACATTCTGTCGCCCCATTATGAAAACCAAAGCTGCCGTCGCCTGGAAATCCGGCGCACCATTGACCATTGAAGAAGTTGATTTACAAGGCCCGCAGGCGGGTGAGGTGTTGGTCGAGATCAAGGCCACCGGCATCTGCCATACCGACTACTACACGCTCTCGGGTGCCGACCCGGAAGGACTATTCCCGGCGATTCTTGGCCATGAGGGTGCCGGCGTGGTGCTCGAGGTTGGCGCGGGCGTGACCACGCTCAAGCCGGGCGATCACGTCATTCCACTTTACACGCCGGAATGCCGCCAATGCAAATTTTGCCTGTCGCGCAAGACCAATCTTTGCCAATCAATTCGCGCCACGCAGGGCAGGGGCTTGATGCCCGACGCCACCAGTCGTTTTTCGCTGGACGGCAAGCCGTTGTTTCACTATATGGGTACGTCAACCTTCGCCAACCACACGGTGGTGCCGGAAATTGCGCTTGCCAAGATCCGCAAGGATGCGCCGTTCGACAAGGTGTGTTACATCGGCTGCGGTGTGACCACCGGCATCGGCGCGGTGATCTTCTCGGCAAAAGTCGAGGCGGGCGCCAATGTGGTGGTATTCGGTCTCGGTGGTATCGGCTTGAATGTGATTCAAGGTGCCAAGATGGTGGGTGCCGACAAAATCATCGGTGTTGATATCAATCCGGCACGTGAAGCACTCGCCCGAAAATTCGGCATGACACATTTCATCAATCCGAAAAATGTCGAAAACGTGGTCGATGCGATTGTGCAACTCACCGACGGTGGTGCCGACTACAGCTTTGAGTGTATCGGCAACACCAAGACCATGCGTCAGGCGCTTGAGTGCTGCCACAATGGTTGGGGTCGCTCGCTGATTATTGGCGTGGCCGAAGCCGGTGCGGAGATCAGCACACGACCATTTCAATTGGTCACCGGCCGCAAATGGGAGGGTAGCGCGTTTGGCGGTGCGCGTGGCCGCACCGACGTACCAAAAATTGTTGATTGGTATATGGAAGGCAAGATCAATATCGACGACCTGATTACCCACACCATGCCGCTGGAAAAAATCAACGATGCGTTTGCGCTCATGAAAAGCGGCGAATCGATCCGCTCAGTGGTGTTGTACTGATCATGATCACCACCGTTAGTACGCATATCTGTTTTGGCGGCGAACAGGGTTTTTATAAACACGATTCCAGCACGATCGGCGTGCCGATGGGGTTTTCGGTGTTTCAACCGCCGCAGGCAAAAGCCGGCCCGGTGCCGGTGTTGTTTTTTCTCGCCGGGCTGACCGCAACCGAGGAATCGTTCATGATGAAAGCCGGCGCGCAACGGGTTGCCGCCGAATTGGGATTGATGCTGGTGACCTGTGACACCAGCCCGCGCAATACCGGCATCGACGGCGCAACCGCCGAATACGATTTTGGTGAAGGCGCGGGTTTTTATCTCGATGCTACCGAAGCGCCGTGGAACAAACACTTTCAGATGGAACGATATGTCACCACCGAGTTGCGTGAGTTGGTGCTGTCAAATTTCCCGGCGCGGCGGGACCGTGTCGGTATTTTTGGCCACTCGATGGGTGGGCATGGTGCATTGACGCTCGCATTCCGTCATCCGGCGCTGTATCAATCGGTCTCGGCGTTTGCGCCGATTTGTGCGCCAACCCAATGTAGCTGGGGCCAAAAGGCGTTCAGTCGGTATCTGGGTGAAGACCGCACGACCTGGGCGGCGCACGATGCCTGTGAATTAATCCGCAGTCGTGGCGCGCTGTTTCCAGACGGCATTTTGGTGGATCAGGGGCTGGGCGACCAATTTTTGCCGGAGCAGCAGTTACATCCTGAAATGTTGGAGTCCGCCTGCAAAGCCGTCGGCCAGCCGTTGACATTACGACGCCACTCCGATTACGACCATCGCTATTATTTTCTATCGACGTTTGTGGCGGATCATCTGGTGTTTCACCATGCGATATTAGGCGGTGATTAACCAGCGGATCAGCCATTGGTGTTTGAGCATTTGGGCACAATTTGTCTGACAAACATAAGCAGCAGAGCGCGTTACCATGACATTTTGCCCCAAAGCGCCCGCCGTTATTAGCGTTTCATCTATGGTAACTTCTAATAGCCCCGTCGTCCCAGCGTAGGCTGGGAACCAGCCCGTTGTAACTCACTGATATAACGATGGACTAGGTTCCTGCGCAGTTTGAAACATGAGCAGAAATGACGACGAGATTGAGACTTTTGGAAATTCCCCTTTACGAAATTGTATTCGCGACCAGACATACTGCGTGCTGAATGACAACCCACAAGCCCCTTCCATTTCGAATCCGCGCCGAACTCTATACCCAGCTTGCGCAGATGGAGATCGCCGGCTTGCCGTTTGACCGCGCCTTTGCCGTCTTGCAAGTGGCGGGGCCGGCGAAATCACGACTGGTGGCAATGCGGGCGCTGATGAAGCGGCATGATTTTGCGATGTCGGGCGAACGTAGCGGGCTCTTCACCAAAATGGAAGCGCGCTTGATTCATGCCTCGGTCATGTCTGGCAGCCCGGCGCGCATTTACCGGCGGCTGGCGGATTTTTACACCGCACGTGCCATGCAAGCGGCGACCATGAAATCACGCATGATGATGCCGGTCGGTGTTTTTTTGTTGGCGCTGGCGATTCAACCATTGCCGGGGTTGATCAGCGGCTCGGTCGGCGTGTTTGGTTATTTGTTTCAGGTCGTGCGGCCGTTGATTGTTATTGCGCTGATCGTATTTGGCGTGCGCTGGTGGCTGGCGGGTCCCGCCCATGCGGACACAAAATCAAACGCCAACTCACCGCTATTGTTTTTGCCGATTATTGGCAAACTGATTATTCGGCAAAATGTGCGCGATTTTTTGGAAAGTCTGGCGCTGATGCTTGAGGCCGGTATTTCGATGCTCGACGCGCTGCCATTGGCGCTCGGCACCATCGAGGAGCCGTCGATCAAACGTGAGTTTGCGCGCATTGCGCCGCGTGTTGCCGCCGGAACAATGTTGTCGCAAGCGCTTGCCGATTCGGCGTTTTTGGGTGATGCCGCCAGCCGTGAGCGTGCCGTGGCGTTTATCAATACCGGCGAACAGAGTGGCGCGCTGCCGGAAATGTTGCTGCGACACACGGCGCTGGAAAGCCACGCCATCAACAGTTGGTATGAACAGCTCGCCACCTGGGCGCCGCGTATCCTGTATGGTATGGTGATGTTATGGATGATCATCAGTCTGCTATCCGGCCCCGGATTGATGCCGCGTGTGCCGGCCGATTTGTAACTGGAGACATGCTGCATGACGCAACAGATCTTAACCGGCATTAATCTCGCCAACGACGATGCCGCGGTGACAGTCGTCAAGGAAGAAATTGTGGCCGTGGTTTTTGCCACGGCCGATGGTGAGCTCGTCAGCCGCGAAGGCCCCAATCGATATCAGAAGGGCGACGCGCTCATCACGGCGGTCAATGGTGATCGCTGGAGCGTTTCACGCAACCGCTTCGACGTGAAATACCTGCCGGTATTTCCCTGCAATGCCGGCACCAACGGCAAATATCAGGCGCGCCGCATGGTGGTGCTGGCAAAGCAGATGCCGGTGGCGTTTTCGATCGCACGCAGTCACGGTGGCGACGTGTTGCATGGCTCGGCCGACGACTGGCTGATGCAATATGCGCCCGGTGATTTTGGTGTGGTCGAAAATGCACGTTTCCAACGGGTTTACCGCTTGTGTTGAGGTTCGTGCTTAAGACTGCCGCGACTGCCGCCCGGTCTTGATGAAAGGAACTGTTGTCGACTCCGACCAATCGCGATAGCCTTATCAACGCCAAACCAACAAACGATCAATGGAACAGTTAGGTAAAAACATGACTACGACAAACCACGCGAATGATCCGGAATATCTTGGCGATTTGCTGCGTCCGTCTCGCCGGCAATTCGCGAAATCGTCGTTACTGGCCACCGCGGGTCTGTTGTTACCATGGCCGGTATTGGCGGCCGACAACCAGATCCACGATTTGCGCGGCAGCGTAAAAATAAATGGCGTGCCCGCCACCAATAGATCCGTCATCCGTCCGGGTGACACGGTGGTGACCGGCTCCGATGGCTTCATCGTATTCATCGTCGGTGACAGCGCCTTTATGCTGCGCAGTCGCAGCGAATTGAAGATTGATGCGCCGGCGTCGGCAGGTTTGGTGTTGGGCGTATTACGGCTGCTTACCGGCGCGTTGGGTGCGACCTTCAAACGCGGAACACCGGTTTCACTGCGCACGGCCAATGCGACCATCGGCATCCGTGGGACCGGTGTATATATGGAGACACGCGGCAACGGCACTTACTTTTGCACCTGCTGGGGAAAAACCGAACTTGGCGTGGTTGATGCACCCATGCAACGTGAATGGGTTGAGTCCACGCGTCACAATCCACGTCTGATTGGCTACAAGCCGGACGCAGCCGGCAATTACGTGCAGCCCGCGCCATTTGAGACACACACGGATGATGAAATGGACATTTTGGAAAAATGTGTGTTGCGCCGCGCGCCTTGGATTAAAACGGCGAAGTAACTTGGTGGCATTTCCCGACCCGTACAACCAGCGTTGAGGGCAACCGTGATGCGCACCGTGCCGATCAAGTTGCAGCGATTATTGGACGATGTACGTGCATGTACGATTTGCGCAGAACATCTCACGGCCGGTGTCCGGCCGGTAGTGCAGGTTGATGCCCGTGCTTGTATTTTGATTGCAGGCCAGGCGCCAGGGCGCAAAGTGCATGAAAGTGGTATCCCGTTTGACGACGCCAGCGGTGAGCGTCTTCGCGAGTGGATGGGGATTACTCGTGAGGTGTTTTACGATCCGGCCGTTGTTGCGCTGTTGCCAATGGGGTTTTGTTACCCCGGCACCGGTAAATCAGGCGATTTGCCGCCGAGACAGGAATGTGCACCGCAATGGCGGCAAAAGCTGCTGGCGGCAATGCCGCAAATTGAGCTGACCTTGGTGATCGGCCAGTACGCGCAGGATTGGCATCTGCCCGACGCCAAAGCAACCAATCTGACGATGACTGTTAAAGCCTGGCGCGATCATTGGCCGGCGGTCGTGCCGCTACCGCACCCGAGCCCGCGCAACAATATCTGGCTCAAGGCCAATCCTTGGTTCGTGGTCGACGTTGTGCCCGTTTTGCAGAAACGCATCCGCAAGATTATCGCCGTACGGTGAGGCTGTTGATGGCAAATCGTGGCAGACTGCCTCACTGTGAAAATTCTGCAAATCAAAGTCAAACCAAATGCCAGAGTAAGCGCGCTGACGGCACAAGCCGATGGCTCGTGGCTGGCTGACATCAAAGCGCCGCCGGTCGATGGCAAAGCCAACGATGAATTGATCCGGCTGATTGCCGAACACTTTGGTTGTCGCAAGATTCAGATAACAATCAAGAGTGGCGCAACCGGACGGCTAAAGCGCGTGGTGATTGACGAATGAACATGGCAGCCCAAACACCGGAGGTTTTGGTTGTCGGCTTGGGCGCGATGGGGGCGGCAACGGCGTATCAACTGGCCAAGTGCGGCATCAAGGTTGTCGGCATTGATCGTTTCACACCGCCGCATATTCATGGTTCAACCCACGGCGAGACACGCATCACACGACAGGCGATCGGTGAGGGCGCACAATTTGTGCCGCTGGCGTTGCGTTCGCACCAACTATGGCGCGAGATAGAAGCTGAAACCGGCATGAACCTGCTCAACCAATGCGGCGGCATCATCATTACCCGCGCGGGCGAACGCGGCCAGTGGCATGGGCAGGTGGATTTTCTTGGCACCACCATTCGCGCCGCCGAATCGTTTGGCATTGCCCACCAACAACTGGATGCGACCGCTATTGCCGCGTGCTTCCCGCAATTCATCTTGCAAGGTGATGAGGGCGGCTACTACGAACCGGGTGCGGGCTACTTGAATCCCGAGGCGTGTGTGTCGGCCCAGCTAACGCTGGCCGGGCGCAATGGCGCAGAATTACGTTTTGGCGAGATGGTCGTTTCTGTTGCGACCGAAAACGGGAAGACAATTGTCACAACCAATCGCGCGCGATATTCCGCCGGGACAACCGTCATTTGTGCCGGCGCATGGATCCCGCAGCTTGTGCCACCATTGTCGCCCATGTTGACGGTCAGCCGACAAGTGTTGGCGTGGTTTCAGCTTGATGACGATGTCCAGTCACCTTGGCGGCGTTCGGCCGCCGATGGAGGTGCACAAGTTGGCGGTGTGCCGGTATACATATGGCAATGGGGGCGCAAGGTCGAACAAACATCATATGGTTTTCCGCCTGTAAACGGTGCAGATTCGATCAAGATTGGCATCGAGCAACAAATAACCGCGACCAACCCGGATCAGGTACAGCGGGAGGTCGGCAAAGACGAGATTGATGCCATCTACGCCGAACATATCGACGGTAAGTTTCGTGGCGTCACCTCAAATTGCATCCGCGCGGTGACCTGCCTCTACACGTCGACAGCCGATGCAAATTTTGTGATTGACCGACTGCCGCATCAACCGGATACGATTGTGGTGTCGGCGTGTTCGGGGCATGGCTTCAAACATTCCGCGGCCATTGGTGAGGCCGTTGCAGAAATGATGATCCATCAAAAAACGCCCGACGTTTTGCGTGCGTTTGTTTGGCCGCAGATGACGCCGGCTGCATAATACCGACATTCATTTATTAGGCTTCCTTTGGTGCTGACATTCGACAATCGTTTTTTGCGTGAACTACCCGGCGACCCGGAGACCACCAACGTTACCCGCCAGGTCAAAGGGGCCATGTGGTCTCGCGTGCCACCCACCGCCGTTGCGCAGCCGCGCTTGCTCGCCTATTCGCGTGAAATGGCATCGGCGCTGGGCCTCGATGAGTCGACCATGCATTCGTCCAGCTTGGTCAACGCGTTGGGCGGCAATAACATTCTGCAGGGCAGTGAGCCGTATGCGACCGTCTAT
>JANMNT010000399.1:0-10653 GCA_031368465.1 Burkholderiales bacterium
TGTACGCCAGGGCGTACCTTCGATTTTTCTGGTCACGGGCATCAAGTCGATGGATAAAAACGTTGACGCCTCGATGGCCC
The DNA here is from genome assembly GCA_031368465.1 of Burkholderiales bacterium. Taxonomy (GTDB): domain Bacteria; phylum Pseudomonadota; class Gammaproteobacteria; order Burkholderiales; family Usitatibacteraceae; genus UKL13-2. The sequence continues at coordinate 81 of JANMNT010000399.1, forward strand.
TCGACAATTTTTTGATCACGCACTATCACCAGTTCAGCGACGACCTGTTGCTACCGATTAACTACACTGCAGCCGCGCGGTTTGCGGAAGTGAATTTGAGTATTGGTGTCGAAGTCGCGAATGCGTCACAACGTCCGACCTGGAATCGGGGTAATTTTTTTGGCGATACGTTTGGCAAGGGCAACGCGTCACCTTGATATGTCGAGCAGTTAAATGGGGCAGATCATGTTTTTTTCCGAAACCCTATAATTTACGTGCATCTTCAGGCAAAAATGCCTCAAGACGCCCGTCCTTCATGGTGTTTTGCTTCACCTCGAGGATTCCGCAAAGAAATACGTTCAGACACCATTTAAATCTTTCCGATTAGTTTTTCGTCATTTTCACAGGAGGCAGCGATGACTGTACGAGACATAAAAGGCAATCCAGGAATCTGGGAAGAATTGTCGTGGGCTGATCTGAGTAGCAAAGAAAAAGAGCTTTGGGCGGTTCTCGGCTGGCAAGAATATAAATGGGACGTAAACCAAGCCCCGGCAAGTTCCGATAAGGATTGGAATGACTTGAACCCGCTGGAACAAACCGCTGCGATGAACCTTGGATTTTCTGAGGACAGCTGGAATAGTACTGACGACGAGTGACGATGGTTAAAAGGGGTCAACGACGAATGACAATTATTTAAGCCTGTCATTCCGGCTAAGTTACGTAACTACGCCGGGGTCCAAGTTTGATTGAATTACGGGAAACATTGAAATTGGACCCCGGCCCGCGCCGGGGAGACACTTTTCAGGGTTAAAGTGGTCAGCGACGACTACGCTGTGCTCGTCGAAAAAAATATGTCGCTGCCCCCGTTGATTCTTCTTTCATGTTTCGCCTAGCCATTCAGAATGGGTGACCAGATGTTGGGCAAGTTGGAGCCGCTGTTGCGCATTAAATGGACCGGTCGGCGACGTTTTGCCGTGTGGTCAATTTGTGTGTCGGTTATCGTGCTGTTATTCGCCTTTCGCGTGGCGACCGATGCGGAATTTGCGTTGGCCTCCGTGGCGTTGTTCGCGGTACTGGTCATCGGCTGGATCGAGGGCAAAAAAGGCGGCCTGGTGATAGCCGTGTTAGCGGCGGCAATGTGGGATCTTGGCGATTACTTCGCGGGGCGGCAGTTCAGTTCTGACTGGATTCCCTTGGCGAATGCGGCAACGAGAATATTGACCTACGGCGTGGTGGCGATCCTGATTGCAGAGCTCAGGCAGCAACTGGTGCGGGAGCACAAACGTGCGACGCACGATGTCCTGACCGGATTAATCAACCGGCGTGCCTTTGTCGAAGCAGGCGCTACGGAATCCGCGCGCGCGCGTCGCTACCGCCACTCGCTCGCGGTGGCCTTTCTTGATCTGGATAACTTCAAGCAACTTAACGACACGCATGGTCATCAGACGGGCGACAATGCCCTGCGAGCGGCCGCGCTCGCGGCGTCGGCAGCCTTACGTAACAGCGATATCGTCGCGCGACTCGGCGGCGATGAGTTTGCCATCCTGCTACCTGAAACCAGCTTTGCGGCTGCCCAGGAGGTTGGCGAGAAATTGTCTAAAGCCGTCAATGGCGCGCTAAGCATTTTTCCGCCGGTGGCTTGTAGTATTGGCGTCGCTTGTTTTGAAAAGTCCGACCGTCAATTTTCAGAGATGTTGCAGGCTGCAGACGAGCTAATGTACGAGGTCAAAGCGAACTGCAAGGGTAGTGTCCTGGTCGCCGTCGTCTCGGCGTTACCACAGGCCAAGCGAGGTCATAAACACGTGGGCTGACGATCGGGCGTTGGTCGGTGAGATACGGTTGTATGCAATTATTTTGACGCTATTCAATACGACTGGTGAGTGTGTTTGAATCACATTACGTCAATCGTCGGAAATCCTTGCCGCCTGTGTGCAACGAATCAAAGTTGCCAGGGCCGACTTTTTGAAACGTGCAATCAAAGGGGCAGCGACAAATTGTTTCGTGCAATCAGCAAGGTTAGAAATATTGTCGCTGACGCCGTTAATGGCTTTGGGGACACGGGTCAGTTTCCTCCTAAAACTCACCTATCCACGGGCGTTTTCAGCCAAAAATGCTTGAAAATATCCGCCCCACCTGGAGTTTGTGCGAGGTACGGCAATTGAATTTCGCACAGTTCGGCTCACCCGATGGACGCCTCGTCGTCTATTTTCACGGCGCACCCGGCGCGCCGGAAGAGTGCCGCGTTTTCGAGTCAGACGCCAAACGCCACGCTCTGAGGTTCATTTGTCTTGACCGATTTGCCATTGACGCTGCCGTCAAGGGTGAGGCGTATTTCAAACGTATTGCCGAAGAAATTCTCAGCATCGCCAATGGCAAACAAGTCGATTTTGTCGGCTTCTCGATTGGCGCGTTTGTTGCCCTACAGACCACCCGTTACATGGGCGGTGGTGTCAGGCGTCTCTATTTGGTTTCTGCTGCCGCGCCGTTGGAGGCCGGTGACTATCTCGACGCGATGGCCGGCAAGCAGGTCTTCAAATTGGCACGCGCATGGCCGGTCTTGTTTATTTTGTTGTCCTACTGGCAGGCGCTGCTCGCGTGGTGTTTTCCCAAGGCGCTGTTCAATTTGTTGTTTGCCAGCGCAGTGGGTAAAGACAAAGTCTTGGCAGGTAACGCCGAATTTCAGTCGCGCATGATTGCGATATTGCGGTGGTGCTTTGTTGGCCGCGTTCGCGGCTATGCGCGGGACGTGATCGCCTACGTGCAGCCATGGGCCGCCACACTCGCCGACCTCTCGGTTGGTTCTGGCATAGGGTGCAACACACACATCTGGCACGGCAGTGAGGACAACTGGTCGCCGGTGCAAATGGCAGATGACTTGCAATTGGCTATTGGTGGATCTGGTGGATCGCGTGGTTCGACCTGCACGATCATTGATGGCGCGTCGCACTACTCGTGTTTGTATGAGGCGATGCCGGCGATTTGTGGGTTGTTGGGGGAGGGTTCGTTATTTGGGAATCGGGAGGGGGCTGGACTGCCTTAAGCCTGTCATCCCGGCGGACAACCACTAGGGTTGCGCCGGGCCGGGATCCAAGTTGCGTTATCGTGTAGTTCGACAAACTTGGGCCCCGGCCTGCGCCGGGGCGACAGTTTTGAGGTTGCCTCTGGGCCGGGACGACGGACTTAAAAGCGCCTCTAGTTTGTCGAAGTTTGTCAGTAAGACGATGGGCTGGGTCCCAGCCCCACCTTTAGGCATGCTGGCGCAGGCTTTGTGCTAGGACGACAAGCTTAAAAGCGCCTCCAGCTTGTCAAAGCTTCCCGTCCAGCCGCCCGTCATACTCGTGCGTTGCTTGACGAACTCTGCGATATCTTCCTCTGTCGCGTCTTCCGGTTCCCAGCGCAAGGTCACGCGCGTGGTGAGCTCGGTTTCGGCCGTGAGTTCGACCGTCGTTCGCATTCGCAGCGGCCAATTGCTGAAGAATGGTGGGCGTATGACGCGTTCATTGGCGTCACAGAATTGCTGGGTGTACACAATGCGAGTCGGCTTGGTCAATTCGACATATTTGACCAACCCATACATCGGCTCCCCACCCGTGAACGTCATCTCATAGAAAGACGAGTGGCCGGGCTGTGGATCGAATCGGTGAAATCGCATTGTGGCACCGGTCGGTGGTGACCATTGTGCCAAGTGTTCGACATCTACAAACATGTCGTATACAAGATCGATCGGGGATTCAAACGTGCGGGCAATAAAAAAGAGCTCCTTGCCTGCGACCCGTTTCCCAAGGTACTCCGCAAGTCGATCCCACGTCGTTTCGCCACCCGCTTTGCGGATAAAGCCGCGCATTTCAATCGCCACTTCGGGCGTCGCGAAAGCCATGCTCATATCCAATTGCGTGCGACCATCGCGCTCGGTGAACAATGCCGTGACACGAAACAGCGGTGGACGATCCTTGTGCCCGCCGTGGTCATAAACCAAACGCTGCATGTGCAGCACGTCGAGATACTGTGTCGTATTTTCATAGTCCGTGCCGTCCGGCCCGTGCATCGTGTAGTGCCAATGGCCGCCGGTGCGCAGATCACGGCTATGCGTCGTCAACGTGAACCCGCGCGGCCCCCACCACTGTGCGACCTCTTCGGGTATTGTCCACGCCTCCCAGACAGCCGCCAGCGGCGCATCGTAAACACGCGTGATGGAGATGGTGTTTGATTCATTTTTTGACGCCATGGCGCGTTCCTTTCGTTTTTGTCTTTAGATATGCATCGAGTCGATCCAGTTTTTCTTCCCAGGCAATGCGGTATTGCTCCATCCAGTCCACCGCATCGCGTAGCGGCTCGATATTGAGCGTGCACGGTCGCCACTGGGCGTTGCGTCCTTTGGTGATCAAGCCTGCGTTTTCAAGCACTTTCAAATGCTTGGTGACCGCCGGCAGACTCATGTCCTGCAAGAATGGCTGTGCAAGGTCTGAGACATTTGCCTCGCCCCTCGACAGCTGCGCAAGCATTGCGCGGCGGGTGGGGTCGGCGAGGGCGGCAAACGTGCGGCTGAGGTTGTCTTCCATTCGTGATTAACCCGTAAGGTAATTAACCGAATGGTTAAGTATTGAGCTATCTTGAGCGCTTGTCAAGCCCTGGACAGCGTGGCCCGGTTCATCGGCCATTTAGTCCGGGGCCCAAGGTCATCGTTTCCGCACGTTACCAAAATTGGGTCCCGGACCCCGGCTTTGAGCGTACCGGGGCAGACTTTTCGCTGCGCTCATCCGACACGACAGTTTGGACGATGTGGGCTGGCACGACGGTTCTGAGGTGTTTTTTAAGTTGTCGCCCCGGCGCAGGCCGGGGTCCAATTTCATTGTTGCCGTGTGCTAAGAATCTTGGGTCCCGGTCCGGCGCAACCCTTGTGGTTGTCCGCCGGGACGACGGTCTTGAGGCTGCCTTAAGCCTGTCGCCCCGGACAGCGTGACCCGTTCACCGGCCATTTAGTCCGGGGCCCAATTTCAGCTAGCAGGCTAAAAGCGATAACTTAGATCCCTGCCCCCGCCGGGATGGCAGACTTAAGGTGCTGCCATGCCAAGCAGCGGCGGGTTGACATCTGTACCGCATAAGGTACAATTCGGCGGATTCGTAACTTGCCGCGCCTAGTGGCCTATTTCTATCGTACCAAGAGCGGTAAAGAACCGGTGCGCGAATGGCTTAAAGATCTGTCAAAGGACGAACGTCGCGCGATTGGCGAAGACATTGCTTATGTTCAGTTCAAGTGGCCAATCGGCAAGCTGCGTGTCGATCACTTGCGCGGCGAGGTATGGGAAGTCAGAACAACACGCGGCAATCGCATCGCGCGTACGCTGTTTGCGGTCGACGAGGGCGTCATGATTCTTCTGCACGGTATTATCAAGAAGACGCAACAAACACCCGATAGCGAATTGGCGCTGGCCGTAAAACGTTTTAAGGAGTACATCAATGGCAAAGCGTAACCCCCATGTAGGAACGAATTTTGATGACTTTCTCAAAGACGAAGGTTTGTTTGAGGAAGTTCAGGCGAAGGCGTTGAAGCGCGCACTCTCAGAGCAGATCGAACAGAGCATGCAAGCGGCAAATCTATCGAAGGTTAAGATGGCTGAACTGATGTCCACCAGTCGCTCACAGCTTGATCGCGTGCTTGACCCGGACAATGTGTCGGTGCAGCTCGATACCCTGATCAAGGCGGCGAGGGCGGTTGGCAAAACCGTTGAGATTCGAATCAAGACGGCAAAGCGGCCTGCGCATGCGTGAGGCAAAAATGGCGTCAAAAATGGGTCAGACTGAGGTAGCCCGGCTTTTGTGAATACCCTCAATTGCCCATTCCGCATCAAACGTAACGCGAAATTCTCGCTGATTCATTCCACTGGGAGTGTAAATGGCAATGCCACACGCCGCATCAGGTGACCTCATCGATGTTCGTCCACTCGGCGGACGGTTGCGGGAGTCTGTCTCGACCACGCTTGTCCGGGCGGATCACCTGGAGGTGTTTCGTTTCGTTCTGCCGGCTGGAAAAATCGCTGCCGATCACCGCGCTGCGGGCGCCATCACCATCCAGTGTCTGGAGGGTGCGGTTGAGTTGGTGTGCCACGGCAAAACGCAGGTACTTCGTGCGGGGCAATTGGTTTACCTGGCCGATGCGGAACCGCATGCCGTGACGGCACTGGAAGACGCATCGCTACTTATTACGATGTTGCTTAGGCGGCGATGACGGCCGCAATGCGGGACAGATTTCAGGTTCCGCGGGCCGTCCTCCAAAATGAACTGAATCTCGAACCGGCCAAATGCCATGAAGGAAAACCCAATGTTGAATCCGCCGCAGCCTGAGGGGACGATCCCACCCGCTGGTTTTGCCCTGTGGAACCTTGGCTTCCGGCCATTCTATCTACTCGCCGCAATGTTCGGCGCCACCAGCATTATGCTCTGGGCGTTGCAGATCTCCGGCCTGCTCGGGTCGGCATATCTGCAAGGTGCCGTCTGGCATGGCCATGAAATGCTGTTCGGCTACACCACTGCCGTCATCGCCGGTTTTCTGCTGACGGCGGTGCGCAACTGGACAAATCAGCCTACACCGAGCGGTGCGCCGCTGATGGGGCTGGCCGCGCTGTGGGTCTGCGGCCGCGTGCTGGTACTGACGCCGTACGCCACGGCTGCGACACTCGTGAATGTTGCGTTTCCGCTCGCGGTGGCCGTCGCCATCGGCATCCCCATCCTGCGATCGCGCAACGTCCGCAATTACTTCTTCATCGGCCTGTTGGCGCTGATCGGCGCGCTGACTCTCGTTTTTCATCTGGCGCTGCGCGAATATTTCGTGATCTCTCCGCGCATCGGCCTGCGGCTGGCGCTGGATGTCGTGCTCTTCATCATGGTGGTTATGGCAGGCCGTGTCGTACCGATGTTCACCAACAACGGCGTTCCAGGTGCCAACGCCACCCGCCTGCCATGGCTTGAAAAGGCATCGCTGGGTGCGGTGATCCTGTTGTTTCTGGCGGATCTGCTGCAACTTCCCACGGCCGCGATCTCGGTAGCTGCATTCGCTGCTGCGTTTGCACACGCCGCCCGGCTGGCACTCTGGAAACCATGGCGTACGATGCAAACACCGCTGGTGTGGATTCTGCATGCGGCATACGCTTGGATCATCATCCACCTCTTGATGCGCGGACTGTCAGCTGCCGGGCTGTTAGCCGGGTCATTTGACGTCCATGCTTTGACAGTGGGCGCGATCGGTGGTCTGACCATCGGCATGATGACGCGTACCGCCCGCGGTCACACCGGGCGGCCGCTGGCAGCGGATCGCTACGAGGCCGCCATGTTCTTGTTGGTGCAGGCGGCGGCGCTCACCCGGGTGTTTGTCGGTATTGCGTCACCGGCGTTCTACATGATTAGTGTGCAACTGTCAGCGCTTTTGTGGTCCGGCGCACTTGGGCTTTATGCGATTCGTTACTGGCCGGTTCTCACGCGAGCGCGAGTAGACGGCAAGCCCGGCTAGGCGCAAGTCACAGGCAAATCAAACAGACCAGCGACGATTATTCTGCGCCCACCGAGAAAAATATGACGTTGACCCTTTAATTCACTTCAATTCACCACGCCGGCCCGTCACGTTAAACCTTACGGTGTCTGGGCATGAATGTTGTATAGCATTGTTGGCACAGCACAATTCACAGGAGAGTAGCCATGTCTGTTACACCTCGGTCTGAGCGACACTACGCGCCAAAAGGCTTTCGCGACCGGATCGCTTTTGCCTTCGTTAAATTTCTGCGGTTCTTTGCGGATGTTTTTTTCGCCCACCGATACGGCCATCGCGCGGTTGTGCTGGAAACAGTGGCTGCCGTGCCGGGCATGGTTGGCGGTGCCATGCAGCATTTGCGCGCGTTGCGCCGAATGGAAAGCGATCACGGCTGGATCCGCATACTGCTGGATGAAGCGGAGAATGAACGCATGCACTTGATGACCTTCATTCATATCGCCAAGCCGTCGCGGTTCGAGCGCTTGCTGATCCTGCTTGCCCAGGGCATTTTCTATAATTCGTTTTTCCTGCTTTACCTCATTTCGCCAATGACCGCGCATCGTGTCGTGGGTTACTTGGAGGAAGAAGCGGTATACAGCTATACCGAATATCTGGCTGGCGTGGACAACGGCACCTACACCGACGTTCCGGCGCCCAAAATCGCCATTGACTACTGGAAGCTCGCGCCCGACGCAACGTTGCGCGACGTCATCATCGTGGTGCGCACAGATGAGGCTCATCACCGCGATGTCAATCATGAATTTGCGAACGAGCTATCCTGATCCGAATCCACGTCCGAAGAAAATTTCAATAATAGGGGACAACCCACGATTATTCTCCGCTATCACGAAAGTTCTTCGACGCCATGATCGCGATGCGCCCACACTTGGCCAAGCTGGACTTGTTTCCCGATCCGCAAAACCGCCCAAACGCGGATTATAGTTGTGGTCTGCCCCAAATCAATACGCTGATAAGCGAGTTTGAAAGGATGCCGCATTGAAATCATTCGCCTGGGCAATCATTGGGCCGGGCCGTATTGCACATCATTTTGCGGAGGCGGTGCATCGGCTCGACCATACGCATCTGGCGTGTATTCATGGCCGTGATCTCACCCGGGCAGAAGCGTTTGCACAAAAGTGGACGCGCGATAGCGTGACACCAATCCGCGCGACCACGCATATCGACGATGTGTTGCGATCCAATGCGGTCGATGGTGTTTACATTGCGACACCACATCCATTTCATGCGCACGCCATTCGTGCGTGCTTGAATGCAAACAAGCCTGTTCTGTGCGAAAAGCCACTGGTGACGAACGCGACGATGGCGAAACAATTAGCTGCGCTTTCGCGTCAGCAAAATACGTTTCTGATGGAAGCCGTGTGGACGCGCTTTTTGCCGATCGTTGAGACTTTGCGTGACTGGATTCGTGCAGGTAACATCGGTCGTGTGCGCGCCATGCAGTCAAGCTTTTGTTTCAACGCGCCGTTTGATCCGCAATCGCGTATGTTTGATCCGAATCTCGCGGGCGGCACACTGCTTGATATTGGCATCTACAACATCACCATGACACGTTGGGTCATGCAGCAGGCGTTTGGTGTTGCGCCGACACTTCACGATTTGCAGACGCGCGCCAAAATCGGCGCGACTGGCGTGGATCATCAGCTCGCCGCGACGTTGCATTTGAGTGAAGGCGTCACGTCGCAATTTATTTCAAGCTTTGAATCGAGCGCAGAAAATGCGTTTCACATTTACGGTGAGTCCGGTTCGATCACAATTCATCCGAATTTTTGGCAAGCGACACGTGCGACGCAAATGCGCGAGTCGGGGGCAATTGAATCCGTGGAGCGCGCGCTTGCGATCAATGGCTTTGAGGGCGAGATCATTGAAGCGATGCGATGCGTTCGCGAAGGTCGCATTGAAAGTAAAACAATTTCACATGCTGAAACCATCGCGACGCTGGAATGGATGGATCAGATTCGCGCGCAGATTGGTGTGCGCTATCCGTTTGATTCGTAGCAAACAGCGCCAGACCAAGACGATTTACGAATTGTAGGGAACAGACTACGAGAAGCGTGAAAAAAGCCAGACATCGCAAGATGTCTGGCTTTTTTTGTTCCGCGTATTGAATGGTGTACCTCGAGACCGTTAGGCCAGCACCATGCCGGGACGCCTGCCATAGGTCGCGTAGCGCCATAACCATTCCATGGGGCCGAACGCGTGTGTCTGCATCCACCACCGACTCAATGGCACTTGAATCAGAAAGAAGATCGCAAATGACAACAGCAAGCCTAAAGCCGGGCCAACTTTGAAATACAAACCCAGTCCCCACCCGTTGAAAATCGCGGTCGCAATCAACGTCTGCATGAGGTAACTGGTGAGGGGCATCCGGCCGACAATTGCCATCGGCGCAAATCGTTGTTGCCAAATTGGCAACTGCGACAAGCGCACGATCGTCAGCACGTAAAAGCACACCATCGCCAGGCGGCAGGTGAGGTACGCTGCGGAGCCGACCAACTTGATTGGTGAAGGCCCTGGCGTCCGATACAACTCGCCAATCGTGCCGAAGATCGCCGCACAGACAAGACCAATCGCGAGCAATCGCCACTGCCATAGGCGGATCAGCGGCATCAGTTGTGGAATCTGGTTGACCCAACCATTGCGGCCGATCAAGAAACCCAGCATCAGCGTGCAACCCATCTGCGCCCAAAAATTAGCGGTACCAAAGAGTGAGTTGGCGTCGGTATAAAAATAGTGCATTGTCCGCGTGCTTGCAGCAGCAGCATCGAAGAAGCCACCCTGGCCATAGGCGATCCTGTCTGCCGCTTCGTACGCTTGGTGGATTTTCACCATCGAAGCGACCATTTCCGGCGTGATCACAAACAACCGCACCACACCAAGCAGCAACGGACATAAAAAGAAAGCCACCATCAATCCGATGATCACGCGGTTTGAAGCATTGCGAATCCACAACAAGCCGAAACCCAACACCGCATAAATGTGCAGCACATCCCCCGGCCAGAACAGACAGGCGTGAATCACACCAAAAATAAACAACAGGACGAGGCGACGGAT
>JANMNT010000029.1:0-41786 GCA_031368465.1 Burkholderiales bacterium
GCCGATACCACCAAGCACCGCAGCACAAAACGCCTTTAGCCCCAACAAAAATCCCATTTGGTAGTGGGCGATACCGTAATAACTGCCGATCATGACGCCGGCAATCGCGCCGAGTCCGGCGCCAATCACAAACGTGAACGAAATCACGCCATTTGCCGAGATGCCCATTAACCCGGCAACGTCCGGGCGCTGGGAAACCGCACGCATGGCAATGCCCATGCGGGTCCGATAGACCAGCGCAACCAACCCGGCCATCATCGCGATCGACAAAATAATAATCGCGATCTGCACATTGGTGATGGTGGCGGATGTCTCGGAGGCGGTCAGATGATAGGTCGTGGTCGGGATGATTTGCGGGAAGGAAATATAGTTGCGACCCCAAATCAACAGCGCAACGTGTTGCAGGATGATCGACACACCAATGGCAGTGATCAACGGTGCCAACCGGGGCGCATTGCGCAGCGGCCGGTAGGCGATTCGCTCGACCGCATAACCAACCCCCATACAAACGGGGATTGCCACCATCACCCCAAGCACCACGATAAACAACGGCGGCACGCCGGAACCCGCCAGCGCCACGATGACCGAAAATGCCACCATCGCGCCAATCATGACCACTTCGCCATGGGCAAAATTGATGAGCTGGATGATGCCGTAAACCATCGTATAGCCAAGCGCCACAACCGCGTAAACGCAGCCGAGTGTCAGGCCATTAATGAGCTGTTGAAGGAATGTATCCATTGCCCGTGATGTTAGCGTAATCCGTGCGCCGCTTCATTCGGCGGATACATTAATCGCACATAAAAAAACGGCACCGTCGCCGGTGCCGTTTTTAGTGTGGCGTTGAATCTACTTCTTTGGCGCTTCAGCCGGCTTGGTGGGTGCAGCAGCAGCCGGTGCGGCTGCGGGTGCAGCGGCTGCCGGGGCAGCGGCAGGTGCAGCCGGTGCGGGCGCAGGCGCCATTTCAAACTTCGACGCGACACCGTTCTTGATGATTGAGACCGGTTCAATGGCGCCCGACTTGCCGAGGAAAATCGTGATTTCGGCGTCCTTACGGTCACCCTTGGCATCGAACTCGACCTTGCCGGTGGCGCCGGCAAAGCTGACGTTGAACAACTCCGGTCCAAATTTTGCAGGGTCGGCCGAATTGGCTTTTTTCATCGCCTCGACCACGGCCATCGCGCCGTCGTAAAAGTATGGCGCGTATTGCTTCACGTCACCAAATTTTGCTTTGAACGCATCGTTAAATTCTTTGGTTGCCGCCGCCGCCGGCAGACCGGCTTGTGAACAGACCAAACCATTCGCGGCCTCGCCTGCCATCTTGAACATCTCGTTGGTACAAGCGCCGTCGCCAAACGTAAAGGTGCCCTTGATGCCCAATTCACGCGCCTGTTTGATCATCGGGCCGCCGGTTGCATCCATGCCGCCGTGGAAAATCACATCGGGGTTTTTTGCCTTCAGTTTGGTCAAAATCGCCTTGAAGTCGGTTTCTTTGTCGGTAGTTTGTTCGTTGGCGACAATCGTCACTTTCGCTGCTTTCAGCGTCTTTTCAACTTCCTTGGCGAGTCCTTCACCGTAGGCTGTTTTGTCGTGCACAATCGCCACGCGCTTTGCCTTCAACTCCGACGCAATATAAGTTGCCAACGCGGGACCCTGCTGGTTGTCACGGCCAACCGTACGGAACGTATTTTTGAGGCCGCGTTCGGTCAGCACCGGATTGGTTGCCGACCCCGAAATCATCGGGATTCCGGCCTTCATATAGACCTCGGACGCAGGGATCGAAACACCGGAATTCAAGTGACCGACCACGGCGGCTACTTTTGCATCGACCATTTTTTGCGCAATCACCGTGCCGACCTTCGGGTCGGCCTGATCGTCTTCTGTCACCATTTGCAGCACCAATGTCTTGCCATCGATCTTGATCTTTTTCGCATTGGTTTGCGCCACGGCAAGCGCGACCCCGTTTTCGTCATCCTTGCCCAAATGGGCGATCGACCCCGTCAACGGGCCGGCATGGCCGATTTTCACGTTCAGGGTAGGTTCGGCGGGCACGGCAGGTGCGGCGGCTTTTGGTTCTTCTTTGCTGCAACCGACAACGCCGGCGGCAACCATGGCGGCAAATACGAGTTTATAGGATGGTTTCATGCAGGTCTCCAATGGGGGGGATGTTCGGGTGGGACATCGGTCGAAAAATGCGGGCAATACGCATTATGTGAATACGCAATTTCGCTTGTCAATGCGTTTGTATATGACCGCAGGTATTGCACATAGACATCGGCCGGCAGGATGTGCCCGGCGCCTGCCGCCGGGCGAAAATCACGGCATTGGCCCTATTTCTTGGCCGCAGCAGCCGGCTTTGCCAGTGACAACACGGCCTTAACCATTTGCGCGACCTCGGCGTCGCTGGCGGACGTATTCGGCGGCATCGGAACCGGTCCCCAGACCCCCGATCCCCCCTTGCGAATCTTCGCCGAAAGCTTTTGTACGGCATCTTTGTCTTTTGCGTATTTTTCCGCGACATCTTTGTAAGACGGACCGACCAGCTTCCGGTCGTCGGCATGGCAAGCCGTGCAAGCGTGTTTTTTGTGCAAATCATCAATGGCAAGGGCGGCATTGGTCGCGCCGAGTGTGGATATCGCCAGTATTGCGCCTAAAATTGTTTGGGTCAGGTTCATTTTTGTGTGTCCGTTGGAGATTTGAAAATAATGCGGCCAGCGCAAATTATGCCGATTCCGACCGCGCCCGACAATCGCAACAACACAATTGTTTGTGCTAACTTAACCGTCTTGCCGTATCAACCCCGACCAGGGAGCCTCTTATGTACCTTGCCAGCATTGCCGTCATTATCCTGCTCATGAAAATCGCCGACTTCGGGCCGGTCGCCAGCTGGTCGTGGTTTTACGTGATGTTGCCGTTCATTCTGTTGATATTTTGGTGGGAATTTTTGTCCAAATGGATCGGCTGGGACAAACGCGCCGCAGAAAAGAAAATGGCCGAAGACGTCAAGCAGAATCAGGAAACGAAAAAAAAGAACCGCGGCTTCTGATCGCCGTTCAACGCGTCCGGCCAATTGCCGACTGAATCGCAGCGTCGACCGCGAGCCCGATGCGCTGCAGCTTGGCGTCTTGGTTGGTTTCACCAACGACCATCAACCCCACCGGTGCCGTGTCTGGTTGGTGACACGGAATCGACCAGGCGGGCCGGTTTAAAACATTAAACGGCGCGCAATTGCGCAGCAACAGCGAATTGAGCCGGTAAAACGCCTCATCGGAGGCATTTAGTTCGGCAAGCGTTGGTGCGACAATCGGCACCGTCGGGATCAATAATGCGTCAAATCGCGACGTGGTTCTGTCAGCCGATGCCATCAGCCGCACACGCAATTCAACCAGGGCCTGATAGTCGCTGTCTTTGATGGTCGCGCCGAGCAACAACCGTCTGGATACACGCTGATCAAACATCTCCAAGTGCGACGCCAATCGTTCACGGTGCAAATGATAGGCTTCGTACCCGGAAAAATTAGCCGCGCGGCTGCCGTCAACCTCGTCCTGCAATTCGGTAAACGGAAATTCCTTGATGACTGCGCCGGCAGCCGAGAGAACCGACAACGCCCGTTCGAAATCACGCTCCACCTGCGGCGCCAACTGATCGAGCATGATCGTCGTCGGCACGCCAAATAAAACGCCGCGCAAATGGGCGGCGGCCGGCAAGTCAATCGCCTCACCCGCCATCGCCGCATCGAGCAGCACGCAACACGATGCGCTGAAACCAAGCGGTCCGATCGAGTCGCGCGTATGTGAAAGCGGAAACGTACCTTGCAACGGCACCCGCGACTGGGTCGGTTTGTAGCCGGCCAGACCACACAATGCCGCCGGGATGCGCACCGAGCCGCCGGTATCCGAACCGATGGTCGCCGCCGCCATGCCATCGGTGACGCTGACCGCACCGCCCGAAGTCGATCCGCCGGGGATGCGCTTGGACACCCGATCAAACGCATTCAACGGTGTGCCGTAGTGCGCATTGGTGCCATGTGCACCGTAGGCGAATTCGGTCATATTGGTGCGGCCGACAATCACCACGCCCGCCTCACGCAGCCGGGCAATCGCCGGCGCATCCTGCGCGGCGGGTAACGCGTCGTCAAAAAATACGAGCCGGCGCGTGTCACCTCCCCCGCCACGTCAAACAAATCCTTGATTGAAATCGGCAGCCCTTCCAATTTGCTGCGCACCACACCCCTGGCACGGGCAAGATCGGACATTCGCGCCGCATGAAGCGCAGATTCGGCATAGACTTTTACAAACGCGTGCTTGCCTTCACCACGTTCGTCGGCGATGTTTGCCAGACACGCCTCAGTCAGCGCAACCGAAGTGCTGGTGCCGGCCCTTAGCGCAGCGGCGAGTGCGGTTAATGTCTTCATGAAGATTTCTCCAGCTGGACGCCGGGCCTATCCGCTGCGGTCGCGTGTCAATCAGCCGCGCTGATTGTGGGCACGCATCGCACCGGAAAATTGACCGAGTTGGCAATAAAACAATTGGCGTGGGCTTTTTCGTGCACGGCGTTTGCCTCGTCGAGATTGGTTCCCCTGGCGACCACCACCTGCGGATGCAGCACAACCTCTTGCATCGACATTTTGCCGGCAACACCGTACTGCCCCGTTGTCAGTGTGCCGGTGGCGTTGTCGGAATAACGCAACACGACAATTCGCTTCTTTGAAGCAATCGCCAGATAAGTAAGCATGTGGCATTCACTCAACGACATCAGCAATAACTCTTCAGGGTTGTAACGCGTTGCATCGCCGTTGTATACCGCCGGCGCGGAGCCGGCAACCGGTGCCTTGCCGGCGGCATCGATGATCGCGTTGCGCGAAAAATCCGGGTCCGGGTGCGGTGCCTGCTGCGGGTCGGCGGGCCACTCAAGGCGGATTTGAAATTCATGGCTGTCTGACATAGGGGAGGCTCCTGGCCGCCGGTGCGTTGGTGCGAAACGATCGCCGCAGCACTACGCCAACAACGAATTCATGTGCCGCAAACGTTCCGCCATTGAGCGCATCAACGCCATGCCGATAGCCGGTTCGGCTTTGACCAGATTCATCAGTGCCATCCGGTTGATTGCGAGCAACTTGCAGTCCGTCTTTGCTGTCGCGGTGGCGGCGCGTGGTGATTGATCCACCAGCGCCATTTCGCCAATGGTGGCGCCAACACCGGCGACCTCGACGATGGTTCCCTTGATCGAAACCGCCACCGTCCCCCGCAAAATGACATACATATTCATTCCGCTGTCGCCCTCTTTCATGATCGGGCTGTTAACGTCGTAACGAATGACGGTGGCGCGATCCAGCTTTTCCTCGAGCGTGGCGAGCATGTCCGGTGTGAACGCCGCAAGCGCCTCGGATACGTCGATTTTTTTGGAAACCCGCCGCATTGCCAGGCGTGCGGCGATAAACCGCATACGGTCAAACATCACACTCATCAACATCAACGCAAATTCAGGTGTTTCACCCAGCGCGGTTTGCGTCTCGACGCCGTCCAGCGAAAACGCGGTGCAATCGGTCTTTGCGATTGCCGTGGCGCTGCGGGCGCTGGCGGTTGCCACGCCGGGAATCTCGCTGATGACCGCCATCTCGCCGACCACTTCGCCGGCCTTGATGGTATCGAGCGGCTTGCCGCCCACCTCGAGCGCGATTTCACCATCGGTCAGGAAATACATGCGATGAACCACACGTTTGCCAAACAGCCCCTGTTTGCCGGACTTTTCGCCTTCGGCAAACAATTTTTCCCCGGCGGCAAATTTTTCCTGCTTTCCACCCGCGCGAAAAAATTTTCCGGCAACGTCGGCATCAAAAAACCTGCTGGTTGCAGGTTTAAAGGGGGCGGACGGCCCAGGCGCCGCAGGTACGGGCGGGCTGGCAGCCTGCGTAAAATCAAAGTCGTCGTCGGACATTGCGGGTCACTTTGCTGTTTGAAAAAATAGCGGGGCAACAGGTTTCACGGGTCAAATGCCGCCGCCGGGAATCTGATTCTAATGCCAAATTGAAACCAATCTCTGCCGTAACGGCATGAGTTTGCCGGCAAGGACGACGCCGGCACCGGTCAGCTTGTGCAAAACATCTTGTGTTTACTACGATTCGCCGCCGATCATGCCGCCGCCCCGTATTACGACATGAATTAAAAATCGCCATACGACAGACCCTGTACCAGGGGTGCCTTAACACCGCACCAATGTCGACGTGACGTAATAGAATGTGCCGGGTAACCTCATTGCGTGTGTCGCGACCCGCGCCGGTGCTTGTATGACAGACCCTCCCGAGACAATCATGAACGACACAGACGGCAGCATCGAATCACAGGCGGCTGCAAAAACAAAATTGACGCCCAGCGCGATTGTCCGCTTCCTCAATCAGCATGTCATTGGCCAGAACGACGCCAAACGTGCACTGGCGGTGGTCGTCTATGCCCATTTCAAGAATTTGGTCGCCGCACAAAACGAATCAAAAGGTGATCCACGCACTGAAAAAATCACGCTGGGGAAGAGCAACGTGCTGCTGGTCGGGCCGACCGGCACCGGCAAGACACTCTTGTGTGAAACCCTTTCCCGCGCCATCAGCGTGCCGTTTGTCACTGCGGATGCCACGTCGCTGGCGCAGACCAAGTACGTCAACGAAGAGATTGAGGCCATATTGCTGCGGCTGATAAACAAAGCCGACGGCAATTTGCAAAAGGCGTCACGCGGCATTGTTTTTATCGATGAAATCGACAAGTTGAAGGCCGCCGGCGCCACCGCACCCGGCACCTCCGGTGAAAACGTGCAGCACGCGTTGCTGAAAATCATGGAAGGCTCGCTGGTCAAGTTGCCGGGTGGCATCACCATCGACACGGCCAACATTCTGTTTATTTGCGGCGGTGCATTTGTCGGACTCGAAAGTGTCATCGCCGCCGGCAAAGCCTATGGATTCATCTCGTTGACCGACGCCAACAATCAGTTGATCCTTGACCGGCTCAATTCGCGCGTCAAGCCGACCGACCTGATCACCTACGGCCTCATCCCCGAGTTCACCGGCCGGCTGCCGGTGGTGACCAGTTTGCAGCCGCTATCAAAAGATATGCTCGTCAAAATCATGACCGAGCCGACCAACTCGCTCTACAACCAATTCCGCGAAATCCTCAAGCGGGAAGGTGTGGTGCTCGAAATCGCGCCGCGCGTATTCGAGGAAATCGCCTCACTCGCCGTTGAGTACAAGGTCGGCGCACGCAGCCTGCGCGGCATTTTTGAGGAGATGATCGCGCCAGTGATGTATGTCGTGCCAGATCGAACCGATATCAAACGCGTTGAAATCAATTCGCTGTTTGTCGACGCGGTCCTGCACACCGCGTGACACCAATTGTTCCACCTGCGTAAACCAACATGATTGAACACAACCGCCGGCAATGGCTGCGCACTGCCGGTGCCGGCATGGCCTCGGCGGCAACTGCCACACTCGGCGGCTGCGCGGTCCGGCCGTTTGCGCGTGTATTCGGCGGCAGGGCAGACTTTCAGCGGCCGTTCTCCAATCAGCCGTTTGTGCGGCCCATCATCGGCCCCGAACAGGTGGTGCGGGTGTCGGTGGGGCTGCGTCCATACCGTCCATCCGGGTTTGTGGTGCGCGGCGAACGCATGGGCGACAAACTCATCATCCACAATTATGGCCATGGTGGCGGCGGGATCACCATGTCGTGGGGGTCGTCAACATTGGCGGTGCGGGAGTTGCCCGACATCGGTGATCGCCGGGCAACGGTGTTGGGCTGCGGCGTGCTGGGCCTCACCACCGCGGTTTTGCTGCTGGAACGCGGTTGGCAGGTCAATATCGTCGCCCGTGAATTGCCGCCCCACACCACCTCAGATATCGCCGGCGGCTATTGGGCACCAACAGGGGTGTTTGCGCGTGGTGGCGTGGCGCTAACGCCGCAATTTGAGGGGCAATTCAAACAGGCATTGGCGGTTTCGCATCAGATGTTTGACGCGTTGATCGGCAAGGGCTACGGCGTGAATAGGCGCGAAAACTATCATCTGGGTTATTTTCCATTCAACAACACCAACCCGTTTTATCTGCACGACTATCCCGAATATTTCCCGACAGTTGTGGCGCTGGGACCCGGTGAACATCCATTCCAGACGCCATACGCGCTCCATCATTTGTCGATGCTGATTGAGCCGGCAATTCTGCTGCCCCGCCTGATGAATGATATTCGCGCCGCCGGCGGTGACATTGCACAACGCGTATTGCGCGATCGCGAAGACATACTTGCCATCGACACACCGGTGGTCTTTAACTGCACCGGACTCGGCGCCAAACAATTGTTTGGTGATGAAGAGTTGACGCCGATTCGCGGACAGGTGGTGATGCTGCCGCCGGATGCGCGGGTTGATTACCTCACGCACGGCGGCGCGGGCAATGGCGTGGAAAACCTGCTTTACATGTTTCCGCGCACCGATGGCATATTGCTTGGCGGCACCTATGAGCGTGGTGTGGCGGACCTTGCACCTGACGAGTTCACCACGGCGCGCATTCTCCGGCAGCACGCCGCAATATTTCGGACTTAGCCGCAAATGAAACACCGGCATTGGCGGTCTTTCCTGGACAAAAATAGCTGAAACGGCACGCCCCTCCTTGCGTTTTAAATAATTATGCTGCCTGGCAGCGGGATGGTACCAGCCGGGTGAGATAATGCGCGCCTTCATGAATTTTGCCCGCCCGCGCCACCCCGTGCGCCGGCGGGCACATGCAACATTCAACGCGCCCCATCCCATGACCACGCTTGCCACCGAAATCAAACGCCGCCGCACCTTTGCCATCATCTCGCATCCGGACGCGGGCAAAACCACGCTGACCGAAAAACTGCTGCTGTTTGCGGGTGCGATTCAAATTGCAGGCAGCGTCAAGGCGCGCAAGGCGACCCGCCACGCCACGTCCGACTGGATGGAAATCGAAAAGCAGCGCGGTATCTCGGTCGCGAGCTCGGTGATGCAAATGGAGTACCGCGATTGTGTGGTGAACCTGCTCGACACACCCGGCCACCAGGATTTTTCCGAAGATACCTACCGCGTGCTGACGGCGGTTGACGCCGCGCTCATGGTGATCGACGCGGCCAAGGGTGTGGAAGCACAAACCCTGCGCCTGATCGAAGTCTGTCGGGCGCGCAACACGCCGATCCTCACCTTCATCAACAAAATGGACCGCGAGGTCATGCCGCCGCTGGCGTTGATGGAAGAAGTCGAACGTGTGCTGAAAATGGACGTGGTGCCGTTTATCTGGCCGATCGGCATGGGTCGGCAGTTTCGCGGCGTGTACGATTTGCGGCGTGATTCGATGCGCGTCTTCCAGGCTGGCGAGGACCGCATGAGTGACGACGACGAAATCCTCAGCGGCATCAACAATCCGGTTATCGCCGAACGTTATCCCGACGAACTGGCGCAGGCAAAAAATGAAATTGAGTTGCTGCGCGACGCATGCCCCGCGTTTGATCGTGAAGAATTTTTGGCGGGCAAACAGTCACCGCTGTTTTTTGGCTCGGCGGTGAATAATTTTGGTGTGCGTGAAGTACTCGATGCGTTGGTCGATGTGGCGCCACCACCTGCCGCGCGCGCCGCCATCGAGCGCGTGGTCGAAGCCGATGAACCGGAATTTTCCGGCGTTGTGTTTAAAATTCAGGCCAACATGGACCCGGCGCACCGTGACCGCATCGCCTTCGTGCGGGTTTGCTCGGGACACTTCAAGCGCGGCATGAAATTGCGCGTGTCACGCACCGGCAAAGATATCCGCCCCGGTACCGTCGTGTCGTTTCTGTCACAAAGACGCGATCTTTTGGACGAAGCCTTTGCCGGTGACATCATCGGCATTCCGAATCACGGCACGCTTCATCTGGGTGACACCCTGACCGAGCGCGAGGCGCTGCGATTTACCGGTCTGCCGTATTTTGCGCCGGAGATTTTTCAGACGGTTGAAATCAAGGACCCGATCAAATCCAAACAATTACGCATGGGTCTGCAACAGCTCGGCGAGGAAGGCGCGATCCAGGTGTTTCGTCCGATCGCCGGCGGCAGCCTGCTGCTGGGAGCGGTCGGCAACCTGCAGTTTGAGGTTGTGTTGCACCGCCTCAAATCAGAATACAAAGTCGACGCGTATATGGAGGCATCGCGCTACCGGCTGGCGCGCTGGATCACCTGTGACGATCCGTCCATTCTGCGCAAATTTATTGACACCAATGCACATCGGGTCGCGCACGATGTGGTGGATGCGCCGGCGTTTCTGGCAACACATCCGTCGGAACTCGACGTCGCCGCAGAACGTTATCCGCAGGTCAAATTTCACGCATTACGCGAACACGCCGGTCAGCATTTTGCGACCACCATGTAGACAAACCACAACAGAACCGCCCTGCGTCTGGCAGATTTAGAAGTATTTGCTGAAGCGCCTGCGGTCTAGCCGCGTTGCCTGGACGTGACAGTCAGTTTCATGACCGCGTCGCAAAAACCTTCGGTAATATTTTCCTTGAAAATCAATTCCTGCACGCCGACCTTTTCTGCGGCCTCGCGCAACGCATCGTCGATAAAGCCCGACGCGATTGCCACCGGCAAGTCGATTCGGATCAAGCGCACTTCGCGCGCAACATCGATGCCCGACATGCCGGGCATGTTGTAGTCGGTCACCAGCACGTCAAACCCCGCTGGATCCGCGCGCAACGCCGCCAGCGCCGCTGATTGGTCCACAAAGCTGCTGACACGGCACCCGCGCCGCGCAAGCATACGTCCGACCAGATACACCATCGACTCATCGTCATCGATGTACATCACACGCGATCCGTCGGCCTGCATCGTCGCCGGCTCTGCGATCTTCGACGCGGGCTGGGCAGGCTCCGGCACCTGCAAAGAATGCGCCGCCGGCAGGTAAATGGTGAACGTTGTACCGGCTCCCGGCTGACTCTCGACAATGATTGCGCCATCGTGCGCTTCAATAATGCCGTGCACCACCGACAAGCCGAGGCCGGTGCCTTCATTCACCGGCTTGGTGGTGAAAAACGGCTCAAAGATTCGCGCAACAATATCCGCAGACATGCCGGGACCGTTGTCCCGCACAACCAACCTGGCGACCGTGCGCGCCTGCTGTTGGTATAGCGCCGTCAGTGCTGCATTTTTTGCGGCGAGCACGGCGTCGATATCGACCTTGTCGAGTTTGATCTCGATGCGCCCCGGTCCGTTCGGCATTGCCTGCATCGCGTTGGTGGCGAGGTTGATGACAGCCTGCTGGATTTGCGTGGCGTCTGCCATCACCAGCGGCGTATCGGCTGCGCATTGCATATCAAGCGACAAACGTGCCGGCAGGGTGGCGCGCAAGAGGCGCCGCGACTCTTCAATAACCGGGGCCAAATCTATTGCGCGCCTGTCCGTCGCTTGACGACGACTGAATGACAGAATCTGCTGGACCAGATCGCGCGCACGGGTCGCCGCCTTGCGAATTTCGCCAAGACTGTCGAGCGCCTTGTGGTCTGGGTCGATGTCCTGACGCGCCAGCTCGACATTACCCAAAATAGCGGCCAGAATATTGTTGAAATCGTGCGCGACGCCCCCGGCAAGTGTGCCGATGGCCTGCATTTTTTGCGATTCGCGCAGTTGCGCCTCAAGCGATGCGCGCTCTGCCTCCGCACGATTGCGTGCGGTGACATCCCGAATCGACAGGCGTATTGCCGGCTGGCCATCAAATACGGTTGCCACGCTCTGCGATTCGATTTCGATCACGGTGCCGTCGAGTTTTATATTCTTTAGCTCAACAATCGGCTGTATCGTTGCCCCCTCGTTTATTGCTTTCACCCGCGCAAGGACGGCCTGAAGGGAGTCGCGATGGACAAAGTCAACTATCTGCCGTCCAACCAATTCATTCTCGTGTGCCGCGCCATAAAGCGCGAGTGCGGCCGGATTTGCATAAACGACCTTTCCATCGCTGTGCACGACACTCGCCTCTGGCGATGATTCGATCAACATACGGAAGCGCTTCTCGCTCTCCTGCAGGATCTTTTCCGTACGTTTGCGCTCGGTGAGGTCGGTTACCACGGCGATTGACCCGGCGTATTGGCCGTCTACCAAACGCGGTACGCCAAGAATTTGCACCGGCAAGATGGACCCATCACGTCGCATCAGGGAGATTTCGTATGCGGACGATACCCCC
The DNA here is from genome assembly GCA_031368465.1 of Burkholderiales bacterium. GTDB lineage: Bacteria > Pseudomonadota > Gammaproteobacteria > Burkholderiales > Usitatibacteraceae > UKL13-2. Next base: position 12,194 of record JANMNT010000029.1, read on the forward strand.
TCGCGGCGCTCGGATTGATGCGCCGCCTGCAGCGTCTTGTCAGCGGGAACCACCAAATCGGCGGCATACCTACCTTTTAGTTCGTCAACAGAGTAACCGAGCATTTCCGCAAAAGCCTGATTGACAAACTCAAGCTGTCTTGAGGTGTTGGTGACGGCCAAGCCCTGTCCCATAGAGCTGATCACTTGTGATGCAAAGTCGCGCTCTTCCTTTACCGCCTGCTCCATGCGTTTACGGTCGGTAAGATTCGTGATGACTGCAATCGAGCCGACAAATTCACCGTTCAGCCGGCGTGGCGTCGCGGTAATCAATACTGGGAAAACGCTGCCGTCGCGCCGCTTAAAGTGCGCCTCGTATGTTGACGAAACCCCCGCGACCCTTGAGGCGAGCCGCTCGGTTTGAAGTGCGAAATCTTCCGCGACAAACACGTCGGCACCGGTTTTGCCGACTAGTTCATGCGCCTCGTAGCCGAGTAACGTGGCCAGCGCCGGGTTGACAAACTCGAAGTGGCCGTCCGCGCTGGTGACACTGAGTCCCTGGCCCATGGCGTCGACAATTTGTGTTGCAAAGTCCCACTGCGCGCGCGCTTCCTGTTCGATTTTTTTGCGCTCATGAATATCCTTGAGCGTGCCGGCGATCCTTGTCGGCAGTCCGTCGACGTTGCGCTCGACCACGGCGCCATTTTTCTGCGCCCAAAAATAATGGCCGTCGACATGACGCACACGAATTTCGATTTCAAATTCCGGTTGCGAACGGTCGTGGATGATTTGTCCGATTGCGCGTTCAAATTCCGGCAAATCGTCGGCATGAACCAGTGTTTTGCACAACGCCATGGTCGGCATCGGTCCCAGCGGCGCCATGCCGAACATCGATCGCCACCGCGCGTCCACGGTCAATTGGTTGGCGGTGACATTCAAATCCCACAGACCGAGATCACCGCCGCGCATGGCCATGCGCAATCGCAATTCGCTTTCAACCAGACCTTGTTCAGCCGATTTGCGGTCGGAAATATCGGTGATAAAGCCCTGCCACAGGGTAGCGCCATCCTCCTCGCGCTGCGGGATGGCGTTGCCGAGCAGCCAACGCACAGAGCCATCCGCAAACTTGACACGGTACTCATGCTGCCAGTTGCTCAGGTCGCGCGCTGATTGCTGAATACTCTCGGCAAAGGCGTTGTAATCATCCGGATGGAGAATGCCAAATACCTTGGATGCATCTTCACGAACCTCCTCCGGCGAGACCTGGTAAATTTCGCGAATGCCATCACTCGCATACGGGAAACAGGAACTGCCATCCGGGCGCAAGCGAAACTGGTAAACCATTCCCGGCACCCGCCGGGCGATCATCGCCAAGCGGCTCTCCGCTTGTTTGGACGATGCCTCACGATCAGCCAACAACGCCAGCAACCGATTAAAGCCGCTGATCAATTGCCCGATTTCGTCATCGCGTGCGACCGGCAAAGGCATGAGCGGCATGTCCGCCGTGGAAACGGCCGCCATTGCCGATATGGCACCGAACATCGGCGATAACTCGCGCCGCAGCATCCACCACATGAGCCCGCCGACCAGTAGTGTCATCAAAACGGTCGCAATGATGATGCTGTGTTCCATCTCCTGTATCGGCGCAAACGCATCGTTGTACGGTTGCTGTACCGCCACGTACCAGCCCGCGGCGGGAATACGCTTTGCGACCGCAAATACCTTCACGCCCAACGGATTGACAAAAATCGCCGTACCTTCATAACCGCTGATAAACCGGTCAATCGACGGGTTGACACCCGGCGCGGGCAAAATTTCCATCATGCGACGTTTGTCGCCGGCGGTGATAATTTGCCGGTACTTTGGATCAATCAGCACATAGCCACCGGTCTTGCCAAAACGATTGTCGGCAACCTTGTCGAGAAAACTTGGTTTGCCCAGATCAGTTGCACCCATCAACGCACCGATCACGTTGCCCGCGTTGTTGCGCACCGGCACTGCCATCACCATCACCGGCGCGCCGAGTGTTTTGCCGATGGTGGGCGGGCCGATGTTGGCGCGGCCTTCTTTGAGCGCCGTGACGACGTGCTCCTTGTCCATAAAATTCAAGCCGGTGCGTCCTGCCGAGACGGGGACCGATGCAATTGCAATACCGTCCGCGCCCGTGACAAAGACACCGCGGTTAAACAATTTTTGCAGAACCGCGCGCTGCTCAAGATTGGCCTGCAACGCTGCGGCATTGCCGAGCAGCGCTGGACTGAGAATTTTTGCAATGGATTCCAGTGCTCCAAGCCGGTCTTGGACGTCGTCATTGATCTGGGCGGCAATGCCGCTCACCGCGGCAAATTGTTGCTCACTGAGCAAACGCCGCATATCTTCGTGCAACATGCGGCCGGCCCAATACGCGAGCGCAATGGTGCTGACGACAAAAATTGCCAGCGTGAATAACGTCACCCGTGTCTTGAGTGACGATGATGAAAACGGGCGGATTTTTTCAGAAAATCGTGTCATCAATACGCATGCAGTGAGTGAACGACCGGCCGGTTACCGACAATTTGATTGGTGACACGCAAGTTTGGCAGCGTTGCGCCTGTAGCCGAACCAAACCAAGAATGGACTGGCGAGATGACCGCTTTAATTTAACAGCGATCAAGCGTCGCCTTCAGGCCACTTTATCATTTTGAAGGTTGGCTTGCCCGTGAGAACAGACTGTCGACTCGGCGCATCGGGGGCACCTGAGGCCGCGAAACAACTGCCGACCGGCCTTATCGGCGATCATTACCCTCTATATCGGCCGCGGCAGGCGACCCTGGAGCGGCAATCAGGCGACGTAGTACAGAATCGCAAAGTAATGCAGCACACTGCCGCCGAGCACAAACAAATGCCAAATGCCGTGCCAATGTTTGAATTTTTCGTCGTAGCAGTAAAACACCGTACCCACGGTGTAAATCACCCCGCCGGCGATGACCCAGGCGAACCCCTTCCAGGTCAGCGCTTCGATCAGCGGAATCACGCCAACCACCGCCACCCAGCCCATACCCAGGTAAAGGTAAAGCGACAACATGCGTTTTTTGCCTGCCAGTGCAAGCTCTTGGACAATACCAAAAATCGCCAGCCCCCAGATCACGCCGAATAACGACCAACCCCATCCCCCGCCCAATGTGACCAGCGTGAACGGCGTGTAGGTTCCCGCGATCAGCAAATAGATGGCGGCGTGGTCACATTTGCGAAAGAAGTTTTTGACGCGACCGCGCGTGGAGTGATACATGGTCGAGCTGCCGTACAACAGAATCAGCGTTGCGCCATAAATGGAAAAACTGACAATCTTCCAGACGTCGCCCTGCAGCGACCCGATCACAATCAGGATCACCGCACCGATGATGGCGAGCATGGTGCCCGCCAGATGGCTATAACCGTTGAAACGTTCCCCGTGATACATGCTGGCTCCAATGAATGCGGTCGAAAGATCCGCCAGTGTTGTGCGGCCGGTCCGACGGGATCAGATATCAGCTTACCTGATTGATGTGAATGTTGGGTGACAAGCCCATCGTATCCGACCGGTGGGGCGGGCATAATCAGCGCAATGGATTCGTTCAACATCACCACCCGCGACGGCACCAGCATCGCCTGTACCCGCTTTAATCCTGCCGACGGGCGGCCGGCGCGTGCCTCGGTGGTGATCGCCGCGGCAATGGCCGTCACCCAGCGCCAAACCGGCCGTGGCATGCGCAATGCACGGGCGACGCTGGGTGATTGGTTCGGGCAGGACTACGACGCGGTCATCAATGCCGCCAAAGCCGCCCAGCCTACCCTGCCGTTATTTGCCGTGGGCCACAGTTTTGGCGGGCAAAGTGCGCCACTGCTGCCCGCCCGTGACAAACTCGCCGGCCTGATCAATATTGCCGTGGGCAGCGGCGCCATGCGGCACAACACACCGTCGGTTCGTCGCACCGCACCGTTTCTCTGGTACTTGCTGGCACCGGTTTTGTGTCCGCTGTTCGGCTATTTTCCCGGTGCGCTGGTCGGTGTCATCGGTGACATTCCCACCGGCGCCTTGTTCCAATGGCGGCGCTGGTGTCTGACCCCGGACTACATTTTGTCGGGTGAGCCGGGTGCGCGTGAAGCCTACGCCAGTGCGCGTTACCCGGTGTTGGCATTGACATTTGCCGACGACGAATTGCTGCTCGAAGCCGGTTCGGCGCTGTTGCACAAAGCGTATCCTGCCGGCAGTGTCGACTATCGTCTGCTCGCGCCTGCCGCGTTCGGCATGTCACGGATCGGCCACTTCGGGTTTTTCAAGGCGCAGGCGGAAGCCACGTTATGGCCGATGGTCAACGCGTGGATCGATGCGCGGCTCAACACCGAACCGGCCATTTAGCGCCACGGTATTTGTTCCTGCCAATTTGGTCGTGACGACGCGATTGTGGTCCTACCATTCCAGCTTGTAACCCACGCCGTAGATTGATCGCAACCAGTCTTCTTCGCCGCCCGCCTCGATAATTTTACGGCGCACGTTTTTTACATGGCTGTCCACGGTGCGGTCGCTGACGACACGATGATCGACATACAACAGGTCCATCAGTTGGTTGCGTGAAAACACCCGCCCCGGTTGCGCGGCCAGCGTGTGCAACAGTCGGAACTCGACCGGCGTCAATTCAAGCGGGATGCCATTAATGCCGGCGGCAAATCGCTCTGCATCCAGCGTCAGCGGCGAGACCCGTGCGGCCCCCGGCTTGGCCCCGGCGCGGCGCATCAGCGCTTTGACACGCGCCACCACTTCGCGCGGACTGAATGGTTTGCAAACATAGTCGTCGGCACCCATTTCAAGGCCGAGCAACCGGTCAATTTCCTCCACGCGCGCCGTCAACATGATGATCGGCACATCGGAAAACGCACGCAATTCGCGGCATATCGTCAACCCGTCCCTGCCCGGCAACATCAGATCAAGCACGATACAGTCGGGCGGTGAGGCGCGCACGTGGTCGACGACATCGCCGCCATTGTCGAGGTGGGTGGTGGCATAGCCTTCGATGTGCAGATAGTCGCGTATCAGCGCGGCAATTTTTGGTTCGTCTTCAACAATCAGAATTGTGTGTGTGGGTGGATTCATGGAAGCCTGCGCGTTGCGCCTATTGGCCGTTGCCGGCGATCTGCAACGACATGGTGATGCGCAATCCGCCGAGGGGTGACGTGTCGGCGGTCAGCGTGGCACCGTGCGCCTCGGCGATATTTTTGCAAATCGAAAGTCCAAGCCCCGCACCAACGGCGGCATCAGCCGCCACACGCCTGCGGGAGCTTTCGACACGATACAAACGATCAAATAATTTTGGCAGGGATGCGGCGGGCACACTTGGTGGTGAATCATCAATATGCAGCAACGCCCGGCCATTGATGCGCTCGGTGGAAATATGTACCGCACCCGGTGCGTCGGTATAACGGCGGCTGTTGGCCAGCAGATTGGCTAACAATTGCGCCAATCGCTGCGGATCAACGCGTACCGGCAACACACCCGCCGCCAGCACCGTCGTCACCGCCAGTCCGGCATCTTCGAGACTGCGCACACCATCACCGACGGCGTCGCGGACAAGACGATTCAAGTCGCAGGTTTCAAAACGGTAGACCAGCGCACCGGCATCCGACAATGCCAGTTGGTAGAGATCTTCTACCAGCGTGGTCAGGCGCCCGCACTCGGCCTGCAGTGAATTGAGCCCCTGTTTCGAAAGCGGCCGCACATCATCCTGCATCGCCTGGATTTCGCCGCGCAAAATCGATAACGGTGTGCGCAATTCGTGGGCGATATCCGCGCCCCAGCTGCGGCGCGACTCTTGATTCGCCGCCAGCGTATCCGCCAGCCGGTTGTAGTTGCGCGCAAGTTCCCCGAGTTCGTCGTTTCGTGTGGTCAAAATACGCTCGTGGTAATCACCGGCGGCGAGTTGTTGCATGCGCCGGCTGAGGGTCTTGACCGGCGCCAGCAGCCAGCGCGCCAGCACCAGCGCGGCCAACAGCGCAGCCACCAATACGCCAATCGCGGCAAACAAGGCGTGCCGGGCCTGTGAACGCACAAACGCCACATCAAGGTCGTTTTCCAATGCCGGCTGCGGGGCGAGCAACAATCTTCCCACTTTCCGGCCGTCCACAACAATCGGTGTTGCCGGCGAATCAACCGGCACGGCGGGGTTACCCACGACGATGCGGTCGTTGTCATTCAACAACGCCACGCGGGTTTGAATGTTGAGTGCATCAATACGTTTTTGCGGCGGCCGGCGGTCACCGCGTGGTCCGCGTTTGGGCGGCGGCCGGTCGTCGATGCGCTCCGCGCCCGGTGGCAGCGGACCGTCGCGTGCGCCCCGATCCGGTGGCGCCAAACGGTCTCCGCGTGGTGGTGGTCCGCGCTTGCGGTCGTCGAAACGCGGATCGTCCGGTCTTGGGCCGGGCATGGCTGGCGCAAATGCGTCATCGTCAAGTGTTGCGCGGTTGCCGTCGAGAATGGCTTCGAACAGACGCGGATTTTCCGCCAGAAACCGCCAGCTGCCGGCGCCCTCATAACGCCTGCCAAGTTCCTGTGCCGCAAGTTCGATGCGTGCGGTCGCCTGCTGATTCACGTAGTCAAGGAAGTCGCGCTGAAAGGTGCGTTTCTGCACCAGCGTCAGCACAGTCAGCCCGGCCACGCTAAGCGCGGTGAAAGTGAGAAACAGTTTTGTCCAAAGCGGAATGCGCATGTTGCTTTTTTGCAATAGGTTGCCGGCGGAAACTGCACCCGGCGCCGGGCGTGTGACGTGGTTCACACAGTACCCGCATTTGCCGCGCGATGGAATCCACAACACGCCAATCTTCGCAATTTCTCCACATTTTCTGCGCGATGTCTGCGCAATGAATCTTTAACCTGCATGGCATCCAACCACTGCCCTGCCGGGACACCACCATGTCAATACGCTTGATGATCAAGGATACGTTAACCGGAATTGGTATTGCCGTCGCCGTGTTCGGCATTGGTGCATCGACTTCCTTTGCCACCGACGCGATCATGTCCGGCCACACGGACCCGACGCGTAACACCGGCAACACCGAAATCGCCCGCGTCCTGAAACTGACGCCGCAACAGGCGGCAAGTGTGCAGACACTGATTGATGCCGAACGCAAGGCGATGCACGAAATGCGTGAGTCGATGCGCTTGAACGGCGATGCGATTCAATCCGGCACCCGGCAGAAACTGGCAAAGATGCTCAACGCCGAACAACTCGGCCGTTATGACGAGTGGAAACAGGCAAACCGCCCGCCCCGTCCGAACGCGGATCGGGACCGTCCGCCGCCGCCATCACAGGATGCCGGCCAGGCGTCAACACCCCCTCCGGCCGCACGCCGGCAATAACAACCACCAAGGAGACAAACATGAAGCGACCATCTGAAAAAATTCGCAGTGGAAAAAAATTGATCCGGCCGACACTGATTGCGTTGTCGATCATAGCGTGTGCGACGGCGGTGGCGCAACTGGGCCCGCCACCCGGGCCACCCGGGCCGCCGCAAGGTCCACCGGGCAATCAGGGCGGCCCGCAGGTTGGCCCACCACCATTGCCGGCAAATTTGCAGGGCTTTGGCCAGGCGCTGGCCGGATTGTCGGCAGAATTGATGGCGGCTTTCCAGGAGGGTCGTCAGGAATTCACCAATGTCGAAACGCCAGAGGGCGGGCTCGGACCGATTTTTAACGGGCGCTCGTGCGCCGAGTGCCATTCGGCGCCGGTAATTGGCGGCGGCAGCCGTACCGTGGTCACACGTTTTGGCCGCGTCGAAAACGACGTGTTTGACCCGCTCGAGTCGCTTGGCGGCTCTTTGCTGCAGCGCTTTGCAATCAACCCGGCAGCACGTGAATTTATTCCACACGAAGCCAACGTCGTGGCGCAGCGTATCTCAACGCCGCTGTTCGGTCTGGGCCTGATCGAGGCCATTCCGGATAACACCCTTATCCAAAGCGCATTGCAGGCCAAGCCGGATGGCGTGCGCGGGCGCGCCGCCGAAATCACCGATGTGGTGAGCGGCACACAGCGCATCGGCCGTTTTGGCTGGAAAGCACAACAGGCCACGGTACTGGCGTTCTCGGGCGACGCGTACAACAATGAAATGGGCATCACCAATCGTTTCTTTATGAAGGAGAATGCGCCAAACGGCAACGAGGCATTGTTGGCACGCTTCAAACGCACCACCGATCCGGAAGATGTATTGGATACCGACGGCCGCGGCGACATTGATCTGGTCGCGGACTTTATGCGCCTGCTGGCACCACCACCGCGCCTGACCATGTCCGCATCGGCCAATACCGGCAATTCACTATTCTTGCAAATCGGTTGCGGCACCTGTCACACACCAACCTTGCGCACCGGCCCGAGCCCCATTCCGGCGCTGGACCGTAAGGCGGTCAATCTTTATTCTGATTTGCTGCTGCACGATATGGGCAGGCTGAATGACGGCATTGCCCAGGCCGGCGCCACCATGCATGAAATGAAAACCGCGCCGTTGTGGGGTTTGCGTGCACGCGACCGGTTCTTGCACGACGGTCGTGCCAACAGTGTCGACGGCGCGATCCGTGGCCACGACGGTGAAGGCGCCGTATCGCGCGATCGTTATAACCGGCTTACGCCACAACAACGGCAGAACGTGATCGATTTTTTGGCGACGCTCTAGATATACAACACCAGTACAGAAGCGCTGTTTGAGGCAATAGTGTCGCAAACAGCGCTTGGACTGGACACTTTGGCTGAACGGTTTATCGCTCTGTCAGACCCAGATCCCCAGCCACGCCGCTGCAATCATCAATAACAAGCCGGGAATGATGCGGCGCGCATACGGCCATCCGCCGGCGGTTAGCGCCAAAATTGCCTTCACCAATGTATTTGCGCTGAGGCCGGTCAGTACCGCCGTTGCCGCGACGGGCGCGCTGATCTTGCCACCCACCAGCAGTGACGCCGACGCCACCGCCGCCGCGTGTGCATCCGCCAACCCCGAAACAAACATTGCCACCAATACACCGCCGTCGCCTATCCACGCGTTGAGTGCCGCCGAGATGACGGATACCGCGCCGATCAACCCGGCAAACCCAAGCGCCGTCAGCAAATCAAACGCACGACCACTGCCGGTATGTGCGCCTGCCCCGATCTGCAGCGCCTTCCATGTGAACCAACCGGCATAGCTGGCGGCGGCGGCGCCGGAAAACAGCAGCGGTTTGATCAGCAGTAACAGCAGCGATGGTGCCAGAAAAGCCAGCACGGCCGTCAATTGCACAATGGTCGCAACTGAGGACAACACGGCGCCCGCCACCAGCCCCGACATCAGGGCCGGCTCATCACGGGTGCGACGGCCCATGGCATGGATGGTCGCCGAACTGGAAATGAATCCCGCCACCAAGCCCGCAACAGGCAGACCAAAACGCGGCCCGAGCATCCGTAGCGCGACATACCCCATCGCACTGATCAACATCACCAGCACCACGATGGCGGTCAACGTGTGCGGATTAATCGCCGCGAACGGTCCGACAAAACGGTCCGGCGCAAGCGGCAGGGCAATCAACGCAGCCGCAGCGAACAGCAACGCATCGTGCAACTCGCGCTCGCTCAGCACACCGCGCACAAAATGATGGATTCGATCGCGTGCGGCCAGCAAGCCTGCAAGTGCAACCCCTAATGCGGCGGCGAACAGCGGCTGATGTGCGGCCAACCCGCCGATTAGACAAGTCACGATCAAGGCGATCTCGGTGGTGATACCCGGGTCGTCCGATGGTTCGCGGCGATAGGCGATCAACGCGAATCCACCCACCAACAGGGTCACCACCGCCATCAACAACACATCGCCAACCAGCATCGCCACCACACCGGCAAACGCGGCGACGGCAAACGTGCGAATTCCGGCGGCACCACGGTTCGGCCCGCTACCCTTGCGGCGTTCCCGTTCGGCACCGATCAGCAGGCCGACACCAATGGCAACACAGACGGACAGCAACGACTGTGAATCAAATGCGGGTGACATTGACCGCCCCTCAAACCCTCAAACAAACCTGGCGCGGCGGCACCGCGCTAGCCAAACGGTCGCACACCAATCAGCACAGCGTGCAGGTAAGTGGCAAACACCACCCACAACAACATCCCGACCACAACGGCGATGACGTCACGTGACCAACCATGGGCAACATAGGTGATTGATTGTTGGCGGTCACGCTGGCGCGCCGCACGAAACACAAACGCCGACCACAACAAAAATCCGCCGAATAGCAACACATCGGCAAGACGACCGTTCGACAACAGATGTGCGCCCGCCCACAGTTTGATGGCAAGCGTCATCGGGTGTTTGAAGACGGCCTTGATGTGACTGCCCGGCACATATGCCGCCACCAGCAACACAAACACCGGCAGGGTCAGCAATGCCGCCAGATGCCGCGTCCATACCGGCGGCATCCACAAATCGACCGGCGCCTGACGTGACAGGCCATAGCCGTAAACGATCAGGACAAAACTGACGATCGACAGCACGGAATAGACGCCTTTCCAAGTGCCCTCGCCCAGTTGGGCGATACGGCGTTTGCGCCACGGCTCGGCGACAATTCGAACCGAATGCAAACCGAGAAACAGCACCAGGCCGGTAATGAGATAGATCATGTGAGGGCTCCGCGTCAGACATTGCGATTGCGATTGCGCTATTCTGACACCTCTCGTGGTAGGCGTGCCGCCACTCCCGCAAATGACGATCACCTGATACAGGTCAAATCGCCACGGCGGGATTCGCGCCACACTCCAATCATCCATTTGTCATGTCAGCGTCGTCCTTTTTACAGGAGCGAACCCATGTTCGAGTCCGCCGAGATCGGTCACAAACTCAAAAAATCCGAATTTGACCGAGAAGAACCAAAACTGCGCGCGGCGCTGCTCGATGCCCAATATCAGTTGCTCGCAAACAGCAAATTCCCGGTCATCATCCTGGTCAACGGCGTTGACGGTGCCGGCAAGGGCGAAACGGTCAATCTGTTTAATGAATGGATGGACCCGCGGCACATCCATACCCACGCATTCGGCGCCTCCACCGACGTTGAGCGCGCGCGACCCGAGATGTGGCGTTTTTGGAACGTCCTGCCACCCAAAGGCAAAATCGGCATCCTGTTTGGTTCGTGGTACACCGACCCCGTCCTGCAGCGGGTGATGGGGCACGACGGCGCGGCGGAATTCGAGCGGCGGCTGGCGCGCATCCGTGACCATGAGCGCATGCTGGTCGCCGAGGGTGCCCTCATCATCAAGCTCTGGCTTCATCTATCAAAAGACGCACAGGCGGCGCGCCTCAAAGCCCTGTCGGCAAAAAAGAAAACCGCGTGGCGGGTGACCAAGGACGATTGGAAACGATTCAAACATTACGACGACTTTGTCGGTGTGTGTGAGCTGGCCCTGCGCGAAACATCGACCGGCGAAGCACCGTGGAACATCATCGCCGGCAGTGATCACGCCTACCGCTCGTTGACGGCCGGCCGTCTGCTGCTTGATTCACTCACGCGCCGGCTCAAGGGCGGCACACAAAAAATTTCACCCGCCGAGCCGCTGCCGCTACAAAGCATCGACAAACGCGACATCCTCAATGCGGCCGACTACACGCACAAGCTCGACCATGCCACCTACAACAACAAGCTTTCGAAGCTGCAGGGCGAATTGAGCCTGCTCACCCGCCACAAAAAAATGCGCGACCGCTCGATTGTGATGTTGTTCGAAGGCATGGATGCCGCCGGCAAGGGTAGCACCATCCGTCGCATCACACGGGCGATGGACGCACGTTTTTATCATATCGTGCCGGTGGCGGCACCGAGTGATGAGGAGCGTGCGCAGCCCTATCTGTGGCGGTTCTGGCGGCACATCCCGCAGCACGGGCACACGGCCATATTTGACCGCTCGTGGTACGGCCGCGTGCTGGTCGAGCGCGTCGAAAAATTCTGTAGCGAGAACGACTGGATGCGCGCCTACCACGAGATCAACGAATTTGAGGAGCAGCTCACGGTGGGCGGCGCGATTGTCGTCAAGTTCTGGATGGCGATCAGTCAGGCCGAACAGTTAAAACGTTTCAAGGAACGCGCCAAAACACCGCACAAACAATTCAAAATCACCGACGAAGACTGGCGCAACCGCAAACGCTGGCCGGATTATGAACATGCCGTGACCGACATGATTGATCGCACCTCGTCTGATATCGCGCCGTGGCACGTGATTGCCGGCAACGACAAGCCATGGTCACGCGTTGAAACGCTGAAGCGTTTGTGTGAAACGATTGAAGACGCCCTGTAGGGGGCCTATGCCGGGCATTCAACGTGAAATTCTGATCGCCGGCAGCCTGGCAGTTGCTCTTTCATTGCTGGTGATGGCCTTGCGCCCCGTCGAGTGTGTGAGCGCCCGCAACCTGCTGCTTGTGATTGTGCTGTTGGCGTTGGCGCAGATCACAAATATGATCGCCGCTCACGTCAATGCCGCCGGGATTTCCCATGTACTGGCGGACCTGGAGATCAGACCGGCGCAACAAAAAGCGCTGGTTGACCAGCCCGAACCGGAAAAGAGGCGCGCCGACATCGTCGCCCGCATTTGCGATTTTTTCGGTTTGGGCGTCGAATTGTCTGCCAACTGATTATCCGGCGCCAGCCGGACGAACGATTCGGCGGCGGGCGGGTCAGACAAACCTAGCTGATCCACTTTGCCGACCGAATCAACCATTAATGGAAATCAACCCCGATTGTGAAATTGAACTGAAGCTGGCGATTGCGCCTGACCACGTCAGCGCGTTGCGCCGGCTGGTGTTGCTGCGCGAAAAATGCATCGCCGGGCCGACTAGGCGCAAGGTATTCAACGTCTATTTTGATACGCCTGACCAATTGCTGCGCCAACATGGCATGGCGTTGCGCTTGCGCAGGACCGGCGGCCGGTGGTTGCAAACACTCAAGACCGCCGATGTGGCAAGTGGTCCGATGTTTGCACGCGGTGAATGGGAGCAGCGGCTGCCGGGCCCACAACTTGATCTGTCGCTGCTGCGCGAGACCCCGCTTGCCGGGCTCCCGGACAGCGGTCAATTACACCTGTCACTCAAACCGGCGTTCACCACGATATTTGATCGAACCACATGGCTGATCGAAATGTCGCCCGGTCAGCAAGTCGAGATCGCGCTTGACCGGGGCACCATTCAGTGCGGCAAAGACGCGCTGGCGATCTCGGAAGTCGAGATCGAGCTGGTCACGGGAAGTGCGGCAACGGTGTACGACGTTGCCGGGCAACTGCTCGAACACATCCCCCTGCGTTTGGACACCATCAGCAAAGCCGGTCGCGGCTACCAATTGTTTCATCCGCAGCCGTTAAAACCGGTCTATGCCAAACCCGTCAAACTCAAACACAAATGGCGTGTCGATGAGGCGATGCAGGCCATTGTTGCGACCTGTCTTGCCCACATTGCGGCGAATATCGACGGCGCGCTCGAGACCAATGATCCGGATTACATCCATCAAATGCGGGTGGCGTTACGGCGCCTGCGTTCCGCCATTCATGTGTTCCGTCCGGCCGACGCCGGTCATGTGAAGGCCGAGCTGAAATGGCTCACGGCCATCCTTGGCGAGGCACGTGACTGGGATGTGCTGGTTGCCGTCACCCTACCCGCGCTGATCACCGGTTTTGATGACGCCAACACCGCCCGCGTCGTGCTGGCGGCGGCTAAACAAAAACAAGCCGCCGCGCGCACCGAGATGCGTGCCGCACTGGTCTCGCCACGCCATACCGGGCTGATGCTGGCACTCGGTCGCTGGGCCGGCGTGCCGGGTTCCTTCACGTTATTGCAAGACGTGGTGCCGACAAACCACCTGCACAACGTACACAGCGCAGGATCGTCAGACGAGACGGCCCGGCCCGGTCTTGCCGCGTTTGCCGCCGCCAAAATTCACCGGCGTCGCCAACGCCTGCTGCGTGGCGCAGCCGCAATCGGCGAGTTGTCGGCCGACGCGCGCCACCGCGTGCGAATTGATGCCAAACGATTACGCTACGCGGTCGATTTTTTTGCCAGCCTGTTTGACCACGGCCGCACCAGACGCTTTATCAAAACACTTGGCCGGCTGCAAGACATACTCGGCGCCGCCAACGATGCCAATGTGGCGATCACGTTGATCAAACGTATCTCGCCGTCTGGACGTTTTACCGATTTTACTGATGGCTGGTTTGCCGCCGTCACGCATATTGAACTGGCTGATATCGATCAACATATCAGTGAACTGAAGCGCCTCAAACAGTTCTGGGGGAAAAATACCGCCAAGCGCGCCGCCAAAGCGGCAGACCTTCAACCCGGCCGTGATCCGGGGCCGCCCGATCCGACCGCCACCAGAACACAATAACGCTTTCGCCTAAGTACCCATTCAATCGTCAGGTGCCCAATGAAATATAAGGATTACTACAACCTTCTTGGCGTGGCGCGAAATGCGTCGGTCGACGACATCAAAAAAGCCTACCGCAAGCTCGCGCGCAAGTATCATCCGGACGTCTCAAAAGACGCCGAAGGTGAGGCCAAATTCAAGGACGTTTCAGAGGCCTATCAAACGCTCAAGGACAAAGAAAAACGCGCCGCCTACGACCAGTTGGGCAGCCATCAGTCCGGTGAAGATTTTGCCCCTTCGCGTGATTGGGCAGACGCGTTTAACACCCAGTTCAATAACGGTGCAACCTCATTTGAGGGCGCGGATCTATCGGATCTGTTTGCGCAATTCGCGCGGCATCGCACCGGCGGCCCGGCAGGCGGCACCGGTGGCGGTGGCGGAGGTCAAGGCCGGTCGTTCCCGATTCCCGGTGAGGACTTCGAGGTCGCGGCGACAATCAGCTTGGAAGACGCCTTTCGCGGCACACAGGTGGCACTGAATCTGGCTGTGCCGGTTTATGATGAGCAAGGACGCGGCCGACGTGAAGCGCGCACCTTTGAAGCGAGGATTCCGAAAGGCGCCACCAACGGACAACGCCTGCGTTTGCGCGGACAGGGCGGCAAGGGTCACAACGGCGGTCGGGACGGCGACCTGTATCTCAACATCAGCCTGCACCGACATCCGCTGTACCGGGTCGATGGCCACAACCTGTATATCGATTTGCCACTGGCGCCTTGGGAAGCCGCGCTTGGCGCCACCGTCGAAGTACCGACACTGGCCGGGCCGGTAAATTTGAAAGTGGCGCCCGGCACCAGCAGCGGTCAACAATTGCGCCTTGCCAGACGCGGACTGCCGAGGCCGGGAGACGCGGGCAATGAAGGCGATTTGTTTGCCATTGCCAGCATCGTCGTACCTGCCACATTGACCGGGCGCGAAACAGCCTTGTTCACCGAGCTGTCCCAGAACAGCACGTTTCTGCCACGCAAACACTTTAATGAGGAGATCTCACATGCAAACTAACAATGCCGGTCTGTTATGGCTGGATGACGCGCATCAGGTTTCGCTCCACGAACTCATTGAACACTCCGGCTTGAACACCGACGACATATACGAGTTGGTCGACAGCGGTGTGCTGCACCCAATCAACATTGCCGACACGCCATGGACGTTTAGCGCGACGTGTGTGGTGACGGTGCGGCGGGCAACGCGTCTTCGCAACGAACTTGAACTCGATCCACACGCGTTGGCGTTGGCGCTATCATTAATGGATCAGATTCGCGCGCTGGAGTCCGAGTTATCCATTTTGCGTGCGCAACGCGTGACTTACCGGTGATATCAGGCGGGCATTCTTTCAAATGGCGGACGAAAAATGAAACCAACCTATCCAATGCATATTTCAGGCGCGCGCATCAAGCGACAAACTGCCACCCGCATCGCATGGCTGGTCACGGTATTTTTGATCGTTGGCTGTGCGTCCGGCGGCAACAGCGATGTCGGCAGCTATTTCATGACACCGGGTCTCAACGACACACGCGCACAAGCCATCGTGGTTGGCATGACCCCGGCGCAGGTCGAGGCCGCAATCGGCAAACCCCACCAGCGGGTTCGCTTTGGCAACCTCAATGCCACCGCGTGGGACTATCGTTATACCGATACCTGGGGATACATCACCGAATTCGCGGTGATGATTGGTGACAACGGCCGGGTGGTGGGGACCGTTTCAGCACGTGCGCTCGCTGACGACCGCTGACTAGCGACGTTTGCGAAACGCCCACCAGCCGGCGGCGGCGGTGATGGATAACACGATCGTGACAACAATCCAGAACCCCGCCTGATCCTGCGCCAACGGGATGCCGCCGACATTCATACCGAACAGTCCGGCGATCATGTTGACCGGCAGGGCCAGCACGGTAAATATCGACAACGTGAACAAGCTGCGGTTGTTTTGCTCCTGAACCTGTGCCGAGATTTCCTCTTGCAGCAATTTGATGCGTTCCTGCAGGGTATCAATATCGCTGAGCGAAACTGAAAACTCCTCGGTCGATTGACGCAACTCGGAAACATCGTCTTCGCCCATCCAATTTGGCGGCTTGGTCAAGAGACGGAACAATGACGCCGGTTCCGGCGCAAGCAGCCGCTTGAGCCGCACCAGCAGGCGCCGCAATTGACCGAGGTCTGCGCGCTTGGGTTCGATCGCCCCCTTGAGCAGCTGGTCCTCGATGCCATCAACGCGGGCGATCGAGTCGCGCAGAATTCTGACCAGCACATCGGCCTGGTCACGCAACAGGTGGACCAAAAGCGATACCGAGGACGGAAAATGATCGCCGTTTTTGACCGACACGCGCAGACGATCGATCGAACGCAGCGACTTGCTGCGCGCCGTCACGAGAATACGCGGACCGACACTCAGCACCATGGTCGAGATGTCAGCCGGATCGAACGAGAAATCAAACAACACATCGTTCAACACTGCAATCAATTGATCATCGGCATATTCGATACGTGTCGAACGTGAACCTTCCTGCAGCGTCTCGTAGAACTCCGGCGAAAGCGCCAGATTGCGTTCCAGCCAATGTAATGCCGCGGTATTGGCCAAATTGAAGTGTAGCCAGACAAAATCATGAGACGACGCGTTTTCCGCCGGACCAGTTTCCTTCAGCCACTGCGCCGCCGCCTCGCCGGTAATCGGCGTTCCAACATTGCCCGCTGCAAAAAAATAGCCGCAGACCAGACCGGTCTTGTCCGATCCGTAGCCGGTTGATGTCGTGATGGCGACACTCATGCTTGTTGAAATGCTCCGCGGGAATGGTCGGCAATCAAAATATCAGTGCGTAGATTATGACAATATTGCCAACCCAGCATGACAATGCCGCGACAACAACCTCAATCGATTCGCGCGCCGGAAGTCTTCGCCACCTCGGCCCATTTCGCGATGTCGGCCTTCAACATGGCGAGCGCTTCTTCAGGCTTGTTGGCGAGTATTTCCGCGCCCTGCCGTTCAAAACGTTCGATCAAATCAGGGTTGGCCAGCACCTTTGCCGATGCCGCATAGATTTTGGCGATGATGTCTTTGGGTGTTGATGCGGGCGCAAACAAACCAAACCAGTTGGTCGACGAAAAATCCTTGAAGCCGGACTCGGCAACGGTCGGCAGATTCGGGAACAACCTGGAGCGTTCAGGCCCGGTCACGGCGAGTGCGCGCGCCTTGCCGGATCGGACCAGCGGACCGATGGAAATGGTGCTGTCGAACATCACCGATATCTGTCCAGACATCAAATCCGGAAAAACAAACGCGCTGCCCTTGTAGGGAATGTGCGTGATCGCGATTCCATTCAGGGTATTGAACATTTCGCCGGTCAGGTGCGAGATGGTGCCGTTACCGCTCGAGCCAAAATTCATCTTGCCGGGATTGGCCTTGGCATAGGCCACCAGTTCCTTGATATTTTTGACCGGCAGATCAGGCGTGACCACCACCACGTTTTGTGACGCCGCCAACATGGTGATGGTAACAAAGTCAGTCACCGGGTCATAAGGCAATTTTTTGTAGAGGCTTTTGGCGATCGCGTGGTTGCTCGAGGTGCCGATAGTCAGCGTATAGCCATCACCCGGCGACTTGGCAACGATGTCCGCGCCGATGGTACCGCCCGCGCCGGGCTTGTTTTCAATAATCACCTGTTGTTTCAGCTCGTCACTCAGCTTGGCCGCAAAGTCGCGCGACAAGATGTCGGTGGCACCGCCTGGTGGAAACCCAAGAATAATGCGGATGGTCTTGTTCGGGAATGTTGGTGTGGCCGATTGGGCGAACGCACCAGGACCGGGTGTGACCACGCTGGTGAAAAATACCGCGGCGAACGCTGATGTAAAACGCAAAGTCTTGACAGAAAACATGCAAAAAACCTCCGGTAAATATCTCGCTCAAGTTTACCCTGTTGCACCGCAACATCGGCAAAACTTTGCAAGCGGCGGCGCGGCCTGTAGCATGCGTTGCATCATGTGAGTTCTCCGGCGGCCGGTGCCAGCTAACACAACGGCGGCGTATGAAGGGAACCTCGGTAGTTCACTGTTTCCTGTCCAAATTGGAGGAGTCTGTTGAAGTCGACCGATATTGCCCACCCCGACTATTTTCATAAAGTCGTTGATTGTCAGTGGGCCTGCCCCGCCCACACCCCCGTCCCAGAATATATCCGCATGATTGCCGCAGGCCGCTACAGCGATGCCTATATGGTGAACTGGCAATCCAATGTTTTCCCCGGCGTGCTCGGCCGCACCTGCGACCGGCCGTGCGAACCGGCCTGCAGACGCGGCCGTGTCGAAGAAGAAAATGCCGCACAACCCGAGCCGGTGGCGATTTGCCGACTCAAACGCGTGGCGGCGGACAACAAAGACGACATCCGCGCGCGGTTGCCCAAAGTCCCGTCCAAGAAAAACGGCAAACGCATCGCCTGCGTCGGTGCCGGCCCCGCCTCACTCACGGTGGCGCGTGATCTCGCGCCGAACGGCTACGACGTTACCGTGTTTGACGGTGACAGCCGCGCCGGCGGCATGATCCGCAGCCAGATTCCAAAATTCCGTTTACCCGAGGCGGTGATCGACGAAGAGGTCGGTTACATTCTTGACCTCGGCGTGAATTTCAAAAGCGGCCAACGTATCGACAGCCTTAAACAATTGATGAGTGAAGGCTATGACGCTGTGTTTGTCGGCTCGGGTGCGCCACGCGGGCGCGACCTCGATATCCCGGGCCGCAAGGAAGCCGCCAAGAATATTCACATTGGCATCGACTGGCTGTCGAGTGTGTCATTCGGCCATGTCGACAAAATCGGTAAACGGGTGATTGTGCTCGGTGGCGGCAACACCGCCATGGATTGTTGCCGCTCATCGCGCCGTCTCGGTGGCGACGACGTCAAAGTGATTGTGCGTTCCGGCTTTGAGGAAATGAAAGCCTCGCCTTGGGAAAAAGAAGACGCGCAACACGAGGGCATTCCGATTCATAACTATCTGGTACCAAAAGCGTTCACCCACAACAACGGCACACTCACCGGCGTCATGTTTGAAAAAGTTGCGCCGCAGAAAGATGAAAAAGGCCGCCGCAAGCTGGTGCCGACCGGTGAACCTGATGTGCATTTTGAATGCGACGACGTGTTGGTCGCGGTCGGTCAGGAAAATTCGTTCCCGTGGATCGAGCGCGACATCGGCCTGACGTTTGACGAATGGGGCATGCCGGTGGTGGATAAAACGACCCACCAGTCGACGTTGCCAAATGTATTTTTTGGCGGTGACGCCGCGTTCGGCCCAAAAAATATCATCTGGGCGGTGGCGCACGGCCACGAAGCCGCGATTTCGATTGATAAATTTTGCCAACAGGAAGATGTGGAAGTACGGCCGCCACCGATGGTGCATCTACTCAGCCAGAAAATGGGCATTCACGAGTGGAGCTATGACAACGATGTCTCCAACGACATTCGTTACAAAGTGCCGCTGAAAGAAATGTCGATTGCGCTGAAAAACATCAAGGTCGAAGTCGAGCTCGGGTTTGACAAGAAGCTTGGTTTTGCCGAGGCGCAGCGCTGCCTGAACTGCGACGTACAAACGGTATTCACGCCACGGCTTTGTATCGAGTGTGACGCGTGTGTTGATATTTGCCCGATGGATTGCATCACTTTCACGCAGGATGGTGAAGAGGCTGAGGTGCGTGCCAGGTTGAGCGCACCGGCATTGAACCTGACGCAGGATTTGTATATCGCCGACGGCCTCAAAACCGGCCGCATCATGGCCAAGGATGAAGACGTGTGCCTGCACTGTGGGCTGTGTGCAGAGCGTTGCCCGACCGGCGCGTGGGATATGCAGAAATTTTTGCTTGATACCACCAAGGCCGGACCGGGGTGTCGAAATAAACCCACCCGGCAGCAAGAGCCGTTAAGAGAGGCGGCCGAATAATGAAACCAATCGCCGCTATCAACGACTTTGTTGTCAAGTTCGCCAACGTCAACGGCTCCGGCTCCGCATCGGCCAACGAGCTGTTCGCCAAATCGATTTTGCGCATGGGCGTGCCGGTCAGCCCACGCAATATTTTTCCGTCGAACATTCAGGGCCTGCCGACCTGGTACGAAGTGCGGGTGACTGAAAAAGGTCACCTCGGCCGTCGCGGCGGCGTGGACTTTATGGTCGCGATGAACCCACAAACGTGGAACGAAGACCTCAAGGAGCTTTCACCCGGCGGGTATTTGTTTTACGACAACTCCAAGGCGCTGCCACCGTCAAAGTTTCGTGACGATATTCAGATATTGGGTATGCCGCTGACGGAAATCAGCAATGCGACCTACACCGATTCACGTGAACGCCAGTTGTTCAAAAACATCATCTACCTCGGTGCATTGTCGTTTTTACTTGGTATTGAGAGTGAAGCCATTGAGGTATTGTTCAGCGAACAATACAAAGGCAAAGAGCGCCTGCTCGACTCAAACAAAAAAGCCCTGCACCTCGGGCGCGACCATGCAGCCAAACATTTTCAGCCGATTGGGCTGAAGGTCGAGCGGCGGGACATTGTCGGTGACCGCATCTTTATCGAAGGCAACAGTGCGGCGGCATTGGGCTGTGTGTATGGCGGCGCGACCGTCTGTGCGTGGTACCCGATCACGCCGTCTTCATCACTCGCCGAAGGCTTCACCAAGTGGTGCCAAAAATATCGTGTTGATGCCGACACCGGCAAAAATAAATTTGCCATCGTGCAGGCCGAAGACGAGCTGGCCTCGATCGGCATTGTGGTCGGTGCGGGTTGGAACGGCGCACGCGCCTTCACCGCCACTTCCGGCCCCGGCGTGTCTCTCATGCAGGAATTTATCGGCCTGGCTTATTTTGCCGAGATACCGATCACCATCATCAATGTGCAGCGCGGCGGGCCATCGACCGGCATGCCGACCCGCACCCAACAATCGGACGTGTTGTCGTGTGCATACGCTTCACACGGTGATACCAAACACGTGCTGTTATTCCCCGAAGACCCGCACGAGTGTTTTGAAATGGCGGCGACGGCACTCGATCTTGCCGACCGTTTGCAAACACCGATATTTGTCATGACCGATCTGGATATCGGCATGAACCAGCGGCTGTGCAAACCATTTGTGTGGGATGACAACCGGCGTTACGACCGCGGCAAGGTGATGACCGCCGAAGAGCTCGAAGCCGGCAAGGTGTTCGGCCGTTATCTGGATGTCGATGGCGACGGTATTCCGTTTCGCACCTACCCCGGCACCCACCCGACCAAGGGCGCGTATTTCACGCGCGGTACCAGCCGCGACCGTTTCGCCAAATACAGCGAAGCCGGCCCGGACTACGTGGATAACATGTCGCGGCTGTTGCATAAATTCGAGACCGCCAAACAGCTGGTGCCGCAACCAATACTCACCCACAAAGGCAAAAAGACCAAACTCGGCGTGATTTTTTACGGCTCGACCAGCCCGGCGATGAGTGAGGCGATGGAAACCCTCGACGAGGAGAATGTGCACGTCGATACGCTGCGGATTCGCGCCTTTCCATTCAGCCAGGTCGTCACCGACTTTATCGACGCGCACGACCAGATATTTGTGGTCGAACAAAATCGTGACGGACAATTGCGCACGTTATTGGTCGCCGAGCTCAACATTGATCCAGCCAAATTAATCGCGGTGCTGCATTACGACGGCACCCCGATCACCGCACGATTTATTGTCAAGGAAATTTCCGACAAAGCGGATTCCGCCAACGTGGTGCCGATCAAGAAAGCCGCAAATATGTCTGCACAGGGAGCCGCCGAATGACCTACATCGCCAAACCCAAACTGCACCACCCGACACTTGCGGTCAACAATGTCGGCTACACGCGGCGCGACTACGAAGGCGCGGTCTCAACACTGTGCGCGGGCTGCGGGCACGATTCGATTTCAGCGGCGATTATTCAGGCGTGCTGGGAACTCGATATCGAGCCGCACCGCGTGGCCAAACTTTCCGGCATCGGCTGTTCATCCAAAACACCCACTTACTTTCTCGGCAATTCGCACGGCTTTAATACAGTGCACGGCCGTATGCCATCGGTATTAACCGGCGCCAACCTCGCCAACAACGAATTGCTTTACCTTGGTGTCTCCGGCGACGGCGACTCAGCCTCGATCGGCCTCGGCCAATTCGCGCATGTGATGCGGCGCGGCGTGAATATGACCTACATCGTCGAAAACAACGGCGTGTATGGGCTGACGAAGGGACAATTTTCCGCAACAGCCGATCAGGGCTCCAAATCCAAACGCGGCGTGGTCAACCGTGATTCACCGATTGACCTGGCCACCCTCGCGATGCAACTCGGCGCTACCTTTGTCGGTCGCAGCTTCAGTGGTGACAAACACCAACTGGTGCCGTTGATCAAAGCCGCCATCGAACATCAGGGCGCCGCGTTCATCGACGTCAACAGCCCGTGTGTGGCATTTAACAATCACAGCGGCAGCACCAAAAGCTACGACTATGTGCGTGAGCACAACGAAGCGCTGAACCGCCTCGACTTCATCCCCAAGCGGACTGAAATCACCACTGAATACGCTGAAGGTGAAGTCACCACTGTGCGACAACACGACGGCAGCACCCTGCTGTTGCGCAAACTGCACGCCAGCTACGACCCGACCGACCGCGTGGCGGCGATGAATTACAGCCAGGAACGGCAAGCTGTCGGCGAAGTTGTCACCGGCCTGTTATTTGTCGATGAAACGCCGGAAGATTTGCACGCACATTTGAATACCCGGCCGGGGGCGTTTAACCGGATGAATGAAGCTGAGTTGTGCCCGGGCAGTGCGGCGTTGGAGAAGTTGAATGCGGGGTTGCGGTAGGGGGTAGTTGGTAGGGCGTCAATTCGTCACAGACATATTGCTTCGGTCAACCATTTATCACAGCCCCGAAACCAACACCCCGCCCACCGGCGGAGGGTTGAACGGGGAATTCGCGAGCCATGGTTCGCGCCCGTAAGACCGGCAAGGCATGCAGGACTTGACGCGGAATGGGGCCCAAGTTGACCTTGCCCTTGCGTTAAATCAAAATAGAAACTCCTTTACCAGCAAGCGTTTCCAGCCACTTTAGTATGAAAGTGACGGCAGACAAAGGAGTTTCAATCTTGAGTAGCTTTCGTATCCAGCGCATCCGCCTTCGTTTGAGGATATTCTTAACTTGAAAAAACTAGCACCTGGTGCTACCATTGCGAATGCCTGATACGTTCGACGCTCAACCCCGTATTTTCAAAACTGCATGGTTTAGCAAAGCCGCAACAAAGGCCGGTATTGCAGACTCTGCGTTGTGCGCCAGTATCAAGCAGATAAGGCTTGGACAAGCTGATGATTTAGGCGGCGGGGTTTTTAAGAAGCGCGTGAATAACAACATGCATCGCGCCATCATTTTGGCGAAGGCTGGACGCATTTGGGTTTATGAATATTTGTTTGCGAAAAAAGATCGCGTCAATATTGATGAAGATGAACTCATGCAATTTCGCGAGCTGGCAAAAGCATATGCCAAGCTCACTGAAAAACAAATTGCGCAATTGATTGACAACAAACATTTCGTGGAGATTTGTAATGGCAACGAAGACTAAATACAAAGCGGGAGCATATGAAGCGATGCACGCTTCCGCTAGCGCTCTACACAAAGTTGGCGCTATCAACAAGACGACCATGCGGAGTTTTGATGAGCGCTGCTTGGCAACGCCCACGCAAATTAATCCGAAGCAGATCAAGAAAATGCGCGAGCTCAACCATGTGAGCCAGCCAATCTTTGCACGTTATTTGAATACCAGCGAATCCACCGTTCAAAAATGGGAGAGTGGTGCCAAGCGCCCGAGTGGCATGGCACTGAAGTTACTCGCGGTTATTCAAAAACATGGGCTGGATGTGTTGGCATGAGCAGCGAACAGAATGCGTGATGGGCACCTTCAATTTTCATTCAATGCAGCGAAATCACCACTGAATACGCCGAAGGCGAAGTCACCACCGTGCGGCAACACGACGGCAGCACCCTGCTGTTGCGCAAACTACACGCCAGCTACGACCCGACCGACCGCGTGGCGGCGATGAATTACAGCCAGGAACGGCAGGCTGTCGGCGAAGTCGTGACCGGCCTGTTATTCGTCGATGAAACGCCGGAAGATTTGCACGCGCATTTGAATACCCGGCCGGGGGCGTTTAACCGCATGGGTGAAAGTGAGTTGTGCCCGGGCAATGCGGCGTTGGAGAAGTTGAATGCGGGGTTGCGCTAGCAATAGATCACGGCGTGCCCCAAAATAGGTCTCGTCAGTTTTTTGGAGATTGTCATAGCAAGTAATCATGGGCCTAGCAAATCTGCGGCTTGGTACTACGCCACTCGCGAAGAGTTTCTCTCTGCACCAATTGATTCAATTGCAAACCAGCTTGCAGGACGGGCCGCGAGCGATAGTCTAGAAATTGAGGCGACGCAACATGAGGAATGGCAGCACAGCGTCGACGTGCTACAGCGAACATTGGATGAACGGATTCCGATACTGCGCGAGGCATTAGCTTCGCCAGAGTGCAAGGCAATCCGAAACGTTATTCTTGAATTCGACTTTCATCGCCGCGGTCTACGTATGGACTGCTTGCTACTTGCGGACGGCGTGTTGTTTGTCGTTGAATTCAAGCGCTCGACACTTCAGCGCGCAGACCGTGATCAGGTGATGGCCTATGCTGTCAATCTAATTGAGTTCCATCGCGTGACGCGGCAATGGTGTGAAGCAAATGGCGCAATCGTTGTGCCGATTCTTGCCTTAACGACAGGAAACGTTGCGAAGCGAGTGGTATGGCCTGGCCTTGCTGGTCTCAGTTGGCCATTGCTCGCAAACAGGCCAATGGAGTGCGACAGAAATAGCTTGCACGATGCACTACGACTTGGACTCCAAAATCGGAGAACGGACGCCGCGGTCTCTCGTGATCAATGGCTCGAATCGCCGTTCAGCCCATCGTCTTCAATTTTGGATGCTACGCTGTCGCTTTACGGCAACCATGACGTGGCTGCCATTCAGGAACACGCTGCGCCGAAAGCTTCCATTGACGCCAGCGTCAAGGAAATCCGTGAGCATATTTCTGCAGCGCTTGGCGACGGGAGATACCACATCGTCTTCTTGTCTGGTGCCCCCGGCGCAGGCAAAACGCTAGTCGGTCTTGATATCGTGATGCGTGGGAACCACGCAGACGGATCAGTGTTTGTGACCGGCAATGCGCCACTCGTTGACGTATTGAACAAAGCGCTCGACGGCTCCTATCGACGGCAAGGTCGGCGCGCAACGGCATGGGCGCCAACTGGATATCGTCGAATGGATGCTCACCTAGTCGCGAGCGCGGCGAACTTTAAAATTGTTAAAGCGCACAATTTCCTCGGTAAGCGAGGGCAGGCGCACCGGCAGGAAGACGGTCGCGTGCTGGTGTTTGATGAGGCGCAACGAACCTACGAGAAGGGTAGAGTTGTTCTCGGCGAGGCACTTGCGGACCATGAGGCAGACCTTATTCTTTCAGTTCAGAAGAAAGCGTTTCCCAAAGGTGGTGCAGTTGTTGTTGCGCTGATAGGCCACAATCAAGCGATCAATCGCGGCGAACGCGGTATTGTTGCGTGGCTTGACGCTGCCGAGCGAGGTGGTTGGAGCATTTCAATTGGTGATGAAACCCTCGCGCTGGCGGAGTTTAAGGATCAGGCCAGATTAGGCGTACTTGGTAATCGTTGGCAGCTAGTCAATGGGCATCTTCATCAATCGATGCGGTACTACCGCAATGATGTCATTGAGAAATGGGTCAGCGCTGTCCTTGAAGATAACAGCGGCGCTGCTGCGACGTTTGCGGCGACCATGGAGAAGCACCAGAATAATATTTGGTTGACCCGGGATCTGTCAGCAGCGAAGAGGTGGGTCAAACCTCGCGCGGTTGGTGGTCAACGATCTGGGCTCATTGCATCCGGGCAGGCGAGACGCCTAGCTGCTGAGGGGCTGTTTGTCGACTACAAGCCGGATATCGCAACATGGATGCTGGCACCAAGCACTGACATTCGGTCATCTAACGCGCTGGAAACCGTCCAAAATCAGTATCAGATTCAAGGACTGGAGTTGGACTATTCCATCGTTTGTTGGGATGCCGATCTACGGTACGTCGATGGTAATTGGGATGCCTTCAAAATGTCAGGGGATCACTGGCAAAAGGATGGCCTCCCCGAGGTTGCAAAAAATGGTTACCGCGTGTTGCTTACCCGCGCTCGCAAGGGTATGGTCATTTTTGTCCCTCGCGGCGATCATACTGGCGAAGACGAAACTCGAAAGGTCGAGTTTTACGACGGTGTCTGGAAATTCTTGAAGGACTGCGGCGCGAAAGATCTTGAGTAGTAGACCCATGAGCGCATAGGGAGAAAATCATCGTTTCAACACAATCCATATCCATTGAGCCCGCAACCTTCCTCGGCACCGACCAGCCTGAGACCTGCCGCAAGTGTGGTGCACGTACAGACTTCGATGAACTGACAATCAACAAACAATTGCACCGATGTTTCAATTGCGACAATCAATATTTTGTTGAGTTTGAAGATGATGAATGCCACGCGAGCAGCGAGCATTGATTTGTAAACTGCCCGCCCCACCTGCCGTTCCAGCCACTTTTGCCCCAAAATACCCGCCAATACTAGTGTTTGTAATTCGATGACCAGAATCCACCCCGCCCCATCAGGACCACACCCATGACCCGCGCCGCCGCCATTCAATCCGCCGAGCACTATTTTGACAGCCGGCAATTCCACGCCGATCTCGCGCGGCGGGTGGCGATGCCCACCGAAAGCCAAAATCCGGATCGTGCCGATGTGTTGCGTGCGTATCTGGCGGATGAACTCACGCCATCATTACAAGCGCTCGGATTTACTTGCGAGGTGTTTGCCAGCCCGGCCGGTAGAACGCCTTTCATGATTGCCACCCGCATTGAGGCGGAGCACCTGCCGACGTTGCTGAGTTACGGCCACGGTGATGTGGTGCGCGGGCTAGAGCCGCAATGGCGTGCCGGCCTCAACCCCTGGCAGATGCATGAGGATGGCCCGCGTCTCTACGGGCGCGGCACGGCGGATAACAAGGGCCAGCACACCATCAATCTGGCGGCGCTCAAGAGTGTGCTCGACACACGTGGCGCGCTCGGCTTCAATGTGAAATTGCTGATTGAAATGGGTGAGGAGATCGGCTCCCCCGGGCTCGATGCGTTTTGCCGCGCGCACAAGGCGGCATTAAAAGCCGATGTGTTTATTGCTTCCGATGGGCCGCGATTGCAACCGGATCGCCCGACCCTATTTTTGGGTTCGCGCGGCGTGATGAATTTTGATCTGACGATTGATCTGCGTGAAGGCGCGCATCACTCCGGCAATTGGGGCGGGCTGATCGCCGATCCGGGCATTGTGTTGGCGCATGCCATCGCCAGCATCACCGATAAGAACGGTGCGATTCGAGTGCCCGAGTGGCGGCCGACCAGTATCCCCGCTGCCGTACGTGCGGCGTTACTGGATTGTGAACCTTCTGGTGGCGACGATTCACCCGAGATTGATCTCGATTGGGGTGAGCCCGGCTTGAGCCCGGCCGAGCGTGTGTTTGGCTGGTCGAGTTTTACCGTGTTGGCAATGAAAGTCGGCAATCCGGATTTTCCGGTGAATGCGATTGCCAACAAAGCTTGGGCGCGCGGCCATTTGCGTTTTGTTGTCGGCACCGATCCAAACGATGTGGTGCCGGCGTTGCAGCGGCATTTGATCCGTGAAGGTTTTCCGCAAGTGGTGGTGACACCCGCGCGTGAAGAGCCAATGCACGCCACACGGCTTGACCCGGATTCGCCGTGGGTGCGTTGGGCGGTGGCGAGTATCACCAATACCACCGGTGCCAAACCGGCGATCCTGCCGAATCTCGGCGGCTCATTGCCCAATGAGGTTTTCGCCGACACGCTGGGATTGCCGACCATCTGGATTCCGCATTCGTACTCGGCGTGTTCGCAGCACGCGCCTAACGAACACATGCTCGGTGCACTGGCCCGCGAGGGGTTGGCGATCATGGCGGGGGTGTTTTGGGATTTGGGCGAGGCGGCGGGGCGGCCGGGGGTTTAGGTTTTTTTGGGTGGTGTTGCGTAGCAGCTTGATTGATGTGCCAAGGTCGTCGTCATGCCGCGCGCCGTCATCCCAGCCCAGGCTGGGAGCCAGTCCGGTTGTTATCTAGTCAAACGGCGGGCTGGGTCCCAGCCTGCGCTGGGACGACGGGCATTCTTTTTCGGGCGACGGGCCTTCTCGCTGGGACGACGCGCCACGGCTGGGACGACGGGCGTTCATGTTGGGACGCCAATAACCCTTGACCGCGCGCAACTTCACCACCATTGTGCGTCGTACACAGGGCTCGCAATGTTATTCTGCATGCCTGTGTGATCAACCCAACTTGTGACAGCCATGTACCGCCATTCTTTTGCCATCCTCGTTGCCCTCTTTCAAGCGATTCTCATATCATTTGTCGCCGGTGCCGCACTTGCCCAAACAGCTGAGCCGACAACCACTGCTGCAAATAGCCCCGCCGCCGACAAACCCAAGGGGCCGTTTTCTGCCGCCACGTTTGCCGGCATCAAGCTACGTGAAATCGGCCCCGCCTCAACATCGGGTCGGATCAGTGATATTGCGGTGGTACCGGGCAAGCCCAGCCATTGGGTGGTGGCGGTGTCGTCCGGCGGGGTTTGGAAGACGACCAATGCCGGCACGACGTGGACACCGATCTTTGACGGTGAGGCATCGTATTCGATCGGCTGCGTCACGATTGACCCGAATAATCCAAATGTGATCTGGGTCGGCAGCGGTGAAAATAATTCACAGCGCAGTGTTGGTTATGGTGATGGTGTTTATAAATCTCTCGACGGCGGCCAGACCTGGAAAAACATGGGTCTCAAGACCTCGGAGCACATCGGCAAGATTATTGTTGACCCGAATAATTCAGAAATTGTTTACGTCAGTGCACAAGGCCCGTTGGGGGGCCCCGGCGGTGAACGTGGTTTGTACAAAACAGTCGACGGCGGCAAGACATGGAAAGCAGTGCTGACCATTTCCGAAAACACAGGTGTGACCGATTTGTGGATGGACCCTCGTGCTTCAAACGTGTTGTATGCCACGTCATATCAACGTCGCCGACATCAGTGGGGCATGGTACACGGTGGTCCGGAGAACGCGATCTG
>JANMNT010000030.1:0-1741 GCA_031368465.1 Burkholderiales bacterium
GCGCCCCGCCGGCCGATCCTTTTGAAGGCCTGAACCGCGCCACCTTCAAATTTAATGACGCGGTTGACCGGGCGGTGCTTGAACCTGTCGCCAGGGGTTATGAAACTGTCACACCGCAATTTGTCCGCTCGGGTATATCAAACGCGTTTGGCAATGTGGGCGATGTTGCCACCGGCCTGAATAATTTGTTGCAAGGTAAACCCGGCAACGCGGCGTCGGATATTGGCCGTGTCATTGTTAATTCAACACTCGGGATACTCGGTTTGTTCGACGTCGCCACGCCGATGGGCTTGGAAAAAAACAACGAGGACTTTGGCCAGACGCTGGGCAAATGGGGCGTGGGTAGCGGTCCATATTTGGTGCTGCCGTTGATGGGGCCATCCACGGTGCGCGATACCGGCGGACGGGTTGTTGATAGCCAGGTTTCGTACAGCAAATTGATCGACCATGTGCCAACCCGAAATGAGGTTACGGGACTCAACATCATCCACATCCGCGCCGAGTTGTTGAAGGCCGGCAAGACGCTCGAGGAAGCGTCAATCGACAAATACCAGTTCCTGCGCGACGCATTTTTGCAGCGGCGCCTGAGTCAGGTGAAAGACGGGCGTGTGACCCAGGCAGAGCGGGACAAACTCGAAGAGAGTTTGGAAACCCCCGCGCCAGCCACGCAGTCGCCGTCCGCAACGCCGGGCAGCAAAAAATAGGCCATGCTCGCGCTGAGCCTGTCTGTTGTCTTTCTGGCGTTTTGCCTCATCATGGGCGGCGTGCTGATGTTTTGCATTCGCGAGCGACGCATGGTTGACAGCATTGAAAACCCGCCGCAAATGAGCGCCGAAATGATGGAGGTCGAAGACGGCCGCATCGTGAAAGTGTTATTCGGCGCCATCATTGCCGGCGCGGCACTGGCATTGATCACCGGCTACTTGGTGTTCTTTCGGACTTGGGCGTAATACAAGCGTTATCCGAAAATTCGCGTGGAATGAGTTCATGGGAATGACCGCTTTCCGGCTGGGCGAACCGTCACAGTTGACCCATTGCGGTCATTCGTTTTTCCCGATAGCGGTCCTTTACCGAGCGAGGTAAGTGGCGGCGCGCTTTTGCGTCGTCCGGTGACCAAAGGGAACGAACTTCACTGACCAGTTATCCATCACGCGGTACTTCATGGGGCCCCCATCCGAAAACTGAAGAGCGCAAAAACCACGGCAAGGATTACTACTAGATCTACACCCACTAATACGAGCGCAGACCCAACGGCAGCATCAGCCCCACGAACTGTGCACGCGATAAGCGCGAGGACTATCGCGACGCAGGAAATGAACGTTCCCACCCAGAATAGGTACCAATCGAGTTCCCAGGTTCGGGCCCAGCCAATTGGCACTAGGAAAATTAGTAGCAAGGCGACTCCACCGACAAGCGAAAGTCCCGCACTAAATCGAAGAAGACGCGAAGCCGGTAGCAATTCAACATTTGGGGTCGAAGTGAGGCGGTTTTTCATCTAATCTGGCAATTTGAAAGTCGAATGGGAAGTCCTGCAGAAAGGTCCGCTATTGGCCGATTATGCCTACTTGCCGGCGACTGCCAACAACGCCTTCGGATTAGTTCGCGCTATCGTCAAAAGGGTACGCGCCGCGCCACTAGGCTGCTTTCGGCCTTGCTCCCATCCCTGAAGCGTGCGTACTGATACACCCAGCAATGTGGCGAACTGCGATTGCGACATGCCAGTACGTTCGCGTGCCTCTAT
>JANMNT010000034.1:0-1556 GCA_031368465.1 Burkholderiales bacterium
CATCACGTCCTGGCGTCGTGATCGGCAAAAAAGGCGAGGATATCGAAAACCTCCGCGTCAGCCTGACCAAGATGATGGGTGTGCCGGTTCACGTCAACATTGAGGAAATTCGGAAGCCTGAAACCGATGCGCAATTGATTGCCGACGGCATCACCGCCCAGCTCGAAAAGCGTGTCATGTTTCGTCGTGCGATGAAGCGATCGATGCAAAATGCAATTCGTTTGGGTGCACAGGGCATCAAGATCACGTCAAGTGGCCGACTGAATGGCGCCGAGATTGCGCGTACCGAATGGTATCGCGAGGGTCGGGTGCCACTTCACACGCTGCGCGCCGATATTGATCAGGGGTTTTCTGAAGCCCACACAACATACGGTGTGATTGGTGTTCAGGTTCTTGTTTACAAAGGCAACATGCTGGCAAAAGGCGAAACGCCTGTAGCCGCACCAGAGCCACAAGTCGAGCCAGCGCGCAAACCGCGTGGTCGCCCAGGAGCGAAAAATGCTGCAGCCAGCTAGAAGAAAATATCGCAAGGAACAAAAAGGCCGGAACAAGGGTATTGCCACCACGGGTGCCAAAGTTTCGTTCGGCGAGTTTGGTTTAAAGGCAGTTGGACGTGGTCGCTTGACCGCGCGCCAAATTGAAGCTGCACGTCGTGCCATGACGCGTCATATCAAACGTGGCGGACGTGTTTGGATCCGAATTTTCCCGGACAAGCCGATTTCGAAGAAGCCAGCCGAAGTCCGCATGGGTAACGGTAAGGGTTCGCCAGAGTACTACGTTGCTGAAATCCAGCCGGGTAAGGTCCTCTATGAAATGGACGGCGTGCAGGAAAATCTGGCACGCGAAGCATTTGCCCTTGCTGCGGCAAAGTTGCCCATCAAGACCACATTCGTTCATCGTATGTTGGGTTAAGAAAGGAAATCGACCATGAATACCAAAGAAATGCGGGCGAAATCCCCGGAAGAACTTAACAAGGAACTGCTCGAACTGCGCCGCGCACAATTTACATTGCGCATGCAAGTGGCAACTCAGCAGCTCACCAAAATCACCGAGATTGGCCGCGTGAAGCGCGAAATCGCGCAGATCAAAACCATACTCACTGAAAAAGCGAGGGCAGCATAATGACCACCGCCTCAACCGCAAACGTTACCAAACGGACTCTAACGGGTGTTGTCACCAGCGACAAAATGGACAAGACGGTCACCGTTTTGGTCGAGCGTGCTGTCAAGCACGCCGTTTTGGGCAAGATGGTGCGACGCTCAAAGAAATATCATGCGCATAGCCCAAACAACGAGTTCAAAACAGGTGACACTGTGATGATCGTGGAAACCAAACCGATGTCGAAGACAAAGTCTTGGGCAGTCTCCAAGCTGTTGGAAAAGGCGAAAGCCGAGTAGTCGTTTTTTCCAAAGTCAATGTCATGAACGGGGCCCGCAGATTGCGGGCCTTTCTTTTTGTCATGTCGATTGCGGTATGATCGTCCGACACAATCGTATACATTCTTGGAGGATAACCATCTGCCATCATGTTAAGACTGTCTGAAATAAAGCTGCCAT
>JANMNT010000054.1:0-6179 GCA_031368465.1 Burkholderiales bacterium
GCCGGTGCGCCGTCAACCATCACGCTGACGATTACCAATCCGAACTCAGTTGCGCTCACGTCTGCGGCCTTTACCGACACGTTGACAAACATGCGGGTGTCCGGCGCGCAAAATGCAGCGGGAACATGTGTGGGTGCCGCAACCAACGCCTTTGCAAACAATCAGACCGGCAGCCTCAGTTTCAGCGGCCTTACTATTCCTGCAGGAAGTGTTAGTTGCACAGTGACGGCTGTGGTCACATCCGGCACACCCGGCATGTTGCCAAATACCACCTCCGGGGTATCGAGTGCCGAGGCGGCCACCGGTGCGGTGTCGAATACGGCAACGCTAACCGTCAACGCCGCCGCGCCAACCATTGTCAAATCGTTTGTCACGCCGTCGATTGCACTTGGTGGGACCAGCCAGATCGACTTCACCATCACCAATCCGAATGCGACGTCATTGACCGGTGCGGCCTTCAGCGACACGCTGACCAATATGTTTATTCATGCAACCGGTGCTGCAACCGGGTCGTGCACCGGCGCCGGCAGCAATAGTTTCACCGTCAACCAAACCGGACTACTGAATGTCACGGGGTTGACCATTCCCGCCAACGCATCTTGTGCGGTATCGATTGTTGTCCGCAGCAATACCCCCGGCACGCTGCCGAACTTCGCGACCGGTGTGAGCAGCAACGAGGCGCCGACTGGCGTGAGTTCGGCGACGGTGAATTTGACCGTGACGGCCGTCGCACCGACCATCACCAAAACCTTTCTGACTAATCCGATTGCATCGGGTGCGTCGTCAACATTACAAATCACCATCAGCAATGCAAACGCCGGACCCATTACCGTCACGACGGTGACGGATACGTTCCCGACCACGCCGGGAGTTGGTGTGGTTCGTGCAACCACACCGAATGCGGCGACCTCGTGCGTCAGCGGTGTGGTGACCAGCAATGCAACCAGCGTCACGTTGACCGGCGGCACGGTGCCGGCAGGCGGCTCGTGTACATTGCAGATTGACGTGACCGCTGCGACCGCAGGCATGTACGTCAATACAATTGCCATCGGCGCGCTGACCACTAACGCGGGCAGCAATACCATCGCGGCGAATGCAACCCTGAATGTCACCCCGGTGGCGAATGTGTCGGTGACCAAGTCCGCGCCGGCTAACATTGCCTGGGGCACCACCATCACGTACACGGCGGTTGTAAGCAACGCCGGTCCGGATGCGGCAAACCTGACCGTGTTCAGCGACAATGTTCCCGCCGCTGTCACCGCCGTGGGTGCCGTTTGCGGAACACCGACCGGCGGCGCGGTGTGTGGATCCGTCAACGTTGCCGGCAATAGTGTGACCAGCACCGTGACGACGCTGCCTTCCGGTGGATCGGTGACGTTTACGATTACCGGCACCACACCGCAAAGTGGCACCTTGTCAAATTTTGCAACCGCGATTGTGCCGGCGGGAATCAGTGATCCCGATGATCCGACGCGCATCGGCGCGGGCAACAACACATCCGCGACAGTGATGACGGTCGTGCAGGCGCCTGATCTGAGGATCACCAAGACAGCGTCAAGCGCGTCGCTTACCGTCGGCGTTAATGCGAGCTTCACACTCACGCCGTCCAACGCCGGCAGTCTCGCCACCAGCGGCACCGTGGCAGTTATTGATACGTTGCCGTCCGGACTTGTCTATGTCGCCGCGGGATCAGGTGGCACAGGGTGGACGTGCACACCGGGCGGACAGGTGATTACCTGCACGTCCCCAACCGTCATTGCGGCGGGCGGATCCGGCAACACGATCGCAATCAATGTACAGGTATTGTCAAACGCATCGCCGGGAATCACCAACAGCGCCAATGTTTCAGGCGGCAATGAGCCGGCCGTCAACACCGGCAACAATAGCGCCGTGTTGTCCCTGCCGGTCGGCACGTCGGCAATCAATACCTTTTCCACCGATGGCGCACTCACCGGATTGCCGGGTGCCAGTGTTTTGTACGCCCATACCTTTAGCGCCGGCTTGAGCGGAACGGTTTCGTTTGCCAGCATCCACACACCGTCGCCCAATATTATTGGCTGGACCGTTCAAATCTATCGCGACAACAACTGCAATGCGATGATGGACGGTGTCGATGGTGTTACTGAAATTACCGGAGCGGGTATCGCGGTGACCGCCGGTCAGCAGGTATGCACCATCGTAAAATCAAATATTCCGGCATCTGCTTCGCTTGGCGCGTTGGATATTATCAGTGTGACGGCGAGTTTTACGCCCGCTGTCGGACCGGTTGTCACCTACACAAGAGTTGACGTCACCACGGTCGGCGCGGCGCAGGGTGCCGGTCTGGTGTTGTCGAAATCGGTGCGCAACTTTACACTCGGTGGTGTCGCCGGAACGGCCAACACGGCGCGACCGGGTGATGTTCTTGAATACGCCATTCGTTATTCAAATTCGTCGAATTCGTCGCTGTCGACGATTGCACTCGCCGATGTCACACCGGCATTCACCACGTTTGTGTCGGCAACCTGCGTCATGCCGCTGCCAAACAATATTACGGCGTGCACCGCAACCACGGCGCCGGCGGTCGGCGCGGCAGGCTCGATCCAATGGACGGTGACCGGTGCGCTGTTGCCGGGCCAAACCGGCACGGTGCAATTCAGGGTCACTGTTCAATAACGACTGGCGGGTGATGGTGGTCCGTCCTTTGTGACGGGCGATTTTGTATAATGGGGCGTCCGCCCGTTTGATGTATCGCCTGAATCGTATTTACCCCGCGTTGGTGTGGTTTGTCGCCCGGCGCCATTCGTTTTCTTACCCATCTCTGTAGGAGCCATCATGAAAAAGCCCATGCGCGTCGCCGTCACCGGTGCCGCCGGTCAAATTGGTTATTCCCTGTTGTTTCGTATCGCCTCCGGCGAAATGCTCGGCAAGGACCAGCCTGTCATCCTGCAATTGCTTGAGATCGCGGATGAAAAGGCGCAGAAGGCGTTGAAGGGCGTGATGATGGAGCTGGACGATTGCGCCTTTCCATTGTTGGCCGGGATGAGTGCGCATTCAGACGCGATGACGGCGTTCAAGGATATTGATGTGGCCCTGCTGGTCGGCGCACGTCCACGCGGACCCGGTATGGAGCGCAAGGATTTGCTCGAGGCCAATGGCGCAATCTTCACCGTGCAGGGCAGGGCGCTCGATGCGGTTGCGTCGCGCAACGTCAAGGTGTTGGTGGTGGGCAATCCGGCAAATACTAACGCTTACATTGCGATGAAATCGGCGCCGGGCCTGCCGCGCGAAAACTTTACCGCGATGCTGCGGCTCGATCACAATCGCGCACTGTCGCAACTGTCGACCAAAACCGGCAAGCCGGTGGATTCAATTGAAAAAATGATTGTTTGGGGAAATCACTCGCCGACCATGTACCCAGACTATCGTTTTGCCACCATCGCCGGCGCACCGGCACCATCGGTTGTTGCCGATGAGGAATGGTACAAAACAACGTTTATCCCGACCGTCGGCAAACGCGGTGCAGCCATTATTGAAGCGCGCGGGTTGTCATCAGCGGCGTCAGCGGCGAATGCGGCGATTGATCATATTCGTGACTGGGTACTCGGCACCAACGGCAAATGGGTGACCATGGGCATCGCGTCAGACGGCAGCTACGGTATTCCCGACGGCGTGATGTATGGCGTGCCTGTCACCTGTGCCAACGGCAAGTACGAGCGTGTCACCGGACTGGCCATTGATGACTTCTCGCGCAGCAAAATGGATTTGACGCTCAAGGAACTCGAAGAAGAGCGCGCCGGTGTGGCGCATTTGCTGTAATTTTCGCGCGCCGGCATCAACGTAAAAAAGCCACCAGCAGGTGGCTTTTTTACGTTTGACGATTTACAAAAACCAATAAGGACGGACACTTTCAGGCAAAAATGGCTGAAAACGCTCGCCAGACAACGATTTTTTCTATCGGATGTTATCGTTCATTGCTTGCTGCGCTGACGCCCATGACGCCGGCTGCAACGACGATCAACAGCAACCCAACCGCATTCGGCGTGATTGTTTTGGTGGCCAGATCCATAAACGCGTCGATCAGGAATCGATCACCGGCACCCGCTGTCATGACCATCACCAGCGCCAGCAATGCGGCAGACCAGATGATAATCAAGCGACGCCGCGTATTTGCGGTGGAGGCGGCCGACGCCGGCGCGGGCAGTGCCGCGACCCGCGCCATCACGCGTTCCGAAAAGCCGTCGTTGTCGATGTATTGATCGCGGTGCGCCAAGCTATCGGCCTGCAGCATGGCCTCAAGCCGGTTGCTTTGTTCAATAACGTACTGTTGATCGTGGTTATTCATCAATTGACTCCGCAGTTCAATGTTGCATCATTTACGCCGTTATCCGTATACGCCGCCAGTCGCTGTCGCATTTTTTCCCTTGCGCGCAGTACATGCGTCTTGAGTGTGCCGAGCGGCATACCCAGCACATATGCCGCCTCGTCGTGGGAAAGATCGTTGTAGTAACACTGCTGGATTGCCGCGTGTTCGGCCTCACTCAGGTCGACCATTGCGCGTTCGAGGTCGTGGCGCAAATTGGTTGCAGTTGATTCCGGTTCGGTCGGTTCAGCCTCGGGCGTGGCGTCTTCGCCGAGCAACAATTCATGTTTGCGACGCACTTCCGTTTGCCAGGCGTTAAACGCAATACGGTAAAGCCAGGTTGAAAATTTCGCCTCAAAACGAAATTTGCCGATGTTTTTCCAGGCGAGAATAAATGTTTCCTGCGCGATGTCGTCGGCCAGTTCAATGTGGCCGTGGGTCATTTTGCGCAAACTGGCCCGCAACGCGGATTGGTGGCGTTTCACCAGTTCGGCAAATGCGTATTGATCGCCACATGCAATCACGCGGGCGATCAGGTCGTTGTCGGAATTTTCCGGCAATACCATGGGGTTGGAACGCAGACGTTGTCGAGACGGGCTTAACTATTTGCCGGTCGTTCACGCTTTTCGAACTGCCAGACCACCAGATAACCAACGCCCATGAACAGCGGGATCAAGCCAAATGTCCACGGCGCACCGACCTCGGCCAGCGCAATCGACAGGCCTGCGCCGAACATGATCAACACCACACCGCGACGCAAATCCGATCCCGGCGGGTTCAAATTGGCAAACAGTGCCGGCGGAACCGGTTGGCCCTTGTCCGCCAGTTTGACGGCGGTGTCATATACCAATCGGTTGCGTTCAGACCGAAATCGCAAGATCAGCCAGACGATCACAGCAGGAATAATTGTGCCAAAGGTGATGCCCGCCAGCGGTATAAATAAGGCGACACTTTCCATGTTTTGCTCCCGGGTGATGGTGGTGTTAATCGGTCAGACGCGACCAAACGTCCGTTTGGATGTGGCTTGTGACAAAAATCCTGCTACGCCGTGATTTCTGAATTGGGTGTGCGCGGTGGCGGTGTTTTGACCGCATAGGTCTCTGGTGTGGGTAGTTTTTGCATGGCGGAAAGGGGGGATATTTTCGCCAGTGCGATGACCAGCAATATGCAGCCGACACCACATATGGCGATGGTCGGGCGCAAGCCCAGCCATTCGCCCATCACGCCACCCAAAATCGAGCCAATCGGTGCCAGCGACAACGCCATAAAAATCATGGTCGATGTGACGCGCCCAAGCAGATGGTCGGGCGTCGCCGATTGCCGGAGCGAAAGGTAGTTGATAAAAAACAGCATCGCGCCAAAGTCAAAAATAAACAACGTTCCGCCCAATGCGAGAAACGAATATTCGTGCGGCGTGATGGCCGCCATCAGCAACCATGCCAGCGCGGTCGCGGCAATGCCCATCAGCATCACCCTGCCGACGCCGAATCTGGCATTCAACAGCTGGCAGCTGAAGGACGCAATCAAAAAGCCGACACCGGCGAGCATGTACAGTGCGCCAATTTTGCCTGCGGACAGGCCGAGGTCGCGCGCCGCAAATAGAATCACAATCGCCACATAGGCGTGGCGCAACAACTGCCAAAGCGCCAGTCCCCATGAGATTGAACGCAAAATCGGGTTGTGCCAAATCAGATGAAGACCTTCTTTGACATCGCCCCAAATGCTTGCCCAAGTGATCTGACCGGTTTGTTTGGGCGCGTCGCCCGCGTCCGGCTTGATGCCGCGCAGCATGAGTGCCGAGACAAAAAAGGCAATCGCGTCGAGCAATATCGCAAAC
>JANMNT010000066.1:0-2445 GCA_031368465.1 Burkholderiales bacterium
TTTTGCGACGGTGCTACCCAAAGGCAGCATGTTGCGTGCGGAATTATTGGTCCCCACCCGGGCGATTGGCTTTATCGCAAAAGGCCGTGAAGTGGTGTTGCGTTACGAGGCGTTTCCGTTTGAGCGCTTTGGCCAGTACCGCGGTGTTGTTGCTGATGTCAGTCAAGCGGTGTGGTCAACCGGCGAAAAAATCGGTCCACTGACCATTCGGGAGCCGGTTTACCGGGTAACTGTCACGCTGGACAAACAAACCGTCAGTGTCACCGGTCAAGACCTTGTGCTCAAGTCAGGCATGTTAGTAAACGCTGACATACTCCTTGAAAAACGCACCTTGTTGGAATGGTTGTTTGAGCCAGTTATGCAATTAAGAGGGCGATTCTGATGTTTGCCGGTCTTTTCTCCGCGTTCAAAAAACACGTGCCGATGATTTTGCAATCGGAGGCGCCGGAATGTGGCATCGCCTGTGTGGCGATGGTGGCGAGCCATCACGGCCACGAGACCGACTTGATCGCAATGCGCACGCGTTTGTCGCCTTCTCTCAAGGGCATCACGCTCAAACAGGTCAGTCAGGTGGCCGAAACCATGGGGCTCGCGTCACGCGGGGTGAAGGCAGAGATGACGGCGCTTGGCAAGTTGCAGTTGCCTGCTGTGCTGCATTGGGACATGAACCACTTTGTGGTGCTGACCGACGTCACGACCAAGAACATCACGGTGCACGACCCTGCACGCGGCATCCGCAAACTGACCATTGCCGAAGCCGGCAAACATTACACCGGCGTGGCGATGGAATTCACACCGACGCCGAGCTTCAAAAAGCAGGATGAGCGCAACAAGATTGGCGCATTCCAACTGTTGTCGGTCGGCTCCGGCCTGAGAAGTTCGATTGCACAGCTGATTTTGTTGTCGTTTGCCATTGAGGTGTTTGCGATTGCCATGCCATTTTTCCTGCAGCTGACGGTGGATCGGGTGCTGGTCGGGCGGGATCGTGACTTTTTGACCGTGTTGGGTGTGGCGTTTATCGCATTGATTGTGATTCAAGTGATTGTCACCGCGATTCGTGCCTGGGTCGGTGTGTTTGTCTCGACCCGGTTCAATCTGCGTTTGTTGACGGTATTGTTCAACCACCTGCTGCGCCTGCCGTTGGGTTGGTTCGAGAAACGCAATATCGGCGATATCGTCGGTAAATTCCGCAGCGTTGATGCCATCCAAAAGACACTCTCAACCACGTTTGTTGAGACTTTCATTGACGGTGTGATGGTGTTGATCACACTCGGCGTGATGACCTATTACAGCCTGAAGCTGACGTTGGTTGTACTTGGCGCGGCTGCGTTATACGCGTTGCTGCGGTGGGGTTTTTATTACCCCCAGCGTTATGCCACCGATGAACAACTCGCGCATGAGGCAAAAGCGTCCACCCATTTCATCGAGACGTTGCGCGGCATGATGGCCATCAAGCTGAATATGCGCGAAAACGAACGCCGGGTGGCGTACCAAAATCTGGTGGTCGAACACATCAACGCCAACGTGAAAGTGCAAAGCGTCGGCATTTTCCAGCGCGGTGCACAAGGGCTGATTTTTGGCGTTGAAAGCGTCATTGTGGTGTGGATGGCGGCGATTTTGGTGATGGAAGGGCAGTTTTCGGTCGGTATGTTGTATGCCTTTATCGGCTTCAAGCTGGTGTTTCTGACGCGGGTAAACAATCTGATCGAAAAATGGAATGAATTCCGCATGCTCGATTTGCATGCCGAGCGGATCGCGGACATTGCACTGGCCGAGCCGGAAGCCGGCGGCGCATCTATTTCGAGTGTTGCCGGGGCGGCCGGTGGCGCGAAAGAGGCGCTCAGAATTGAAGCGAAAGATCTTGGTTATGCGTACGGGCCGGAAGGCTTCGCGTTTCGCCATGTGAATCTGGAGATCCAACCCAACGAATCGGTTGCGCTGGTTGGTCCTTCGGGGTGTGGCAAAACGACGTTGCTCAAGGTGTTACTGGGGTTACTTCCACCGACTGAAGGTCAGGTGATCGTCAACGGACGTGACTTGAAGGATTGGGATATGGCGCAATACCGCGCGCTGATTGGTGCGGTGATGCAGGATGATCAGTTGTTTGTAGGTTCGATTGCGGACGCCATTGCATTCGGTGGCGAGTTCGACATGACGGCGATTCAGGCCTGTGCCGAAGCTGCAGACATTCATGCCGATATCGAAAAAATGCCGATGGGGTATTCAACCTTTGTTGGCGCATTGGGCTCGTCGCTGTCCGGCGGACAGAAACAACGGGTGCTGCTCGCACGCGCGTTGTACCGCAAGCCAGCGGTGTTATTCCTCGACGAGACACTCGATCAAGTCGATTCATCACAAGAGTCGCAGATTCGTGGCCAGCTAAAAAATATCGTACCGACGGTCGTGATGGTTAGTCATCACCCGGAGTCGATTCTCGGATGTAGG
>JANMNT010000077.1:0-4775 GCA_031368465.1 Burkholderiales bacterium
ATATAGTTTTAATGCATTCAATGCTTTG
This sequence comes from Burkholderiales bacterium, assembly GCA_031368465.1. Classification (GTDB taxonomy): domain Bacteria; phylum Pseudomonadota; class Gammaproteobacteria; order Burkholderiales; family Usitatibacteraceae; genus UKL13-2. Next base: position 29 of record JANMNT010000077.1, read on the forward strand.
ATGACTACAGGAGTCGATGCGGATGATTGTAATAATGTATATGTTGGAGGGACCGATATCGTAGAGATTTTTCATTTCGATGGATCATCTTTTGTCGGGTAGGGTTCATTTGCAAGCGAAACAATTCTTGTCCCATCAAGTGGCGAGCGGGCAATTAGCGGGGAAAATGCACGTCCAATCTTTTGCTGGTTTGCCTTTGCCGTGGGGGACGGCGACGCAGGGTTTGCGTGATGTGCCTGCCATGTGCGCGAGAAGTATTCATTTGGTTGGGCCGGTGTGCCTGCCGCGACAAAATCAACAACTTCCTTTCCCGTTTGGGCGACAGCGTCATGAAAACCAATTGCGCTTAAGGTGGTCAGGATAGAAATGCAAAAAAGGTGGCGATGTAGTGACATGTCCGAAATTTTCTGAAGAGTGCAGTCGACAACAAAAATTTTGATGATCAATCTGTTCGAATTGAATTCGAGCAGAAACGGATGGGACAACGTCAGAACCCCTGGTAATTTCGCGGTGAGTAACGAGAAAAGCCGCCACTTTGTGAGTAATTCTATCTTGCTTTTCTGCCATCCAAATAGGCGGGGCGAACCGGGTTCCGGGGAGGCATTTGGTGATGAGTCGGCAGCTTTCGTCACTCACCAAGTTGCAACTTTATTAGCGGTTCCATCGCGAGCTAACACCTGCAACTACAAATGCGGCCGTTCAACGATAAAGTGAATCTTTTGAGTCCTGTTCGTTAACAGCCGGATGTCGCTCGTGACAGCCCTCTATAATTGTCAATGTCAAACATACCCAGTCGCAATACCATTCATTCGCAACGCAGCCACCACGACTTGAGGGGCTTCACCCTCGTCGAGATCTCAATCGTGTTGCTGATCATCGGTATCCTGGCGTCAATATTCGCCCTGCCGCTGCTTGGCCGCGCAAAACTGGTCAATGCGCAGGTCACACAGAGCCGCTTGGCGGTCATCGAGACTGCATTGTCACTGTTCATTGCGCAGAACTACCGCCTGCCGTGTCCCGCCGATGGTACCTTGGACGCAACCAATTCCGGTGTCCCGCTGGCGGGTGTGGAAGCCGTGAACGTTGGATTGACGGCTTGTACACTGACCAATCAACAAGGTGGCGTGGTGCCGTGGAAGGCGCTGGGATTGGCGTTGGCGGATGTGACCGACGGGTGGGGCAATGTGATGACCTATCGTGTCGATGACACCATGATCCGGCCACAGTCGATGAATCTGACGCTGTGTTCGCCGGGTGGCACTGGCGCAGTGGATGCGACATCGACCGGACTGCATCTGCGTTGCAATTCTGCCTGCACGGCGTCGACCTTTCCGGGCAGCTGCACGTCAACGTCAACGGTGGTTGCCGGACGTGGCATCCGCGTCAAGGATATCGCCGGCAATCTGCTTGCCGACCCAAGCGTTACGCCGTCAACCGGCGTTGCCTATGTGGTCATCAGCCACGGTGAAAATGGTACCGGCGCCTATCTTCCAAGCGGCGGATTATTGACGGCCGGTACACCTGTCTCAGGAACAGAAGAAGCAAAGAACGCAGCATATCTTGCCAATACGCCGGCTGCAACCTTTTATCTGGTGGATAACCCGAGCAATTACGCGGATGGAACCAACCATTTTGACGACCTCGTTTTGCGCAAAACGCAAATCGCCGCGGCAACCAAGGCGTTGTTAGGACCCCGTGCCTATTAGCCGGCCATTGTTGCGTTCATTGAAGCCACAGACGGGGGTGGCCGTCTTAATCATCGTGGTCGCGATGCTGCTGGTGGCGTCGGCGGTGATCCTTGCCTCGTTTAGTGCGTCGCAGAAATCGACGATGGAGCGGGCGATTGAAACACGTGCGTCCTCATCCAGCTTTGACCAAGCCATCGCCAATTTTGTCGCGACCAATAAACGCCTGCCGTGTCCGGCATCGCCGACCGATGGCAACGGGCTTGAGGCGGCGACAACACCGTTTACGACGTGCACCGCGGCAACCGGTGTGCTGCCCTGGGGCGCGCTGGGCTTGAAGTTTGACGACGCATTGGACAAATGGGGACGCAAGTATTCGTATCGTGTGTTTTCGGGCAACACCGGCTTTACGCAGATCGACGGACTCAACGCCATCAATTGCAACACCGCCGCACTGCTAACGGCAACCCAGGTGGCGATCGACGCCAACGGCAAATGCGCAACCTCGCCCAATTCGACCATGGCGCCGGATTTTTATACCGGCAAGGGGCTGATCGTCAACGACAAGGGCGTTGTTGTCAGCGGCGTCGCCTATGTCATCATCAGCCACGGTGCTACCGGCCGCGGCTCGTATGGTGCCGACCACTCGGCAACACGATCGACGCTGCCAACCGCAGGTGGCAGGGAACTCATCAACACGACCGCGCCGGTCGACAATACCTACTGGGTTCTCGACGCGTCTGCGGTTGGTGCCGACCCGGCAAACGCGGCATTTTTTGATGACATTATTTCGTACAAAAGTGTCACTGAACTTCTCACGGCGGCGAATGCACTACCGCGCGACTGGGGGTGGGTCACGCTCGCACAGGCGTTTTCGCCAACCACGTTCTCACCAAATGCGACGCCCAACCAAACCACAACACTGACAATTACGCTGACCAACAGCTCGACGACGCAGGCAACGCTGCTGCGGAGTTTGGTCGACACGTTTCCTGCCAATCTGGTTGCGGCACCGACACCGTCAGCGTCAACCACCTGTGGTGGTGCGCCGGCGTTCAGCGTCGCGGCGAATGCAACATCCATCACCTTTCCGGCGGGCAAAACCATTCCTGCGGCAACCGTTGTCGCCGGCGTGAAGATTAACGGCACCTGCACGATATCTGTCAATTTGACCTCGATTGCCACCACGCCGACAATACAAAATTTTACAAACACCATTTCGGCTGGTACCACCAGCTGCCCAACGATTCCGTTGACGGCGGTCGGCTACCTTTGTACCGACGACGGGTGGAATCTAAATGCGACATCGGCAAATGTCACGGCCACCTTGGCCGGGCCGACGTTAACAAGCGTCACCCCGGCAACTGCAAACGGCTCGGCCTCGCCACTGGCGGTTACGCTAAACGGCACGCAGTTTGCCAGCGGTGCCACTGTCAGATTTACCAATCTGACCACAATGGTTGCCACGACGGTGGCGTCAACTTTTGTATCTGATCTACAGCTCACGACCAGTTTCACCTTTGGCACAACCGGCGCGACGTGGGCAGTTGTTGTGATTAACCCGGACACACAAATTTCCGCGTCGCAAAACATCACCATTTACACGCCACCGGTATTGCAGTCCTTCAATGCCGCCGCATTAACCGGTGCCGGGATCACGCTTGCCGGTGGTGCGACTGGCTGCACGGCAACCTCGTCCGTTATGCTTGGCACGATAACGATCTTGGCGTCGGCGGCGTATTCACCGGCATTTCCCTCGGCGTCGGTGGATGGGATCGGCGTGGCACCTGCTGGCTGCACCACCGGATCAAATATCACATCTTCCGTCGGCAACGTCGAATCGTTGCGATTCACCGACGCGTTGTCAGGATATCGTTATCTCGGTATCAAGCTGGCAAGCTTTACGTCCAATTCTGCGGTGCCGACCACCGATGATGAACTGGCGGTGATCACCTTCTATAACGCAGTCGGCGTGGCGATTGCCCCAACAATTACGTTGCGAGCGTGTAATCCGTTAACGGCAAACAGTGCAACATCAAATTTCTTTTTGGACGCGGGCCAATCTTATAGAGGGTTTTCCATCGCGCCGATAGTCCGGGCTGATGGTTTTTCATCAACACTTCGCGTTGGTAGTGTCCAGTTTTGTTCGTCAGGTACCGCAGCGGCCTGCATACCACCATCACCATCGGCGACAAATTGTCCGTAATGACGCATCCGCGCAAATTGCTGGTGGTGTTGTTTGTGGTGCTGTTGTTGCCTTTGGGTTGGCTGGCGCATACAACGCTGACGCAATCGCTTTACGGGTTTGGCATTGATGCCGTCAAAGCACGCGATTTTGTCAGGGCGGAACGGGATCTTTCGTGGGCGGCCTCACTTGGTGATGTGTACGCCATGCGGGCATTGGCGGGCTACCACATCGTCGGCACCTTCGGCTTGGTGGATTTGGCCGCTGGAGAAAAATGGCTGCAGAAATGCAGCAACGCGAAGGATGCGTCGTGCCAGGAGTTGCTCGGTCTGCTTTATTGGGTGGGTTCTGCGTCCAACCGGCCGAACTATGAAAAGGCTGAAGCCCTGTTGCAAAAGGCTGCAACGGCCGGCCGGCCTGAAGCCACCGCATGGCTTGCCGCGGTCAAAATGCGGCGACCCGCACCCGCCACACTTGGTTGGCCAACGAGCTATTGATCGACTAGGTTGCGCGTTGCCATGCGGTCAACCGCCTGCCAGCCTCCGCCAGCGTGGTTTCTTTTTTCGCAAAACAAAACCGCACAATTTTATTGTCGGTGCCGTCGTGATAAAACGCGCTCATCGGAATACACGCCACACCAATTTCACGCGTGAGCTTGATGGCAAAGTCCTTTTCGCTGAGATGGGCGCAATCGGCGACATGCGCATAACTCGCCGACAAAAAATAGGTGGCGGCTGATTAAAAAAACCGCAGGCGCACGTCGGCGACCGCCCGCATAAAATAGTCACGTTTGGCTTTATAAAACGCCGGTAGCTGCAAATGGGTCCGTTCGGCCATGTAGTGGGCAATGGCGTGTTGCGACGGTGTGTGCACCGTG
>JANMNT010000130.1:0-9527 GCA_031368465.1 Burkholderiales bacterium
AACACTACCAAAGACCAAGCGCAGATTGGCGTGTGAAAGACTTACAACCACACTCGATGCCACCACCAATGCAACAAACTGCACCGGCGTTACACCGATCAACAACCCAATCAACGCAAATACCGCGACAATCAAAAAAACATCGAGCAGATGATTGCGGTTATCTGACCAGAAGCTCATTTGCCGCTGTGCGTGATGGAGCGCGTGTAGTGACCACCACCAATTAAAACGATGTTGCCAGCGGTGCAACCAATAGGCGACAAAATCCAGCAATACCAAATAAAACAAGAACGACAGGAACGGCGCGTCATTCAGCCACGGCATCGCATCTTCCAGTTTCGGCGGGATGATATTGGCCATGCGCATTGCCGCGTCCAGACCATCGATCAACGGCATCAGCAGAAAAAATATCAGCAGCGGGATAAAGCCCAGCCGGTTCAACATAGTATAGATGACATCAAGTTTTCGGCTGTTGGTATCAGATTGCACTTCAACCGGCCGCCATTTCTCGAGCGCGGTAAGCACAACGGCCAACAACGTTATTTCAATTGCACCGATCAGGAAAATTTCGGTGGCGTTGAAGGCCTGCTCTGCCAAGCCGCCGAGCCCGAGCGCATGCACCAACGGCAACACACCAGATTCGAAAACGTGTTGGTGCAGTTCGGCAAAAAGGTCGGCAAATGCGTCAAACATGATTGTTCACTTTTTTGGTCCGCCGCTGCGTGTTGACACAAATTGCGGATGATCAGGAATGGTTGCAAAACAAAACCCGCGCGCCTTCAACGATGTGATTAACCCATCAAGGCGCAGATATAGCGGTTCCTTGCGGGACCAGATGCCAAGATGCCATAACAAGATGTCGCCGGTTTTAATGTCACGCAACTGATTTGTGATAAGTTTGTCGGCTGGAAATTTTTCGCTGGGCAGTTCATCACCGGAAAATCCGGCAGGTGACCAGGCGACATGTTTATAGCCGCACGATTCGGCAAATCGCGCGGTGTTTGGCGTCAGCTTGCCGCCCGGCGCGCGCCAGATGCCGTCAAAGCCGCGTCCGGTCATTTTTTTGAAGGCTTCTTCGCTAGCATTCAGCTCGGCACAAACCTGGTGTTGATCGAGCACATCGCCGTCCTTTGCACCCCACGGAACGTATTGCACCTTGTCCGCACCGATATCACGCCGGAAATACCAATGGCGCCAGGTGTGCGAACCAAATGCGTGTCCCTCGTTGGCACGGGCCTGCCAAAATGTCGACCACGACGGGTCCAACGACGTGTCGCCACGTTTGGTTTTTTCGTTCGCCAGAAAGAATGTCGCCTTGACGTTTTGGCGCTTAAGCATCATCGCCATCTCTTCGGCGGGTTCCATATGGCCGGTATCGATGGTGAGATAAACGGTGGCTTTGCATTGGTTGTCGGCGGCATGCAGAACCAGCGGCTGCCCCGCAAGCAGGGTTGCGACCAGCAATGGAAACACCAATCGTGCCGATTTGACGAATCGCAGGGGATCGCGTCGACGGCACAATACCGATACCAACAAAGCGTTCGCGTCAACGCCGTGCATCATTTGCGCGCCGCGTGACCCATAAAATAAATCCCGTGTGGCGATTTGCCGACCGGAATTTGTTTGGTGATCTTCTTGGTTTCCATATCGATGATGGTTACCTTTTTTGCCCAGCGCGAGGTCACCCATAACTCTTTACCATCGCCGGTCAACTCCATACAATCCGGGCCGCCGGGCACATTTATCGTGTCGATCACGGCGAGCGTCTGTTGATCGATGATGTTGATCGTATTGGACACACGATTACTGACAAGAATGCGGCGGCCATCGCCCATCGCAATAAAGTTGTGCGCACCCTTACCGGTCTTGATTTTTTTGACCGTTTTGCGTGTCGCCAAATCAATAACCTCGACATAATCCTCGCCGGTCATACCAACCAGCACAAACTTGTCATCTGGCGTTACCCACACGCCCGCCGGCATATCACCCACCTTGATGATCCATTTAATGGCCTGGGTCTTCAAATCGATGGCAGCCAGTTCGTTTGAGTCCTGCAGGGTGATAAACGCGATGGCGCTGTCACCACTGAATGCAACGTGTGACGGCGCTTTGGGTGTCGGCAGGCGTTTTACCAACTTGAAGTTGCCATCATAAATATCCGTCCGGTCCAGACGCAGCGACACCGAGACAAACCACTTTTTATCGGGTGAAAAACCAATCTGGTATGGATCCGAAATATTATCGATGCGACGCTTGATTTCGCCGGTTTTCGGGTCGAGGAATACCAGATCATTTGATGCCGCATTCGCCACAATCAGAAATTGGTCGTCAGGCGTCGCCATCAAATGATGTGGTTCTTTACCAACCGGGAAGCGCTTGATTTCCTCTTTCTTGACCTTGTCGATCAAGCTGACGGTACCTTCGCCGGAGTTCAGCACCACCGCCACCTGCGCGACGGCCAACTGCATAGCCGACGCACAAGCCAGGACCGCAAGAACGATTGCCACATTGCCTTTGACACTCACAATTTTTGCCTTATTCAGTTGACTTCGCCCATTGGCGAAAAACGCCGTATGCTACCATGCGCCTCTATGAAGAACGCTTCAGCGGTGACATCCGTTTACGACCCATCTCCGCAAAAATGACGCATATTGCCCCGCGCTTTTGCAGTCAATGCGGCAGTAGCCACGTCGCCAATCGCATCCCGGCAGGTGATGATCATTTGCGCGACGTATGTGATGCCTGTGGTCATATCCATTATTTCAACCCGAAGATTGTCGTCGGCGCATTGCCGGTTTGGCAGGGAAAGGTGCTGCTCTGCAAGCGTGCCATCGAGCCAAGATACGGCAAATGGACCTTGCCCGCCGGCTTTATGGAGGAAGGTGAGACCCTCGAAGAAGGTGCCACCAGAGAAACGCTTGAGGAAGCCCGCGCACGTATACGTATTGTCTCGCTCTATACCGTAATTTCGTTGCCGGCAATTTCACAGGTCTACATGTTGTTTCGCGCCGAGTTGTTGGATGTGGATTTTTCGGCGGGCACCGAGAGTCTTGACGTTGCGTTGTTCGACGAGGCGGATATCCCCTGGGATGAGCTGGCATTCCGCACCATCTCGACCACGTTGCGCCACTTTTTTCGCGATCGCCAGACAGCTGTTTTCCCGATTCGCAGCGAGACCTTGTACCACCAGCCGCCGACGGCTGCCGCGTAAGAGGGATTTTCCAGCCCGCTGCTGCAGCCAAATACTTCTTGCTGCCGTCAACCACATCGCCCGGATCGGGATTTGCTTAGAACGACACCCATTCGTCTGCGCCGCCCTTTGAAGCCGGGGCCGCGGCAAGTTTTGCCGGAGGCGCGATGCCGATTGCCGCAAGTGGTTTAAACGCCGGCCGGACCACATTGGTGGCGCGGGTGGCTGATCGTTTTTCCTTGAATTCAACTTTTGCAGGCGCGGTGCCCGACCCGGCAGGCGCAAGCTTTGCTGCCTTGTTTTCACGATGCACGCCGACAGGCACTGCCGTATTGTCAATCTTGAATACCGCAACAGCTTGTACCAGGTTTTGCGCCTGGGATTTCAGACTGTCGGCTGCCGCCGCGCTTTGTTCCACCAAAGCGGCATTTTCCTGGGTGGCACGATCAAGCTGGCTGACCGCATCACCGACTTGGGCGACGCCCGAACTCTGCTCGACACTTGCCATGCTGATTTCACCAACGATGTCGGTCACGCGCTTGATCGAGTTAACGACTTCAGTCATCGTCACCCCGGCTTGATCGACCAACGCGGTGCCCTGCTCGACTTTGTCAACGCTGTCGCTTATCAGCGTCTTGATTTGTTTGGCCGCCTCGGCCGAACGCCCGGCAAGGCTGCGAACTTCGGTGGCGACAACCGCAAAACCCCGGCCCTGCTCACCGGCACGCGCGGCTTCAACCGCTGCGTTCAACGCAAGAATGTTGGTTTGAAACGCAATGCCGTCGATCACACTGATGATGTCGGAAATTCGTTTTGAGGCGACGTTGATTTCTTTCATCGTATCGACCACCTGTGCGACAACCTCACCGCCTTTGGCAGCCACACTGCTCGCACTAACCGCCAATTGATTGGCCTGGCGGGCGTTGTCCGAATTCTGTTTGACCGTCGACCCGAGTTGCTCCATCGACGCTGCTGTTTCTTCCAGCGCACTCGCCTGTTGCTCGGTCCGGGCACTCAGGTCGCTGTTGCCCTGTGCAATCTCGGCGCTGGCGGTGGCCACCCCTTCTGAGCCTTCGCGCACCGTTGCCACCACACCCGCCAGGCTTGCCTGCATCTCATGCAGCGTTGCCATCAGGCTGGTGGTTTCACCCGCCTTTAAATGAAAATTGGTCGTCAAGTCGCCGGCGGCAACGGCACGCGCAACGCTGACCGCCACCGCTGGTTCACCACCAAGCTGGCGAATTAGACTGCGGGTAATGCCAAATGACAGCAATAGCCCGATCAGCAGCGCACCACCGAGCAACGCCATAGTCAATTTTTTACTTTTTTCATAAACAGCCCGGCCATTCGCTGCGGACTCGGCGCCGCCTTCAAAGCTCGCCGCAGTCAGCTTGTCGAGCGCGGTAATCGCCTCGTCAAATGATGATTTCCCGGCGCCGTCACCGATGTCCTTTGCGTCGGTCGAATTATTGGCGCGGCCGAGTGCCACCACCTTTTGGTTAACGGCCAGATACTCTTTCCATTTTTTCTGGAATTCCGCGAACAGTTTTTTCTCGTTCGTTTCCGATATCAATTTTTCCAGACCGGCCATTTGTGTATTGACGACCACCAATTGGGCGCGCATCTTCTCTTCGTATTCTTCCATGTAGCCTGCATCGGCCGCACGCGCATGCTTCATCTCGTAGTCACGGACCTCAAGTCCGGCGGCGCGCATCGTGGTCGAATAGCCAATACTCGGCATCCATTTACTGGCCATTTCGGCAGACTCTTGGTTGAGCTTCGCCAAGCTGAGAACACCGCTTATGCCGATGACCACTGTCAGCGCCAGCACCGCACAGAACGAAAGCGTCAGCTTTCGGCCGACGCGCATTGCGTCAAACCAACCGGTGATGCGAAAGAATCGTTTTTTCATGATGCCGCCCCTGATTTGTTCAACTGACAACGAGCTGTTTGATTGCCGCAGCAGGGTCGGTTGGCGACCCTGCCCCGGCCAAGACCAAAAACTACGACTTCTTGAAGCCGATATAGCTGACGCCGATGATCTGGCCTGATTTGTCCTTGATCGGGTTGTAGCAGGCATCAAACGGCGTACCCAACACATCCACCGGACCACAATACTGTTCACCTTTTTTCACGGCGTCATAGGCTTTTGCGCGCGCCAATGGCGTACCAACGCCACGCTTGCCTTCCGGCGTCAACACATTGGTGCTAACCCGAATAAAGTCGTCGCCGTGTTTGACAAAAATCGTCGCGGTGGCACCGGTGGTCTTTTTGATATCGTCGACAACGTCGTAGTTGTTGTTGATCTTGCGGGCGCCAAAAAACACACCCGGCACTTCCAAGCTGCCGGCTTTATCGGTGCCTTCGAGCTTGGCAACGCCGATTTTTGTCAGCTTGGCATCCAATGCTGCAATGGTGGCCTTTGGATCGTTTGCGTAAGCGCTGCCGAATGACAATGCAAGCAGGGATGCAAGCACGGTAAATTTGTTTTTCATGGGTAATCCTTTCATCTGGGAAATTGATTGGCGACGGGCGCAGCCCGTCAAAAAGCCATGCCTATCCACTGTTGGTATCGGACTACAGCGCGCAATCTTTAGCGCGGCGTTGACGTTGCTTGGGCAATTTAGCGGTTGCCAATGATTTGCAGTCGCTGAAATAGGCGGTGAATTCCGGCATATCTCGCTGGTTGGACCGGAATGGTCGGGCGCAACAGGCACGACCAATTTAGGAACGTTCACCCAACTGCGGGTCGTTTGGTTCCATCGAATATGAAACTCATCTACTGACGGGCTTTTTCAGGCATTTATTGCCCAAAATGCCCGCCGAACGGCGTGTTTCTAAAGTTCATGGTGCAATCCCTGCGCGCCAAACGCAGGTGACCTGAACAACATTTGTCGGGCCAATGACACGGTTGCCGCATGGATTTCAACGGTGTCGGCAATGTTGCGCGCATAACCACCCGCCATCACCACGGCGAGCGGAATATCGCGCGACGCACACGCCGTGAATACCATTTGATCGCGTAGCTGCAGACCGGCTTTGGTGAGACGCAGCCGACCAAGGCGGTCATCTTCATACGGGTCCGCGCCCGCCAGATAAATCACCAGGTCAGGCATACAGCACAAAAACACCTGCGCCAATCCGTTCGCCAATGCCGACAGATACCCGGTATCGGCGGTGCCGTCTGGCAGATCAATATCGAGGTCGCTCGGATACTCACGGCGGAACGGATAATTTTTTGCGCCGTGTATCGAAAACGTAAACACCGACGGGTCTGCGGCAAAAATGGCGGCGGTTCCGTTGCCCTGATGCACATCACAATCGACGATGGCGACCGTGGCGACCCGCCCTTCGGCTTGCATCGCCCGGGCGGCGATCGCAGCGTCGTTGAACACACAAAACCCTTCACCTCGATCATAAAACGCGTGATGGGTGCCGCCCGCGAGATTGGCCGCCACACCGTCAGTCGTCGCCGCGCGGCATGCGGCAATAGTGGCACCGGACGAACGTTTGGAACGCTCGACCATTGGTGGCGACCACGGAAAACCAATCAGTTTTACTTCTTTATCATCGAGTTCGCCGCGCTCAACCCGCAGTACATAGTCCGGCGCATGCGCACGGGTCAACTCCGCAAAAGTTGCCGCATCGGGGATATGAAATGCACTGGCCGGAAACCCGCCGGTTGCGCCGAGGCGTTCACGCAGCAAGCGGTATTTTTCCATCGGAAAACGATGTCCAGCCGGCAGCGGCAGCACAAATTCGTCGGTGTAGAAAAGCTTCAAACGCTGCGCCGTTCCGGGACGGCTAGTTTGCCAATGGCGCGACCTTCAGTACTTCGTCGATGGTGGTCAATCCTTGTGCGACTTTCATTGCACCAGACAGGCGCAATGGCTTCATCCCGGATTTATAGGCCTGCTCGGTGATCGAAACAATATCGGCGTGTTCGTTGACCAGCTTTTTCAGCTCATTGTTCATCAGCAGAATTTCATAAATGCCCATGCGGCCCATATAGCCGGTATTGCGGCACTCGAGGCAACCCACCGGGCGATAGACCTCTTTCGGCGGCTCACCCTTCCACGGCGAGACCAGCGAATGCCAGAGTTGATGGTCGTTCGGTTGGTCGAATGGCACTTTTTCTTTGCAATGCGGGCATAAGGTTCGTACCAGGCGCTGCGCCATCACACCGAGCACCGTTGAGTTAAACAAATACGCCGGCACACCAAGATCCAGCAGGCGGGTGACAGCTGTTGGCGCGTCGTTGGTATGCAAGGTCGATAGTACCAGGTGCCCCGTGAGCGCGGATTGGATTGCCATCTCGGCGGTCTGCAAATCACGCACCTCACCAACCATGATGATGTCCGGGTCCTGCCGCATCAGCGCACGCACACCTTCGGCGAAGCCAAGGTCGATATTGGTCTGCACCTGCATTTGATTAAATGCCGGCTCCACCATTTCTATCGGGTCTTCGATGGTGCAGACGTTCACCTCGGGCGTGGCCAGCTGTTTGAGTGTGGTGTAGAGCGTGGTGGTTTTGCCGGAACCGGTCGGGCCCGTGACAAAAATAATGCCACCGGGGCTCTTGATCAATTCCTGCCATTTGGCATCGTCCTCCTGGGTAAAGCCCAGTTCGGAAAAATCGCGTACCAGCACTTCGGGGTCAAAAACCCGCATCACCAGCTTTTCGCCGTGCGCAGTCGGCATGGTCGACAAACGCAATTCAATTTCCAGCCCGTCCTGCGTGCGCGTCTTGATGCGACCGTCCTGCGGGCGGCGTTTTTCAACCACATCCATGCGTCCGAGAATCTTGATGCGTGCTGTTACCGCATTGGCAACCGAGGCGGGCATCTGATAAACCTCGTGCAACACACCGTCGATACGAAATCGCACCGTTGCCGTTTCGCGGCGCGGCTCGAGGTGAATGTCCGAGGCGCGTTGATCGAATGCATATTGCCAAAGCCAATCGACCAGTACGACAATATGATGATCGTTGGCGTCGAGCGTGCGGCCGCTCTTGCCCATTTCGACCAGCTGCTCGAAATTATTGAGATTGCTGCCGCCCGTCCCGGCGCGTTCGGCGCGCTTGACCGACCGCGACAAATTATAAAATTCACCAATGTAGCGGGTGATTTCCTGTGGATTGGCCAGCACCACGCGGAAATTCATTTTCAGCATGTCGGCCAGTTCGCGCTGCCACCCTGTAATGTACGGCTCGGAGGTCGCAATCACCGCGTCTTTGCCCTGCACTTCCACCGGCAGGATATTGCGTTTGTTGGCGTAGTCGGATGACATCACGTCGGTTACCGCCCGCATGTCCACCTTCAACGGATCAATGTGGTAATACGGCAACCCGACGCGACCGGCCAACCATTCGGTCAATGTTGCGACATCCAAGCTGCGGTAGGGAGGCTTGGCTGATTTCACCTTTGCCATTGCAATGGCAATGACCGGATGGTGATCAACCGAGTTGGACCGATATTCCTTGCTCGCCCGCTCGGCGTCGACGGCGTTGACAAAGCCATCTTCAACCAGCCCGTCCATGACTTCTTTAAACGTAAGCCGCCGATCGGCACCGGTCCGCTCGCTGACAGGAATCAACTTCGGTACTTGGATCTTGGTTGCGGGAGTGGCCATATCCATTTCGATCTGAAGGAATTTTTGTTAGTTTAACCGAGTGCAGGCGTTCGAAAGTGGGTTATTGCCGCCGCCACTGGTGCCGGTATTGGCGCCGATTCTACTCCGTGGCGGCGAAACCGGCGCGACAGCCAGATGCCAAAGTCTCCATTTGACGGGCATTTCCAGACCAAATTGTCCCGAACATCCTATCGATGCTGTTTGTATCTGATTTTTATCAACCGCACAAACCCCATACAAAAGCGCCTGTGCCCTCCGCCAACAGAGGGGTAAAACGTTGCGACGCATTTACGTGCCAAAAACGCCAAGGGCAGCGCCCATCACTATAATGAGGGGAGTCTTTATTTTGATCGATCGTATGACCAGTCCCGCCAATTCCGCCGCTTGGAAAACGCTAGCCGCGTTGGCCATCAGGGGCCGCACGTCCGCAAAGTCGTTTTCAGCGCTGCCCTTGCGATCGGCGTGTGGCATCACAGTCGATTTCAGGCGCCAGGCCGTCGACGCCGATGTGCTGGCCGGACTAACCGCTTTCGCGGGTGAAATCGAGCTTGAAGCGCGTGCACGCACACTGGTAATGGGCGAACTCATCAACCCAACCGAATCCAGACCGGTCCTGCACACCCTGCTGCGCCGCAATGCGGCAGATCCGGGTGCCGGCGAAGTTGCCGCCGCCATACATCGCCAGCTGGTTCGCATCGAGGCGTTT
>JANMNT010000139.1:0-4275 GCA_031368465.1 Burkholderiales bacterium
GCGGCGCGGACTGTAGCGGCGCGGGTGCCGACGATGTGATCCTGCGTGTGCCGGTTGGAACCGTGGTGAAGGATCTCGCCACGGACGAAATCATCGCCGACCTGGCCGTCGACAAGCAACGAACCCTGGTTGCGCAGGGCGGCCGGGGTGGTTTGGGCAACACCAATTTCAAGACGTCGACCAATCGTGCGCCGCGGCAATTCACCAAGGGTGCCGAGGGTGAAACCAAGGAAATTCATTTTGAGCTGAAAGTGCTGGCGGATGTCGGATTGCTCGGTATGCCGAATGCCGGTAAATCGACGTTTATTCGCGCAGTGTCCGCGGCACGTCCGAAAGTGGCGGACTACCCGTTCACCACGTTGCACCCGAATCTGGGTGTTGTCCGCGTCGATGACAACCGCAGCTTTGTGATTGCCGACGTACCTGGGCTGATCGAGGGCGCGGCTGAAGGCGCCGGTCTCGGGCATCAGTTTTTGAAACACTTGCAGCGCACACATTTGTTGCTGCACCTGGTTGATCTCGCCCCGTTTGACGAAGCGGTTGATCCGGTCAAGGAAGTCAAGGCACTGATCAACGAACTCAAGAAGTACGACCAATCGTTGTTTGACAAGCCGCGCTGGTTGGTCCTCAACAAGGTTGATCTGGTCGATGCCGAAGAGGCGGAAAAACGCGTAAAGGCGATCATCAAGGGCTTGAAATGGAAAGGGCCGGCATTTGCAATCTCCGCCATGAAAGCCGACGGCTGCAAAGCGCTCACCTACGCCATCATGGATCATGTCGAGGCCACACGCCGCGCCACAATGCCGCATGCAAAAGCGGATGACAGCGATGGAGTGTCGCAACGTCATGACAACAGCCAAAAATGAAAATCGTTTATTGGCGGGCATTTTGAAAGAAAAATGCTTGGAAATGCCTGTAGATAGCCAGTTCTTGCAAATGATCTGCCCTTCCATCTGCGGTTTGGGCCGATATCAGGTGCCACGCTAAATGCGCTTTATTGTCAAAATCGGATCGACCCTTATTACCAATCATGGCGAAGGCGTCGACCATGCGCTGATCGGCGAGTGGGTGCGGCAAATTGCAACATTGCGACAGGACGGGCACCAGGTGATTCTGGTTTCGTCGGGTGCGATTGCCGAGGGCATGAAGCGGTTGGGTTGGAAATCACGTCCGCACGAAGTCAATCAATTGCAGGCCGCTGCGGCTGTCGGTCAGATGGGCCTGGTGCAGGTCTATGAATCGGCGTTTCGTCAACACGCGCTGGCAACCGCGCAGGTTTTGCTGACCCATGACGATCTGGCGGATCGTACCCGCTATCTCAATGCCCGCTCGACGTTATTGACATTGTTATCACTTGGCGTGGTACCGGTCATCAATGAAAACGATACCGTGGTAACGGATGAAATCAAATTTGGCGACAACGACACCCTCGCGGCATTGGTTGCAAATCTAATTGAAGCTGATCTGCTGATCATCCTGACCGATCAGCAGGGGTTGTTTTCGGCGGACCCGCGCACCAATCCGTCAGCAAAACTCGTTGCCCGCGGCAGGTCTGGTGACCCGGCGCTCGAAAAAATGGCTGGTGGCGCCGGTTCGTCGCTTGGCAAGGGTGGCATGCTAACCAAAATTCTGGCGGCAAAAAAGGCCGCCCTGTCTGGAACATCAACGGTAATTGCAGATGGCCGGGCGGAAAACGTTTTACCGCAGATTGTGGATGGAACCGCGATAGGTACACGTCTTGATGCCGAAGCCAGCACCATGCAGGCGCGAAAGATGTGGCTGGCGGGACATCTCAAAACCATGGGCAGATTGGTGTTGGATGACGGCGCGGCACGCGCGCTTGTGAGTGGCGGCAAATCATTATTGTCGATTGGTGTTGTTGCGGTTGACGGAGCGTTTTTGCGTGGCGACGTCGTTAGCGCGGTGCGTGAGAACGGCGAGGAAATTGCGCGGGGGCTGTGTAATTATTCGTCAGTCGAAGCGCAAAAAATTGCCCGCAAGGCGACCACGGAAATTGAGGTGATACTTGGCTATGTCGCCGAACCGGAACTGATTCACCGCGACAATCTGGTGCTGGTTTGATGCGTCGTGCAAACCGTGTCGTTAGCGGATGGGATCGCCCGAGTTAACGGCCAGCGGCTAACGTGACGGCGTTACGACAGCTGCTGGCGCGACATAAGTCACGCCAGATGGATTTGCCGGTGGTTGCGTCATCGGTTGCGATACAAATCGGTTCAGCTCGGCAGAGCGGAAAAATGCCATCACCTTTGGAACATAGGCCTGGGTCTCGGCAAACGGCGGAATCTGGTTGCCATGTCGGATCACCGCATTTTCGCCGGCGTTATAGCCGGCAATCGCCAGTTCGATGTTGCCGTTGAACATTTTGATCAGTTGGCTCAGGTAACGCGTACCACCAAAAATGTTTTCGACCGGATCGTAAATATTTTTTACGCCCATCCGGTCGGCTGTTGCCGGAATTAGCTGCATCAGGCCGATCGCACCCTTGTTCGACAAGGCCCGTTCGTTATATCCCGATTCCGCACGAATCACCGCATGTACCAATCGTGGATCGACCCCGTGTGTCCGCGCGGCGTTGTCAATCACCGGCACCAGCTTGCCAATATCAACCGTCTTCGGAAAATTCGGTGTCCACGCATTGGGGCGGGTCTTCCATGAGTCCGGTATTTTGTAAACCAACCTATAGCGCTTGTCCAAATGCGGCAGATTGGAGAAATGGGTGACGCCGTTTTCGTCCTTGAACGCATAGATGTTGGCATCAGCATGCAAAGGTGACATGAGTACCAATGCAAAGGCGACGACGCCGGCCGGAAGCAGGCGTGGTCGTGAGGCTGGCGGGTCGATATTTTGGGACATGGCGGGCGAATCCTACACCAGATTCAAAGATCAGGAAAATTCAGGCGACACGAGGATGATTCGCCACCATGGCCGGGTTGCGACAGTTGCGGCCGTCGCCGACGATGGAAATGCGGGTGTTGTTGTTTGTTGCGGGCTTCGGTAACCTTGTCGGATGGCCGAAAACATCGAACAATCCACGCCAATGACACCCGGCATCGCGGCGGCCGATCAACAGCCTGCCGTTCCGGCGCCGTTTCAGAGGCCGCGGTTTGAGGCGCCCTGGGTGATTTTGGCCGCATTGCTGGTCGCCACGATTCTCGCCGCCCATCAAAGCAACCTGCGGACGAAGAAAGATGCGCAGGCGCGGTTTGGTGATATGGCGGTCAATGCGTCCAAACAAATTCTCAATGAAGTGCGACATGTTGAGGATGCAATGGCGCTTGGCGGTGCGGTGATTGCGTCATCGCCGAACATTGACAACAAACGCTGGAACACTTATCTCGATGCGCGTATTCAACGTGCCGAGCCGGCGATCGGATTGGTCAGACTTGAATATCGCGCAGCCGCAAAGACCCGCAACGCCGGAAAACCCGCCGAACGACCCTTGTTGATCCGCGACGTGGAAGAGGAGCTGAGGCTGGGTGATTTTTTGTCAACCTCGCCGTTGATTGATGATGCGGTGGTTGTGGCACGGCGAACGCAGAAAAGTGTGATGACAACGGCGCTGCTTGGCCATGATGCTTTCACCGCGACCGAATACGTCGCCATGGTGAAACCGGTTTACGCGTCCTTTGTCCGGTCGGATGAGCCGGTTGGGTATATGGTTGCAATATTGCGGCCACATAAGCTACTGGCGTTTGCGGCAACGGAAAACGGCCAGCGTCTCGCCCTGGCAATCATGTCGCCCAATGATTTGTTGTCGGTTGCCGCCGGCCGCGCGGCCCCAATGAGTGCGTTGTCGGTCCAGCTGCCGCTGAGTGTCGGTCAGCGCGAGTGGACGCTTGATGTCAGCGCCACAACCAAGCTGGTAGATGAATTGTCCAGCCAGATGCCGGCGACGATATTGTTTGTTGGTATTCTCGGGACACTGTCCCTGGCCGGACTGATGTGGTTGTTAACGCGGTTGCGTGAGCAGGCGGCGACACTCGCCAACAGCATGACATTAAAGTTGCGGGACCAGGTCAAGTTTACGGATGACCTGATTGAACTGAATCCGAATCCGATTTATCGCAAAGATGCCGAGGGTCGTCTGATATCGGTCAACCGTGCGTGGGAGCAACTGAACAAGCGTGACCGCAAGGACGTGATCGGCAAAACCAGCCACGCGTTTCAGGCCGCAAGAATTGCCGACGCCGAGACGCGTTTCGACGCCGCGGGGCAATAGCGAAGTGGTCCAGTCGATCGGCGGCAACTCGATCG
>JANMNT010000149.1:0-6236 GCA_031368465.1 Burkholderiales bacterium
GTTTGCCGGCGCAATGGCGCAGTCGCCATCTGATGCGGGACCGGACGAGGGGCCGTTGCCGGGTGATCTCGAGACGGCAAAATTACTCGGCAAGCGTGTCGCTGAAGCCGCGGCGCAGTTTGTCAATGGTCGGTGCTGATATCGCAACCTGATGGCGTTCTGCATGTTAGCCGGTGCGTGAGGATGCCGGTCGATTGGGTTTTGCAATCGCCGGGATTGGAAATACCAATTTGTGCCATCGCGATCAAACCTGCATACTGATACGTCACTAATATTGGGAGTTTCCATGGCCAAGTCGAAATCAGCACCAGTCTTGATCGATATCGGTATTTCGGAAAGAGATCGCAAACAAATTGCCGTCGGACTTTCGCATTTGCTTGCCGATACCTATTCTTTATACCTGAAGACACATTACTTTCACTGGAACGTCAAAGGACCGATGTTTCAGACGCTGCATTTGATGTTTGAGGCGCAGTACAACGAACTCGCACTCGCCGTTGACGCGGTGGCGGAACGAATCCGATCGCTTGGTCATGAGGCGCCCGGTTCGTACAAGGCATACGCAAAACTCACCTCGATTGAGGAAACCGATCATGTGCCGGCAGCAACCGACATGGTGCAATTGTTGGTAAAGGGGCACGAAGCGGTTGCGCGTTCCGCACGAAGCGTTTTTCCGGCGGTGGCGAGGGCGAGTGATGAAGCGACGGCAGATTTGCTCACGCAGCGTCTGCAGGTGCACGAAAAAACCGCATGGATGCTTCGATCCCTTCTGGAGAATTGATATGGCAACAATCGAACTGACCAAAGAAAATTTCAACGCAACGATCGAAAGTGGTAAGACCGTCATCATCGATTTTTGGGCGCCCTGGTGCGGCCCGTGTCGCGCGTTTGCGCCTACCTATGAAGCGGTGTCGGAAGATTATCCAGATGTCATCTTTGCAAAAGTAAATACCGAGGCCGAGCAAGAACTCGGTGCGGCATTCAACATCCGCTCGATTCCAACCCTGATGGTGTTTCGTGAACAGGTGGTGCTATTTACCCAGGCCGGCATGCTACCCAAGGCTGCGCTCCAGGAAGTTGTCAAGAAGTCACTTGAGATCGACATGGCAACGGTACACGCTGAAATTGCGGCCCAAGAGTCAAACGCCGCGGTAAACTAACCAGCAAATACAAGTAAATACGGGCACTTTCAGACAGTTATGTCTGAAAGTGCCCGTATTCATGGGCATTTTAACTCTTGTCTGGTCGCGCCTGAAAGCCGCGCGCCGGTCGTTTGTGCAAACTGCCATAATGCGCGTCACGTAAATCACCCTCCGCGCCCATGTCCGCCCAGCCCAATATTGCACAGTCCGCCACGCAACCGACCACGCCAGGCTTGCCGGGTTTTGAGGCGATGCGATCGGCGTTTCTGACCGATGAAGACCGCACGCTTGATCAACTGATCGCGGCGGCAAAGGTTGACATTCAGACCAATCACAAGATCGCCAATATTGCGCGCTCGCTGGTCGATTCGGTCCGGTCCAAGCAAAAAGCCAGCGCCGGTATACAGTCATTTTTGACCCAATACGATCTTTCCTCGCAAGAGGGCGTGTTGTTGATGTGTGTCGCGGAAGCGTTGTTGCGTATTCCCGATGCGGCAACAGCGGACAAGCTGATCAAAGACAAGTTTGCGCAAGGAGATTGGCAAAAACATTTGGGTGCGAGTGACTCGATGTTGGTCAATGCAGGCACCTGGGGCATGATGCTGACTGGCAAGCTTGTCACCGTCGGTCCGGCGGACTTCACCGATGTTGGCGGCTGGTTGGGCCGTATGGCAAACAAGGTTGGCGAGCCCATCGTGCGCGCATCGCTCCGGCAGGGGATGAAGCTGATGGCCGAGCAGTTTGTCATGGGCCGTGATATTGACGAGGCATTGGCGCGCGCCGCATCGACAGATCAGGCCAGATTCCGCCATTCATATGACATGCTCGGTGAAGCGGCGATGACAGGCGCGGACGCGGAACGATATTTCATCGCCTACCAGGTTGCGATCAAATCCATCGCCAAGGCGGTCAAGCCGGGACAATCTGTCTTCGAGGCGCCGGGTATCTCGGTCAAGTTGTCTGCGTTGCACCCACGTTTTGAATTGCCGCATCGTCAGCGAGTGATGGCGGCGATGTTGCCAAAATTGCTGGTGCTGGCTGAAATGGCGCGGGATGGCGGCATCGGCCTGACGTTTGATGCGGAAGAGACCGAACGTCAGGAAATTTCGCTCGAACTGTTCGCGGCGGTATTTTCTGACCGGCGTTTTTCCAATTACGAAGGGCTGGGTCTTGCGGTGCAGGCGTATCAAAAAAGAGCGCCGCACATCATCGACTGGTTGATTGCATTGTCTGCCCAGCACGGTCGTCGCATCATGACGCGATTGGTAAAGGGTGCATATTGGGATACCGAAATCAAGCGTGCGCAAACGCAGGGCTTCGCCGGCTATCCGGTGTTCACGCGCAAGGTCAATACCGACGTTTCATATCTTGCCTGTGCGGCAAAAATGCTGGCTGCGCCTAGCGCCTTTTATTGCCAATTCGCCACCCACAATGCACACACGGTCGCAACTATCCTGCAGCGGGCGGGCGCCGTAACCAACGTTGCGGGATTTGAATTCCAGCGACTGCACGGCATGGGCATGGAACTTTACGCCGCCGTTCTCGACTACCCGACCAGTGCCTGCCGCGTCTATGCGCCGGTCGGCAGCCATGAAGATTTGTTGCCGTACCTGGTTCGCCGCCTGTTGGAGAACGGTGCGAATTCTTCCTTCGTCAATCGTATTGCCGACCCGGCTGTTTCAATCGATGACGTGATTGCCGACCCGGTTGCAATTTGTGAGTTGAACCAACCGCGCGCCAATGGGCGGCTGCCGGTGCCGAAACGGTTGTTCCTGCAATCCGCAGTCAACCGTCTGAATTCGTCGGGTTTTAGTTTTTCCGATGTGACCTCGACCGATGTGTTGTTTGCCGAGATGGCGCCGGTATTGGCCAGGGACGATTGGCAGGCACAACCGTTGATTGCGGGAGAAAGCATTCGTGGGGCCGCAGTCAATCTGATTGATCCGTCGACCGGACGCCAAATCGGCGTGGTCGAGGAAGCTGACGCGGCGTTGGCCGGACTGGCGTTGGATCTTGCCAAACAGTGGCAGGGAATGCCTGCGCTTGAACGGGCGGCAGTATTGGACAAAGCTGCTGATTTACTCGAGGCGCGGCGGTCGTTTTACATGGCGTTAATGGTTCGCGAGGCCGGCAAAACACTGCCAGACGCGTTGGGCGAAGTACGCGAGGCCGCGGATTTTTGCCGCTACTACGCCGAACTCTGTCGAATGCATTTTGCCGCGCCGCAGGATCTTCCCGGGCCGACCGGTGAATCCAACGTGTTGTCGTTGCACGGACGCGGTACCTTTGTTTGTATCAGTCCATGGAACTTTCCGCTGGCTATTTTTCTGGGGCAGATCACGGCGGCGTTTGCGGCGGGCAACGCCGTGATTGCCAAGCCGGCGGAGCAAACACCAATCATCGCATTTGAAGCCGTCAAGTTATTGCTGGAGGCGGGCATGCCGCCGGCCGCCATCGCTTTTTTGCCGGGCAAGGGCGAAGTGATAGGCGCCATGCTGGTCGCGGATTTGCGGGTGGATGGTATCGCGTTTACCGGTGGTACCGGTACGGCGCGGCTGATCAATCGGGTACTCGCCAATCGCGATGGGCCGATTATTCCGTTCATCGCCGAGACTGGTGGACTTAACACCATGATTGCCGATTCGTCGGCACTGCCGGAACAGGTCATCAACGATGTCGTCGCCTCGGCATTCAACAGCGCCGGACAACGTTGCTCGGCACTGCGGGTGTTATGCGTGCAAAAGGACATCGCCCCGCGCATCAAAACCCTGCTTGAGGGTGCCATGCGTGAGTTAACCATTGGTGATTCATCTCGTCTGGATACCGATATCGGACCGGTGATTGATCGCGAGGCGTTTGATCTATTGGTGGCGCATCGCGAGAAAATGGCGCGATCATGCCCGCAAATTGGCCAGGTGCTGTTGCCACAATCAATTGGCAACGGATATTTTTTTGCGCCATGCGCCTTTGCGATCCCGACACTCGGGACCATTGAACAGGAAGTATTCGGCCCGATACTGCACGTACTGGAATTTAATGGCGACGATATTTTGACGTTGGTGGACGAAATTAACGCAACCGGTTATGGCCTGACACTGGGTATCCACTCTCGAATCGAAGAAACCATTGCAGCCATCCGTGCGCGTGCGCGGGTTGGCAATGTTTATGTCAATCGCAACCAGATCGGCGCCGTGGTTGGTGTCCAGCCGTTCGGCGGGGAGGGCTTGTCCGGTACGGGTCCGAAGGCCGGCGGGCCGCATTACCTGTTCAGATTTGCCACTGAACGCACGTTTACGGTAAATACCGCGGCGGCAGGCGGTAATGCAGCGCTGATTGCGTCTTCTGAATGACCGCTGTCAACGACCTGAAATGTAGACGGCGTATATTGAAAGGATGAAAACCGGAAATATGCGCTGCTTGGCGTGCGCTGCCTTTGTCATCCTCTTTGTGACGGGTTGCTCGACTGTGTCGAAAAACGTCGTTGACGTCAGCAAGTCGTCGCAGGTTGCACCGTTCTCAACCCTGCAACTCGGTGAGCCGCATCCGTTGTCGTGGCAGCCGTGGATCATTTCGCGCTTTAACCGGCGCACCGACTACCGGGTGGTCGAGTTGGACGGTCAGAGGGTGTTGAGGGCACATTCTGACAAGGCGGCGTCCGGATTGTTGCAGGACGTTGCGATTGATCCGGTCGAATCCCCCAATCTTTCGTGGCGATGGCAGGTTAAACACATATTGCCCGGTGCCGATCTAAACCGGCGCGGCAGTGATGATTCACCGGTGCGGGTGATTGTCAGTTTCGACGGCGACCATGACAAATTTGATGTCGAGGATCGGGCCGCGGCAAGATTGGTGAAACTGTTCAGCGGCCGTGATATGCCCTACGCAACACTCATGTACGTGTGGGACAACAAGCTGCCGGTCGGCACCATGCTCGACAATGCGCATTCGGGTCGCGCAAAAATGATTGTCGTTGAAAGCGGCGCAACCAGAACAGGCCAATGGCTGAATTTCAGCCGCAATGTTGTTAATGATTTCAAGCGCGCCTTTGGTGAAGCACCGGGCAGGGTGATTTCGGTCGGTGTGATGACCGACAGCAACACCACCGAGAGCGAAGCGATTGCTTATTACGGCGATATTGTCCTGCAGGAGCTGCCCTGACAGGGCGCGTCAGACAATCAAATTGACCTAATGCCTTCCGGGATATGTTTGCCCGACATCAGCACCAGCATTGACTGGCCTTCACGCTTCCAGAATTCAATCGCGTCCTCGAAGAGCTCAATAACGGTTTCAAGTTCACTTTCGTGATGTTCGGCAAATGCGTCGGTATGGTCAAAATAGATGCAGTAACCATCCGCACGCACCCAGTCCATGTCCGTAATGCAATCATAAAACGCGTCCCAATTCCGGCCAAAGTGGGATGGAAACTTCATCGCCACGGAGGCAT
This sequence comes from Burkholderiales bacterium, assembly GCA_031368465.1. Classification (GTDB taxonomy): domain Bacteria; phylum Pseudomonadota; class Gammaproteobacteria; order Burkholderiales; family Usitatibacteraceae; genus UKL13-2. The sequence continues at coordinate 5,587 of JANMNT010000149.1, forward strand.
GATTCAAGAATTGTTCCTTGCCTTCAATTTTTTGGCCTTCCAGGTGGAAAAAGGCCATGCCCTTTAGTCTGGCCAGTTTGCCCAGCTCGGCAGTGTTGGCGTGTGACTTCAGCCAATAAACACCACGCGGTAGGTCACTGGAAAGAATATTTTTGAGTTCAGCCGAGGGCATGCCTACTCCTTGATCCGCTTGAATGATGCGTAATGGTCATCTGTATAAAAACATTCTGAAGCCGCCCGGTTGCGCAGGTCGCCACCACATACAATTCGACGCGCACCCCGATCACGCGAACCCGGCGTTTTCACGGTGAACTCCTTGTAGTAGCCGCGCGTTTGTTTGGGTAATATTTTTTCGCGGTTGCCAAACACCACCCCGTCCTTGGCGTAGGGAAAGGGGCCGCCCTTGCGGATAAGTTCAAGCGTTTCCCTGCCCTGCTTTGGCAGATCTGCAGCGAGTATCGACGATTGATTTCCGATTCGTGCAAATCCTTCCGCGAACGCATCACCGCGCGGCAGACAACATAACGCCGACACAATCAGTGCACAGAACGAAACGGACAAGATATTCGACATGTTTTGCAAAACCCCAGTATTGGCAAGCGTCTTCGGCAATTTTTGCCTGAAAAGGCAATGGATAAGCGACCTTTATG
>JANMNT010000154.1:0-10938 GCA_031368465.1 Burkholderiales bacterium
CACCGTAGCTCAAGCCATCCTTCACGCGGATTCGCGCCGTGTGGCGTGAATCAAAACCAGATTGACCCATGATGTAGTTGGCAATCAGCATTGCCGGGTAGTCAGGGTCGGTGTCTTGCATATTGATATTGACCCGCGCCAGGAACATCGCGTTTTCCTTGTCAGGCGTCTCGATGAACCGATTCACCGGCGCGATATCCTTGTAAGGCGCACTCAATCTTGCATAAGGCACGCCGCCCTTCCAATCGGCAAACGACTCACGAATCGCCTTCAACACCTCGGCTTCGTCGAAGTCACCAACGACCGCAATCTCACCCTTCTCCGCAGCATAGAATTTTTTGTGGAATGCACGAATCTGTTCAAGCGTGACGGCCTTGGTATCGGCTTCCGCTTCTTCAATCGAACTCGAATAACGCGGGTCGCCTTTCGGAAAGATACTAAAGTGTTTGCCAAGCATTACACTCGCAAGGGCCTGGGGATCACTTTTTTGCGACTCAAGACCGGTGAGCGCTTGTTTCTTCAACTGCTCAAATTCGCTTTCGGGGAACGACGGCTCGCGCATCACGTGAGCGGCAAGTTTGATCGCGCCGACCAAGTTAGGCCGGGTCGTTTGCCCGCTTGCGGAGAGACCGTTTACGCCCCCTGCAACCTTTAGCTTTTCAAGTTCATCCGCCAACTGCGAACGTGTGAACTTGGTGGTGCCACGTGACAACATCTGGCCGGTCATTGCCGCCACCGACGCCTGCCCGAACAGCGACTTCTCATCGCCGCTGCGGAAGCGCACGCTGAAATTTACCTGTTCGCCTTTATTTTTCTTGGTCAAAAGCGAGACCTTGATCCCACCAACATCGACGATCTTGGTGCGTTTGTCGATATTGGCTTGCGACGGGTCAAACGCTTCAGCTGTTGAAATCGTCTGTTTGCCCTTGAAGTCTTTCAGCATCTCGGCAGCTGTTGGCGGCGCGGGGATATCCGCGCGCTGAGGCGTATCTTCCGGCTGGAAAATCCCGACAACACGGTTGTCGCGTTTGTAGTACTTTGCCGAGACTGCTTTTACCTGATCGACAGTTACGGTCTGCGCATCGTCGCGGTCTTTGAAGAACAGGCGCCAATCGCCCAGCGAAATGAACTCTGACAACTGCACACCAATCTGCTCGTGATTGTTCAGCGTGCGCTCGGCACCGTTGGCAGCGTTTTTGCGTACCCGCTCCATCTCCTCGGCATTCGGCGGATTATTGTAGAACTCCTCGACAATCCTGGTCATCTCTGCCTGGACCGGCTCGTACGGATCGCCCTTTTTGACCACGGCACCAATCAGATGTAAACCACTGTCGGCGCCCGGGTAAGGAAAACCAAAAATTTGCGCCGCCTTGCCGGTCTCAACCAGCGCTTTGTGCAAACGACCGGTTGGCGAATCGGTCAGGACAAAGTTTGCAAAGTCGACCACCCCGTTTTCAGGGTGCAGGTTCGACGGAATTTTATAGCCAAGCATGACGATTTGGATATCACCCTTGCGACGTACAAAAAACTGACGTTCACCGTCCTGGGTCGGTTCGACCGTCCACAATTTTGGCAAGACACGGGTGGGTTTTGGAATAACGCTGAAGTACTTTCCGACCCACTCAAGCACCTTCGCTTCGTCAAATTTGCCCGCGACCAGCAATACCGCGTTGTCAGGCTGGTAATACAGTCGATAAAACGCCTGCAGGTTTTCAATCTTTACGTTTTCCAGATCGGAACGGTTGCCAATGGTCGATTTGCCATAGTTGTGCCAATCGTAGGCAATACTCTGGACGCGCTTGATCAACACATTGAATGGCTGGTTTTCGCCGTTTTCATATTCGTTGCGCACCACTGTCATTTCCGAATCAAGATCTTTTTTCGCGATAAAGGAGTTGATCATTCGATCAGCCTCCATTTGGATCGCCCACTCGGTGTTTGTGTCGCTCGCCTGGAACAACTGGTAATAGTTGGTGCGGTCGAGCCACGTCGTGCCATTCCGTCGCATGCCGCGCTTGTTGTGCTGTTGGGCAATATCGGGATTGGTTGGCGTGCCTTTGAACAATAAATGCTCGAGCAGATGCGCCATGCCGGTTTCACCATAGTTCTCGTGCTTTGATCCAACCAAGTACGTGATGTTGACCGTCACTGTCGGCTTGGATTGATCCGGATAGAGCAAAACCTTCATGCCGTTTGGCAGGCTGTATTCGGTGATGCCTTCGACTGACGTCACTTTGGTTGGCATTACCACTTTCGCGGTGGCCGGGGCGCTGGCAGGTTTTGCGGCCGGGGAGGCCTTCTTGGCAATTGCCGCCGGCGCTTTGGTTGCGGTTGATTGGGCAACGGCAACCGTCATCGAAACTGCGGTCAGCGCGCCAATCAGCGCGACGTAAATAAAACGGGTATTCATCAGCACTATGGACATGGTTCTTGTCTCCGCGATTTTGGTGCGCTGATTCTAGCGTGGTTCTACATCGACGCATGTTAAATCACCGGGGTTTGCGACGAACCGCCGCATTTCGGGATTAAAAGCCGGCTGCGTCGCTTACAAAAACAAAAACGCCCGATCGGCGGGCGTTTTGAGGCAAAAACATCTGGATCAGCCCGCCGAATGGGGACTTTACAAAACCACGCTAACCGCGCTGTCGACGCGCTTCAAACAGACACACACCCGAGGCAACCGATACGTTCAGGCTTTCAACCGAACCCATCATCGGGATATTGACCACCTCGTCGCAGGTTTCACGCGTCAGCCGGCGTAAACCTTCGCCCTCGGCGCCAAGCACCCAGGCCAGCGGCCCGTCGAGCTTGGATTGGTACAGGCTGCGCTCGCCGGTTTCATCCGCACCCAACAGCCAGATATTGCGGTCCTTTAACTCACGCATGGTTCGCGCCAGATTGGTGACGGTAATGTACGGCATTGTTTCACCGGCGCCGCTGGCGACTTTCATGACGGCGGCGGTCAAACCAACACTGCGGTCTTTGGGCGCAATCACCGCGTGTGCGCCAGCGGCATCTGCCACCCGCAGGCAGGCGCCGAGATTGTGCGGGTCGGTCACACCGTCGAGAATCAACAATAACGGTGGCCCTTCAACATGCTCAAGCACATCGTCGACAAACTGCGGCAATTGAAACGGCCGCGCCATCGCCACCACGCCCTGGTGTCGTGCGTTGCCGGTCATGCCGTCCAACCGTTTATTGTCAACCGCCAGTATCCGAATGCCTTTTTCCTTGGCTGTTGCCAGCAGCTTGTCCATACGCGCATCGTGACGCTCTTCACGCGCGGCATTGATAAACAAATCTTCGACGGTATCGGCGCGCGCTTTTAGTCTTGAGGCAACGGCGTGAAAGCCAAACAGGATCTGCGGTTTCATTTTTTTGTTGATGGCTTGCCGGCCGACCGCTTTTTGCCCGATGCGGCGGTTTTTGCCTGGCCGGCGGCCGGTTTTTTCGACGCGGGCTTATCAGCCGACTTTTTTGTCACCGGTCTTTTCTTGGTTACCGGCACGCCGTCAACAAACCCGGCCATCGGTGTGGTCGGCGGGTTGGCGCTCGACACGGTCATCACAATTTTTTGTGTTTTTGCAGCGGACTTTTCAACAACAGGAGGCGCGACGACAACCCCGGGCGACTTGGCGGTTTGCTTGGCACCTGCCTGCAACAACGGCGACACCTTGGGCTGCCTTGGCGGCGCATTGGGCGACCATGGCGGTGCGGCGAGTGCTTTGGTTTCTTTGTTGCTGACCACACGCTTGGACGACTCACCGGCCAACATGAAGTCGATCTTGGACGTCTCGATGTCGACACGCACCACCTTGACGTTGACCCGATCAGCCAACTGGAATTTTTTGCGGGTACGTTCGCCGACGATCTGATGACGATCACCGTCGTACTTGAAATAGTCCTGACCCAGTTCGGAAATATGCACCAGCCCTTCAACATACACATCATCCAGCGCGACAAAAATACCAAAACTGGTGACCGAGGAGATGGTGCCGGCAAAGGTCTCGCCGATACGGTCTTTCATATAGAAACACTTGAGCCACGCCACCACGTCACGCGTGGCGTCATCGGCGCGGCGTTCGGTCATTGAACAGGTCTCGCCGATTACATCCCACGGTTGGCCGGGGTCGTAGGTCTCATTGCGCAGCACCGCCTTGATGGCGCGATGCACCAGCAGATCCGGATAGCGTCTAATCGGCGATGTGAAATGTGTGTACGCGTCATACGCCAGACCAAAATGTCCGGCGTTCTCCGGCGAATAAACTGCCTGCCGCAACGAGCGCAACAATACGGTATTGAGCAATGGCTCGTCCGGACGGCCCTTGATCTTGGTCAGCAATTCAGCGTAATCACGCGGCTCCGGCGTCTTGCCGCCGCCGAGCGACAAACCAAAGTCCTTGAGCATGGCACGCACCTGTGCGAGCTTGTCCTCGTTTGGGCCCTCGTGAACACGAAACAAGGTGGTGTGTTCGTGTTCGGTCAAGAAATTGGCGGTCGATACGTTTGCCGCCAACATGCATTCTTCAATGAGCTTGTGTGCTTCATTTCGTTTGGCCGGCACAATCTCGGAAATTTTGCCGTCATCGGTGAAACGCATTTCCGTTTCGGCCGACTCAAAGTCAATGGCACCGCGTTTGCGACGCGCCGCCAGCAATAATTGAAATACGTCGTCGAGATGTTTGAGGTGCGGCAACAGATTTTTGTCGATGCCGTGATCTTTTTCATTCTCGTAAATCGCCTTCGATACCTTGGTGTAGGTCAGGCGCGCGGCCGAGTGAAACACCGCCTCAAAAAAATCGTAACGCTTGACCTCGCCCGACAATGAAATTTGCATTTCACACACCAGCGCCAGCCGGTCGACCGCCGGTTTCAACGAACGCATCTCGTTGGACAATGCCTCGGGCAACATCGGGATCACACGACGCGGAAAATAAACCGAGTTGCCGCGCAGTCGTGCCTCACGGTCAAACGCATCACCCGGCTTGACATAGTGCGACACGTCGGCGATGGCGACAAACAGTTTGTAACCCTTGCCCTGTGGTTCCGCATACACCGCATCATCAAAATCTTTTGCGGTTTCGCCGTCGATGGTGACAAATGGCAACTTGCGCAAATCACGCCGGCCTTCACATTCCGCGGCCGATACGGTCTTCGGCATCTTTTTCTCAAGCGCCAGAATTTCATCGGACCATTCGTACGGCAGATCGTGTTTGCGCAGGGCAATTTCGATTTCCATACCGGGGTCGGCGTAATTGCCAAGCACCTCGACCACACGGGCAACCGGTTCTGAATTCTTGGATGGCTGTGCAACCAACTCAACCATCACCACCTGACCGGGCACCGCCTTCAAATCGTGACCGGGTTCAACCAGCAAATCCTGACTGATGCGTTTGTTCTCCGCCACCACAAACAACACGCCGTGTTCGACAAACAACCGACCCACCACCCGCGTATTCTTGTGTTCAAGCACCTCGATGATGGATGCCTCGCGACGCCCCCGGCGATCAACACCGGTTTCACGTATCAACACCCGGTCGCCATCGAGCACCCGCTGCATTTGTTTCGGGCCAAGAAATAAATCATCCGACCCGTCATCCGGCACCAGGAAACCAAATCCGTCCGGGTGACCTTGAACACGCCCGGCGATCAAATCCATCTTTTCCGCAAGGCCGATGGCGCCACGACGGTTCTTTAACAACTGTCCGTCACGTTCCATCGCGTTTAGCCGGCGCGTGAAACCATCGAGTTCAGCTTCGCCGATTTCCAACGCGACCGCGATTTCGTCTTCCATCATCGGCACACCCGCCTGGGTGAGCACATCGAGAATCAACTCACGTGAGGGGATCGGGTTTTCGTATTTTTCCGCCTCGCGCAACGCGTGCGGGTCTTGTGACCGCGTTGGCGCCGCGGCGGTGCTGGATGGTGGCGATTTGGCGAATGACGCTTTCGGCGGCGTGCCGGCAATCACCGCGTGGGCGTTGCGTTTTTGCTGTGCTTTGGTTGTTTTTGGTTTGCGAGTGGACAATTGGTGTGCTTTTAGCTAATATTCGTCCTCATTTTACGCGGTAAGCCTGTTGTTAACGAGGTTTTCAGCAAATGCGGCGATAAATACCTGATACGCCGCGTTTTTTAGGGTGAAGCCCGGGTGGCGGAATTGGTAGACGCACTAGGTTCAGGTCCTAGCGGTGGCAACACTGTGGGGGTTCGAGTCCCTTCCCGGGCACCAAAATGAAAACAAGCCGCTGTTGCGGCTTTTTTCATTTTCGGGGCCGGGAGCGAATGCCCTGCGGCATTCGCGTAAGGGACTCGAAAGACTCGCCATGCAGGGCGAGTCGGGGTCGCGCGAGCGATGCGAAGTGTGACCGAGTCTATCCACCAACGCGCACAAAGTGCGCCAATATCCCGGGCACCAAAAATAAAAACGCGCTTCGGCGCGTCTTGATTAAGCTGGCGAGGGTCGCGCACCCAAACATCCTAGCGACCCGTATTGATCCCCAATTGCTTCAGGTAAGCGCTGATGGTTGGGGTGATCGCATCGCGTTCGCGCGCCCGATCAACCCATACCTGTGCTTCATCGAGTTTGCCGCCTGCCGCAAGTGAAATCGCCGCACCCAACATCCACTTGCCCTCGCCCGGTCTCAACCGCAGTGCAGCCAGATACGCCTCGGTCGCATCAGCGTGCAAACCCAGCCGCTGCTCGGCGTTGCCGCGCAATGCCAATGCATCGGCGTCTGCGGCGAACTGACCTTCCAGTCGTTTCAACAAATCCAGCGCTGCCTGCGGGCGGTTGTCAGCGACTTCGAGTCGCGCGATTTCGCGACCAAGCAAAACGATCGCACGCTGATCGCGCGTTGATTCAGCTGCCGCAAGTGCCTCGCGCAAAGTTGCCTGCGCCGCCGGGCGCGCGCCTTCATTCCAGATTGCGCGCGCAGTCGCCAGGGTTTCTTCAGTGGCGACCTGTCGTACCGGTGTGTTGGTAATGGTGGTTTTTCCCGGCGCAACCAGAGGGGCGGCGCGCTTGACGATTTCAATCGGCTGATCGGCGACGAGAGCAGAAAGCTTCATCGACAGTTTAAGTTTGTCGGCCGCGATTGATGTTGCCGTCGGACCGGGCGATATTAATGGTGCCGGCAATTGCAGCGCCGGCGTCACAATCTCCGGCGCCGCGACGGGAGGCTCAATGACTACCGCAGGCGGCTGTGCGGCGGCAACCGGCGGCGTCGTAACAGGCGCGGCCGCAATGACTGGTGGTGGGGTTGGCGCGACCGTCGCAGCAGGGGTTGCGTCCGGGGACGCGACCGGCGCGTGCCAGTGTCGCCAACCGAGGACGAAGGTCGCAATGACGGCAACAACCACCCCGCCGAGCCAGAGATAATGTTCGGCCAGGCCGGTGCGTTGGCGGCGCGGGGATATCCTTCTGGGACCGATTTCGGCCGCCGGCGCATCCACCGTGGACGCGTTGCGCCGATCGATGTCTTTCAACATACGATTGACAACACTCATTGCCGACCCACCCTGCGTCCAAACGCCGTCAATTTTTTCATCATTGACTTGAGGCCACCAGCCGTTGATGGCGATACCGCAGCGGTATCATCCGACGCAAACAGCACGTGCCGGCGTTCGACCTTCAGTACACCTTCGCCAAATGCAAGCATCAATGCCTTGTGGGCGATGATGTTGATGAGTCTTGGAACGCCGTGGCTGAGTTCCGAGAGTTCTTCAATCGCCGCATCGGTGAAAATTCGCGGATCGGTTGCGCCCGCGACCTGCAATCGATGATCGACATAGGTGCCGACTTCCAGCGTTTGCATTGGCGCAATATGGTCGGCAAACGTCACCCGTTGCAAGAGTTGGCGAAGGTGCGGTTGCGAAAGTTTGATATCGAGTTCGGGCTGGCCGAACAGCACAATTTGCAACAGCTTTTGTTTCTCGGTCTCGATATTCGACATGAGCCGCAACGCCTCGACAGTGTCATCTGGTATGCACTGCGCCTCATCAATAATCAGCACCACCCTGCGCCCGTGGCGGGCGTGATCGAGCAGACAACGTTTAAGTTCTTTGACAATCCGGTGCGACGATTCGCCTGCATCAATTTCAATGCCCAACTCGTCACAAACAGCCAGCAGCATATTGCGGGCGTCAAGCGCCGGATTGGGGATGTAGGCGGTCTCGCATTCGGTCGCCAGCGCCGCTAGCAGACGGCGGCACAAAAGTGTTTTGCCGCAGCCGACTTCAGCAACTATCTTGACGAACCCTTCACCCGACCGAAGCGCCACGAGTAATGTATTCAGCGCGGCCTGGGCACCCTCGTGCGCATAAAAAAATGCGGTGTCCGGCGTGAGTGAAAACGGTCGCTCCGTCAGACCGAAGTGCCGCTCATACATGCGCTGTTACTTCGCCGCCGGCGAGCCGTCGATATTGATGATGCGTCTGGTGTTGCCAAGTTCCTCGATGCGGTCCCTGGCATCCCGCGCCTGTTCGCGCCAGTCCTCCGCAGAACGGATGATGGTCGGTTTGATCAGCACCACAATCTCACGTTTTGTGCCGGTCTTTTGCTGGTTGCCAAGCAGGTTGGACAGCAACGGGACGTTTGTTGACCCAGGCAATCCGGAACGACTTCCTTGCGATTGAACCTGCATCAACCCGCCGATGGCAACAATATTGCCGTCGGTGACACGCACCACGGTATCGGTCTCATTGGTACTGTTGGCCGGCAGCGGCAGCCGGATAACGCCAAGTGACCCGCCCAGATCAACCGTCTTGACGACTTCCGCCACCGAACTCACTGACGGATGAATGTGCAGCGTGATGGTATCGCCTTGATCGATTTGCGGCATCACATCCAGCGCGATACCGGAGAAAAAAGATTGCAGGGCAATGGTCGGCAGGGTTGTTGTGTTACCCGCCGCCGCCGCGCCGGTGGTGATGGTCCCGCCGGTGACGCCGGTGACAAAATATTCATCCGTACCGACCTTCAGCACCGCCTTTTGGTTGTTGAGGGCGGCGACACGCGGGCTCGACAGGATTTGAATATCACCCTGGGTTTCTAGGAAACTCAGTACACCTTCAAAGTTGCGCTGGCCAAATACCAAGCCAAATATACCATTCCCCAAGGCCGGAAAAGCGACCGCATCCGGCAAGGCCGGCTGCGGACTACCCGGGTTCGCCGGGAAGCGGCTGTTTGGCGTCAGACTAATCGTCCCACCCGCTCCACGCCCGCGCAAAAGAGTCCAGTCAACACCACTTTGAAAACCGTCACGCAGTTGTACTTCGACGATTTTTGCCTCGAGCATCACCTGTCGCTCAACTGAAATGCGCGACGCCTTCAAAAAGGCCTCCACCTGCCGCAACTCGTCGGGCATTGCGCGCACGGCAACAATGCCGGCCTGCGGACTCAGCACCACATTACGACCGGGCGCACTACCGACAATTCCACGCAGCACGTAACCCAGCTCGCCCCAAAAATCTGTCTTGGAGGTGGTTGACAGGCGGCTGTTCTCAAACGCCGGTTGTGCGTTAGGGCCGGGGGTTGATCCGGGTTGCCCGGATGGCGCCCCGCTTCCAGGCTGCGTTGTTGCGCCCGAGTTGACGCGAATCTCACTCTTACCATCGCGTTTGGCATTCAAATAATTGACCGTAAAAATGCGCGTCTGGAGCGTTGGTGGAAAGACGGTGATGCGCCGGCCTTCAATTCGGAAATCATAGCCGTAGACGTCTCGAATCGCTTCAAGTGCCTCACGCACGGAAACGCCGCGCAAGGTCACGGACAACGTGCCGCTGACATCCGGATGCATCAACATGCTGTAGCGGGTATCGGTCACCATCGCCAGAAAGACTTCGCGCGCCAAGGCATTGTTGACGATCAAGTCAAAGCGCGGCTCGGCCGGTGTATCCGCCATCTTGGCGGCTGCATCCGGTGCCTGCAATGCATCGCTGATTTGTGGTGGCACCACAACCGCAGGTTTGGCAGCGGCAACCTGTCCCATCTCGGCACGAATTGCCGAGCCTGGATCTGTTTTTGCCGTTCGATTGGCACATCCGGCCGACAACAACGCCAACGCAATAAAAAGGGCGCAATGCCGTCGGTTGGCGCACCGCGCGGAGATGGACCGACTGATGTCGAATGTCATTTTGTGGTTCCCTTCTTGCCATCCGCACGGCTTGGCACGGACGAATTTATCGAAGCACCGCTGTCAGGCGGCCGTTTTTCAATACCCGTAAATATGGGCAATTTGCGCAGTCCGGCCGCGTTGCGCACCCAGACTTCCGTCTCTGATATGCGTTCAAGTCGCGCGCCATCAATCGAATCACCAACCGCAAGCCACCGGCTTTTCCAAATCAGATAGCGGACACCGTTCACCACCACCAGATGTTTCGGATCAATCACGTCTGGCAACAACCGTTCGCCGCGGAGTGGCAATGCATATTCAGGTGGCGGCTGTGTTGGATCCCTGCCCGCCTCCCGCACCGTATCCTTCGACACTTGTGCCGGCGAATTTGCGACGCTCAACGCGCCTGCGAACACAACAGCCGCCCCCAGCCGGCAAACAAAGCGATTTGTCATAACTCACCCGGCGGCATGATGATTCTGATGGTCAATTGCAACGGGACAGATTCCGCCCGCAGCCAAAACGTACTCCAACGCGCCTGCGGCAGGGCCTTTTCCAACGCCAACAGATAATCCGTCAGATCTGCATAAGATCCGGACAGGGTAATCTCAAGAACATTGCGGGCGCCCGCCGATGCGACCAACGCGGCACCCGGCTCGGACCCAGCCTGCACAACGCGGACCAGGCTGACGCGCTCCGAGCGGCGCAAGATTTGTTTCAACGATGCCGATACCGACGTCGAACCGGCGGGAGATGCCGATACCTTGCCGATATCCCGCTCAACGGCATCAATATCCAGCTGGACCTTGCGTAAATCGATATTCAA
>JANMNT010000160.1:0-4104 GCA_031368465.1 Burkholderiales bacterium
CCCGAGTACTATCAGGACATGGCAAAGCGCATCACACGCGAAATGGTCGCGGCGGGCAAAAGTGCACACTGCATCGACCAGTTTTCGAATCCGTCAAACCCGCAAACCCACGAAGACTGGACCGCCCCTGAGTTGTGGGAACAAATGGAACACAAGCTTGACGCCGTTGTTGTGGGCGTCGGCTCGGGCGGCACAATTACCGGGATGGGTCGTTTTTTCCAGAAACACGCACCGAATGTCGAAATGATCCTGGCGGATCCTTCAGGATCCATTCTTGCTGATCTGGTTAATACCGGCAAGCACGGCGCACCTGGATCATGGCTGGTCGAGGGGATCGGCGGCGATTATGTGCCGGCAAATCTCGATATCAAGATGGCAACAAAAGGTTATTACGTGAGCGACGCAGAGGCAATGCTGGCGGCACGTGATCTGCTCCTCAAGGAGGGAATCATGGGCGGCTCGTCATCCGGCACCCTGCTCGCCACTGCGCTACGTTATTGTCGCGAGCAGACGACGCCGAAACGGGTGGTGACGATTGTTTGCGACGTCGGCGGCAAGTATTTATCAAAGATGTACAACGACTACTGGATGATGGATCAAGGCATCATCAAGCGGGAGGTCCATGACGACCTGACTGACTTGATTGCGCGGCGTCACAATGAGCGCGCGACCATTACGGTCAAGCCAGACGACACACTGCAGACAGCACTTGCAAGAATGAAGTTGTACGACGTGCAACAAATGCCTGTCCTTGAAGACGAAAAAGTCGTCGGCATAATCGATGAATCGGACATCTTGATGGCGGTATTTGGCGACGAGCTGCGCTTCAAGGCGCCGGTTCGTGATGCCATGAGTGACAAGATCGAAACCCTGCAAAAAACCGATTTCATTTCACGCTTGATTCCAATTTTTGATGACGGTTACGTGGCGATTGTCATGGACGGTGAAAAATTTCAGGGGCTGATCACACGTTACGACCTGCTGAATTATTTGCGAAGAAGGGTGAAGTAAATATGTCTAATAAACACCAATTCGGCACGCGTGCGATCCACGCCGGCCAGGAGCCCGATCAGACCACGGGTGCCGTCATGGTACCCATTTACGCCACTTCAACTTACGCACAAAAAAGTCCGGGTGTTCATAAAGGTTTTGAATACGCCAGGACCCACAATCCGACGCGGATGGCCTTTGAACGCTGTGTAGCCGATCTTGAAAATGGCATTCATGGCTACGCCTTCGCCTCTGGCTTGGCGGCGTCAGCTACCATCCTTGACACGCTCGATACCGGCTCGCATGTAATTGCACTCGACGATCTGTACGGTGGAACTTATCGCCTGTTTGAAAACGTCCGCAAGCGCTCGGCAGGACTTTCGTTCACCTTTACCGACATGGGCGACGTGACCAAAATTGAGGCTGCGATCCAGCCGAACACAAAAATGATTTGGGTCGAGACACCATCAAACCCGCTGCTAAAGTTGGTAAATCTAGAGATGGTGGCTGCAGTCGCAAAAAAACATGGTTTGATCGCGGTCGCCGATAACACTTTCGCAACGCCGTACGTACAACGTCCACTCGATCATGGTTTTGACTTGGTGGTTCACTCAGTCACAAAGTATCTGAACGGTCACTCCGACATGGTTGGCGGCATGGTCGTGGCACGTGAAAAAGGCGCTCTTGCAGAAAAGCTCGCTTATTTGCACAACGCGGTCGGCAGCATACTCGGCCCGTTTGACAGCTTTCTGGCGATGCGTGGCCTAAAGACGTTACACCTGAGGATGGAACGCCACTGCAAAAGCGCATCGGCGATTGCCGAATGGCTGACAACACATCCGAAAGTGGATCGCGTCATTTATCCGGGTCTGGTCTCGCACCCGCAACATACGCTTGCCAAAAAGCAGATGCACGCGCCCGGCGACGTAAATCAGCCGGCGTACGGCGGCATGGTGACAGTTATTCTCAAAGGTACACTTGAAGATTCACGGCGATTCCTCGAACGCCTCAAGATATTCGTTTGCGCCGAAAGCCTGGGTGGGGTCGAAAGCCTCGCAGAACACCCGGCGATCATGACACACGCGTCGATTCCGGCCCATATTCGTGCCGAACTCGGCATCAACGACTCATTGGTGCGGCTCTCGATTGGCGTGGAAGATGTGTCGGATCTGCAGGCGGATATCGCAGCGGCGCTCGGTTAGTTTTTTAAACCCGCAAAGATTGACTTTCCCAACCTAATACGGGCTTGCTTGATCGTCGATAACCGCACGCTTGTGGCGAGTGGCGATCCTCGAGCCAAGCATTGACAATGCGACAGCTTCTGCGACCTTGATACCGTCGACGCCGGCACTCATGATGCCGCCTGCATAGCCTGCGCCCTCACCCGCCGGAAACAGCCCGATTGTATTGATGCTCTGAAAATTATCGTCGCGGCGCGTCATTCTGATCGGTGCCGACGTGCGCGTTTCAACACCGGTCAGCACAGCGTCGCTCATTGCAAATCCCTTAAGTTGAAGGTCAAAAACAGGGATCGCCTCGCGTATAGCCTCAGTCACAAAAGAAGGTACGCACGACGATAAGTCAGTCATTGTGACTCCCGGCATATACGACGGCATGACGCTGGCTAATGATGTCGACGGACGAGCGTTGAGAAAATCGCCGACAAGCTGCGCCGGCGCGTTGTAGTTTTCACCCCCGGCATTGAATGCGGCTGTTTCCCAATGGCGCTGGAAGTCGATTCCGGCGAGAACGTGCTCCGGGTAGTCGGCGGGCGTCACACCGACAACAATACCGGCATTGGCGTTTCGTTCATTTCGTGAATATTGGCTCATCCCGTTGGTCACCACCCTGCCAACTTCCGATGTCGCCGCAACCACGGTGCCGCCCGGGCACATGCAAAACGAATAGACCGCGCGGCCGTTAGACGCGTGGTGGACGAGTTTGTAATCGGCTGCACCGAGCATCGGGCGGCCAGTGTTTGCGCCAAACCGCGCGCGGTCGATCAACCCCTGCGGATGCTCAATGCGAAAGCCAATGGAAAACGGCTTCGCCTCAACAAATACACCTCGTTCGTGGAGTTTGTAAAACGTATCCCGGGCGCTGTGGCCGATCGCGACAACCATATGATTTGTTTTTATTGTTTCGCCACTCTCAAGCTGCACGCCGCGAATCTGACGTTCGCCATTATGTTCGTCAATCTCAATGTCCACCACTTTCTGCTGAAAGCGAATTTCGCCGCCGAGCGACTCAATATTTGCGCGCATGATCTCGATCATTGAAACAAGCTTGAACGTACCGATGTGCGGTTTGGAGACGTACATGATTTCGGCAGGTGCACCGGCGATTACAAATTCGCGCAAAACTTTGCGCCCCAGAAAATGCGGGTCTTTGATTTGGCTCCATAACTTGCCATCAGAAAACGTGCCGGCCCCGCCCTCACCAAATTGCACGTTGGATTCTGGATTAAGTACAGATTTCCGCCAAAGCCCCCAGGTATCCTGAGTCCGCTCACGAACCACCTTGCCACGCTCCAGAACAATGGGCCGGAAGCCCATCTGTGCCAGCACAAGAGCGGCGAACAAACCGCAAGGCCCCATACCAATAATCACCGGGCGCGGTTCGGCCAATGTTGCCGGCGCCTTGGTGACAAATTGATATTGTGTATCCGGTGCAAGCGTTACTTTTGGGTCGCCACGGAAGCGTGCCAGCAATGCCGCTTCATTCCTGACTTCAACATCAAGCGAGTAGACCAACAGAATTTGGGATTTCTTTCGGGCATCATAGCCCCGCCGGTAAATCGAGAATGCGAGCAGCTCATCGGCTGGCACCTTCAGGCGCCGCAGGATCTGCATGGACAGTGCATCGAGATCGTCCGAATCTGACGATGTCAACGGTAGCTTTATCTCAGTCAGTCTTAACATGATGGCAGATGGTTATCCTGCAAGAATGTATGCGATTGTGTCGAGCGATCATACCGCAATCGGCGTGACAAAAAGAAAGGCCCGCAATCTGCGGGCCTTCTTTACTGCATCAACTTTGGAGAACCGACTACTCGGCCTTTGCCTTTTCCAACAGCTTGGAGACTGCCCAAGATTTGGTTTTCGACATTGGCTT
>JANMNT010000171.1:0-13734 GCA_031368465.1 Burkholderiales bacterium
GGAATGCCAGCGAGCCGG
Source organism: Burkholderiales bacterium (assembly GCA_031368465.1). GTDB lineage: Bacteria > Pseudomonadota > Gammaproteobacteria > Burkholderiales > Usitatibacteraceae > UKL13-2. Next base: position 19 of record JANMNT010000171.1, read on the forward strand.
CTTTTGCGCTTCTTCTCGTGGATGCCCGGCAACATGGGTCGTGGGGCTACCGAACAGCAGGCTGTCGTCGATGCGCTCGGCGAGGGCATTTTTTCGCCACTTCGCTGGACGCTGGTTCGAGCCGCAGTCAACTCCCGAGGTAGCGAAGAGCGCCCCGTTGCTTCAGCCGACTGGCCGGGCGCACAAAACTCATGGTCGCCGGTTTCATATACAGAAATGGGACGTTGGATGCTGGAGGAGTCCGTAGTCAACGATTTTATCCGGGCGGCACCGCTGGTTTCAAGGAGTCGCAGATGAATCCATCGCGGCCTAACAGGTCGCAGCAGTCGATGCCGCTACGCGGCGCGGCTGAGCTCGAACGTAAGACCACCGCTATCGGGAAATCTGAACAGCCGGTTTGGGTCAAAAAACGACCTCAATGTAGATCAAATTAAAGCTGACGCATGCTGATGACATACGAAATTGATGAATCCAAGAGCATCGTTCTTGAGTATTGGGAGGGCGCCATAACCGCGGAGGATCTGGCGCAATATTGGCGCGTGCTGACTGCCGATGACGAGGCGATGTTGATCCGCAGAAGCATCGCAGACGTCAAAGAAATTGAAATCCGGTTTTCTGGAGAGGAAATGCATAAGTCCATACTGACTATTCTTGAGCCAGCCCTCAAGGATCGGAAATGGAAGGCTGCGATTGTGGTCAACAGCCCTTTGCAATACGGTGTGGCGCGGCAATTCACAACCTTGGCGCAGCTGGTAACTGAAGCTTCGATTTTTGATGAATCGTCACTTGCATTTGATTGGCTCATGCAGCAATGACGAGCCTTCATCACCACACCAGGAGTCAGTGTTGAATTGTTTCAGCTGATAGCCAATTGATCTGAGTCTCCGCGGACCGTTTGGCCTCTAAGGCGAATGTCTGCTATCGGGAAATCTTGACAGCCGCTTTGATTCAGAAGCACTGCTACAATTCCCTGATGGAAGCATGCCTGAATAACTTTCGCCGCACACGAATGGTCCGCACGCTCTGTTCGGTTGTGGCGGCGACGTCGCTGCTGATTTGCGGCTGCAGTTCGACACTGATGAATCAGCCGAAAAACAAGCCGTTGCTCGCTGTGGGGGCACACCCCGGCAGCGTCCACCGCGCCGCGAAGGATATTGGCGACGAGACCATGGTGGCGTTGTCGTTCTCTGGCGGCGGGTTGCGGGCATCGGCGTTTTCGTACGGCGTGTTGGAGGGGTTGCGGGGTTTTCCGTCGAAGCCCGGGACAACGTTGCTCGATGACGTTGCCTTCATCACCAGCGTCTCGGGTGGCTTGATCACCGCGGCGTATTTTGGTTTGCATGGCGCCAAAGGCCTCGAGCGGTTTCGTGAGGAGGGCTTGTTACGCGACGGCGAGGCCGACCTGCGGTTTAGTTTGTTGAATCCGGTCAATCTGTCGCGGTTGTTGGCGGGCGGGTTGAACGACCGAACCAATTTCCAAACATGGCTAGAGACCGATTTATTCAAGGGCGCCACGTTTGCGGATATTTACCGAAACAAAAAGCCGGTGATCTGGATCAACGCCACCGACGCCTATCACCGCATCGCCTTCCCGTTTCACGAGCGTACCTTTGACGGCATTTGCAGTGATCTGCCGAGTTTTCCGGTATCGGAGGCGGTGGCCGCCTCGATGGCCGTGCCGGTGGTGTTTGCCCCCGTGGTACTCCAGAAGTTTCCGAACAATTGCCTGACCAGTCTCGACGCGATGATTGCAACCTGGACACTGCCAAAGACCAGTGAAAACAACCGGCTGCGGCGTGCGTTATATCGCGCCGTGCTGAATTTTCGTGATCCAAACTCCGGCCATTACATCAAGTTGATCGACGGCGGCACCACCGACAATCTGGGCTTGGTCAGTATTTTGCAAAGCCGTATTTTGCACGGCACACCGTATGGCCCGATCAGCGAAAACGATGCCATCATGGTGCGCAAGCTGCTGTTCATCGTGGTTGATGCCGGCCAGGGCCCAAGCGGTGACTGGACACGTGAAGTCGCCGGGCCGTCCGGCATCGACATTGCCAGCGCGGCGGTCGATACCGCGATCGACAGTACCATGCGAATGAGCTATGACAGCTTTCTCCCGATGATGAAAAATTGGCGCGACGAAATCGCACGCTATCGTTGCGGCTTGCCGGCCGAACGACAACGTTTGATTCAGTCAACAAAGCCGTCATGGCGCTGCGACGACGTCAGCTTTAGTGTCACGCAAATCTCGTTTGCCGACCTCGGCGATGCCGAGGATGCGCAGCTGTCAATGGTGCCGACCCGCCTGAAGTTACCGGTGGCGACCATCGACCAACTGATCTCGGCCGGTAAACGTGCGGTGGCGGCTGATCAAACCATCAGGACGTTTGCCAAGCAATGACGTGATGGTGCCGGGGCAGGTGATTGTTGGCGGACGTGTGCCCGTGAGGCAATCAACTTAGTCCGTTGTCCCTGCGCAGGAATGACGGGCGGGGTCAGTGGGTGGACGGACTGGATTCCTGCCTCCGCAGGAATTACGGGCATTGGGGGGCAGATGGTTGTTGACGTACGTGTGCCAGCTCAGCAATCAAGTTAGTCCGTCGTCCCTGCGGAGGCAGGGACCCAGTCCGTCGTACATCTTGCCAGTATGTGTATGGGCTGGATTCCTGCCTCCGCAGGAATGACGGGCGGTTTGACGATTGTTGCGTTGTTCAGCGTGCAAACCCGCCATTCGGCGGCTATTTCCAAGCATAAAGACCTCAAAACGCCCGCCCTGATTGGTGTTTTAAATCCGCTTGCAGGGTGTTGCAGCGGCAACGTCCCGGCAATGTAATGCGCTTCGCGTATCCTGTCGGCTTCATCTATTGGAGCCGCACATGCAAGCCACTGAAACATTCATCCCCAGCAAAGACGCGTCACTTGAATCATCCATTTCGACGCTGCTGGCGAAGCTCGACGCGATTGGTTTTCATGTGGTCGAGCGCTCATGGCTCAACGAGATCGAAAACATCTGGTCGGTGCATGTCACCGATCGCGATTGCATACGTTTGTTCAGTAACGGCAAGGGCGGCTCCGAACTGGCGGCGCGCGCGAGTGCGCTCGGCGAATTTTTTGAGCGCCTCAGCACCAACTATTTTTGGACGCACTTTTATCTCGGCGAAACAGTGGCCAACAATAAATTTGTGCATTACCCGAACGAACAATGGTTCCAGGTCAAGGGCAAGGCGTGGCCGAAGGGTTTGCTCAATGCCGAATTGCAGCAGTTTTACAATCCCGACAAAGCGGTGCGTGCGGATCAATTGATTGATCTGAATTCCGGCAATGCCGCACGCGGCATTTGTGCTATCCCCTATACACGTTTGCGCGACGGCGCGACGGCGCTTTTTCCGGTGAACGTTATCGGCAATATCTATGTGAGCAACGGTATGTCGGCCGGCAACACCATGATGGAAGCGCGCACCCAGGCGTTATCCGAAATTTTTGAGCGCGATATCAAGTTCCGCATTATTCGTGACGCGCTTTGTCTGCCAGATGTGCCGGAAGCGGTGATCAATCGGTTCCCGCGTATTGCCGCCGGCATTCGTGGTTTGCGTGCGGCCGGTTTTGGCATTGTCGTCAAGGACGCTTCACTCGGCGGCAGGTATCCGGTGATGTGTGTGACCATGCTGCACCCGAAAGACCAGGGCATTTTTGCCAGCTTTGGCGCACACCCGCGGTTTGAAGTGGCATTGGAGCGTGCGTTGACCGAGTTGCTGCAGGGCAGGGCGCTCGATTCACTCAGCGACTTTCCGGCGCCGGGATTTGATCGTGACGAAATCGCCGACGCACAAAATCTTGAAATTCATTTTGTTGATTCGAGCGGCGTCATCAGCTGGGAATTTTTGCGTGACACGCCGGACTTTGAATTTGTTGACTGGAATTTTGGCACCACTACCGAAGAAGACTACAACTGGTCGGTTCAGTGCATCCACGACAGCGGGCACGAAATCTACGTGGCGGACTTTACCCACCTTGGTGTTTACGCCTGCCGCATATTTGTACCGGGCATGTCGGAGATCTATCCGATCGAAGAACTGCAATGGGAAAACAACACGGTTGGCAATCTGGTGCGACCGGGCATTCTGCGTCTGCCTGAATTGACACAAGCCGAATGTGCGACGCTGCTGGAAACACTGCTCGATCTTGAACTTGCCGAAAACCTGCCCATCACCACATTGATCGGGCTCGCCGCTGATGCCGGTACCAATTGGGTGGATTTACGGGTGGGTGAACTGATTGCATTGCTCGGGTTGGCGGCGGGGGATCATGATGCTGCGCTCGATGGTTGCGCGTGGATCAGCCAGTTTGGTCAACTCGCTGAAGAGCGCAGCCGCGTTTATCGTTGTATTGAAAACATGCTGCAACTCGAGGACTATCAAAAATATCACACCAACCTGCGGCTGTTGTTTGGTGATGCCACGCTTAATCAAGCCACCGCACTGGTCACCCGCAAGGAGCAGTTTTTCGGCTTGGGCGTATTGGGGCCGAACTTCGAGGGGAGCAAAATGCACACCCAACTATTGGCTGCATACGCCAAGGTGCAAGCGCCACAAATGGCTTAGAACTGTACTTAATCAGAGCTTCTTTAGTGGTACCGAAGCATGACGGTCGGCATCACGGTCGAATTATTGCGGTTTCAGGCAAGGTGGTTAAACACGTCAAGCATGAAGTAGAAACTCGATGAGACCATGACCGTCAATGACAGCGACAAGACTGTGGCTTGATGGGTATAGATGTAGTTAGAGAAACGTTTCATGATGGTTCCTTGGTTGGTTGCGGTGGAAGTGGACGTACTATATGATTGCGTAATTGCAATGAAAATAGGCGTTTTGACAAATGAAGATTGCATCCACGCAATATCAGCTGACGGCGGGCGACCTCGAGGTTCTGCTGGCAATGGTGCGGGCCGGCAACCTCGCCGATGCGGGTAAACGGCTGGGTGCCGATACCTCAACCGTGTTTCGCACCGTGCAACGCATCGAAAAGCAGCTCGGTCAGCCGCTGTTTAACCGCTCCCGCAAAGGTTACTTTCCGTCAGACTTGGTATTAGCGGTGGTGGCGCACGCCGAAAAAATCGAAGCCGAACTCGAAGCCGCCCGCGCCGTTTCACTCGGCACCCAAAATGAGGTGTCCGGCTTGGTGCGCATCACCATGACCGATTCGGTGTTGTACAACGTGATGCTGCCGCACCTCGCCGCACTTGGTGCGTTGCACCCGCAGCTGCAATTGGAGCTGCTGACCTCTTACCAGGTCGCAAACCTGAGCAAACGCGACGCCGACATTGCCATCCGCGCCACCTTCAAGCCGCCCGAGCATCTGGTCGGTCATTGTCTGGGTCGTGCGCATTTTGCAATCTATGGTGCAAAGACCCTGTTCAAGGGTAAGGCGCCCAAGAGTCTTGAAGAATACGATTGGATCGCGCTTGACGATGCGCTGCCTGAAGACCCGGTCGGCAAGTGGCGTCGAAAATACTTTCCGAAGGTGGTGCCGCGTTATCGCATGGATAGTCTGGTGGCCATCGGCGAGGCGGTGCGCGCCGGATTGGGTATCGGTGGTATGGCGACCTACAAGGCGCAGCACGATCCACTGCTGCGCGCGCTCACCCCGCCGCTGGAAGGTTCCTCCATCGATATATGGGTGTTGACGCATCCGGAATCGCGCCACCTGCGGCGCATTTCTGCGGTGTACGGCTATATCGCAAAAGAGATCCGGCTTGAATGATTGTTGTTGCGCCCGGTCGCAGGCGTAGAATCGCTTTTTTACGTCATCAGAGACCAACCCATGAAACCTGTTTACCTCGTCCCCGGATTGCGCACGCCGTTTTACAAGACCGATGGCGCGCTGAGGGGGTTTGACGCGATTCAAATGTCAGTGCCGGTGGTGCAGGCGATGGCAAAAATTGCGCGGCCTGACCTGATGATCTGGGGAACCGTCATCCCGAGTCTGCGCTGGAGCAATATCGCCCGCGAAGTGTTGATGGATGCGAAACTCGACGCGACCATTCCGGCGCATTCAAACGTGCAGGCATGCTCGACCTCGATGGTGGGTGTGTTTGACGCGGCCGGCATGTTGAGCGACCACGCGCCACTGGCAATGGTTGGTGGTGTTGAAGCCATGAGTCAGGTGCAAATCGGTTTGACGCAGGGTTTTTCGAACTGGTTGCGGGCGGTGATGCAGGCGCGCACCTTTGGCCAGCGGCTTGATGCCATTACCAGCATCAAATTCAAAGACGTCCGGCTCGATATCCCGAGCGTGAAAAATCGCTCAACCGGCAAGAGCATGGGCGAACACTGCGAGGAAATGGCCAAGACCTGGAAAATTCAACGTGCCGCGCAGGACAAAATTGCCTATGACAGTCACGCCCGCGCCGTCAAGGCGATGGGCAACGGGTTTTTTGACGACCTTGTTATCAATATCAACGGTAATGGCAAGGACGGCATTCCGCGCGCCGATTCAACCCTGGAAAAACTGTCCACACTCAAGCCCGCCTTTGATCGCGGTGGGGCTGGCACGGTTACCGCCGGCAATGCGTCACCACTCACCGACGGTGCCGCCGCAATCTGGGTGGCCAATGAACAGGGGCTGGCCAAGTTGCCGCCCGGTGCGGCGCGTGTGAAGTTGCTCGACTATGAAATTGCCGGCGTGGATATTTTTACCGAGGGCCTGTTGATGGCACCGGCCTACGCGATTCCGCGCCTGCTGGCGCGCCATGGTCTGACACTCAACGATATCGACCTGTGGGAAATTCACGAAGCGTTTGCCGCGCAGGTGTTGTGCAATATCGCCGCGTTAGAAAGTGAAACCTTCCTGCGCGAAAAAGTGAAGGTGAACCAAACACTCGGCAAATTCCCGTGGGAGCGCCTCAACCCCAATGGCGGAAGTGTGGCGATCGGTCATCCGTTTGGGGCCACCGGCGCACGTATTCTTTCGCAGGCAACCAAACAACTCGCGGCGATGGGTGCCGGCAAAAAAGCGATTGTCAGCATATGTGCCGATGGCGGGTTGGGGACGGTGGCGTTATTGGAAAGTGTTTAGCCGGCTTCTGAATTTGCATCAGTGTGGAAATGAAACGGCAGATTGAAACAAAAAAGGGGCCGCTTGGCCCCTTTTCAATTTTATCGCTGCTTGTTATTTTGATATCCGATACGCCGTAAAGACTTGCTGCGGCGATGATGTCAGGTCGATAGCCGTAAGGGTAATACCATCCGCATTCAGCGTAAAGCTCATCCCCGCAGGTTGCGCCGCACTCGATTGGAATAGTCCGCCTGTGCCATTGGTGTCGTAGATTGGATTGGACACCCTCAAAATTTTGGTGCTGGCATCGTAGGTGTACGAACCGAACTCGACACCCGGACGCGGTGGGCTGGCACCGGGGTCACCAATTGGATCTGACAACATGAATTTCCCATTCGATCCAAAGACCACGGTCTGGTTTTTGATTGCCGTCGAAAACAATGTCCATGCACCCACAATTGTGCCGGGAATGTTTTCAATTTTTGGCAGCAATTCGCCTGTTGAAACACGGATGCCGCTGCCCTCGGGCCGTACCCGATCCGTCGACTTGGAATGTGAAAGCCCGGCCTGAAGATTGGTGTCAACAGTCGGGCTGCCGATAATTCGATAGCCGTTCGAGTCAAAGCCGGTCACGGTGGCAAAACCATGCTCAACACCGGCCGTCTCAATTTTTGTTGCGGTCGGCGTGGTGCCAAGCGAGCCGTTGGCTTGCAAATAAATGTCCACGTCCGGCTGACCAACCATATATTCGCCTGTTGGTCCAAATCGAACCATCACCCCCTCAGTCGCGCCGACGATGCCATAGACGTTTTCGGCCAAAACCGGAAATGCCTGCGACGAAAAGTGCGCGTTGGCCTGGTCAACGGTCTTGATGGTACCAGTCAGCCCACCGGCCGTCATCGCCGCCTGCAGGGCGGTATTGGCCGCCGATGCAAACGTGGATGGCGTTGTTGTCAGATTGATCGCGGCGGTCACGCCAGCCGCCGTTGGTGCGGTGATGTTGATACCGTTGGCCGCATTGCCATCCGCGTCGAGCGACTGGAGCAACACCAGCAGATTGGTCAATTTGTTGGCGTTGCCGCCGGATAATTGCATCGGCGAAATAACGCCATTGGCGGTGACCGTTCCCAACTGCAATGTCCCAAGCGTGAATGTCACGGTGTCATTCGGGTTGTAACGGTATTTGCCGTCGGCATCCGTCACACCGCTGACACCGGATGATGTGGTGTACGCAACACCGGCAACTTTGGCGTCCGATAAAATGCCGCTCTGCGACGCGGACACCGTGAATGGCGCGGTACCAGCGTTGGTGACAACGGTTGGTGCGGCACCGGCCGGATTCATCAGCCAAAGTGTTATTTGACCGGTTGTCTGCAGCCAGGCGATATCAGTAATGCCGTTGCCATCAAAGTCGCCGACCGCATAGAGCCGCCAAGTCACGTCGCTCGCGGGTAGCGCTACTGTTGTTGAGGGAATCACCAGCGCGCTCGAGGTGCAAGATGCATTTTGATCGTCCGGCGCGCCGGTGTACGGCGGCAATACCAAGCCGACCGCATTGAGCTTCGCCAGCTGTACGGCACCGGTAACACTATTTCGATACAGAATATCGCCACGACCATCACCGGAAAAATTGCCAAATTTCTGTGCGGTCATGCCGGATGGAACGGTCCCGGCTGAAAGGTTTGCGCAGGTCCGGCCTGGGGTCGCCATTAACACACGAATGACACCTTCCGGGCTGATGTAGACCATGTCGGCGGCATTGTCACCGTTGATATCGGCCGCACCCAACAATGTCCAAGTCAGCGGGGCACCGCCACGCTTGCGAACCTGTGTGACATTGGTCGGGTTTTGTACCGTGGCGTTGGTGTTGGGTGCGCCCGCGGTAAACCAAATGTACGACACGCCGGTATCAGGTGATTCACTGACAACGTAGCGCCAGACAATATCGCCAAAGCCATCGCCATCGAGGTCGCCGACTGCCTGCACATCCCAGGTCCGTTTAACGTTGCGGATCAGGCGTTCACGCGTCGGATCAAAATCCAATAGCGCCCGCGCTTCGCCGAACTCACCTTGTGTGATGTTTTGCATTAATAGATCGCTCTTGGCACCGGCATCCAATTTATTGGCGCCGAGCAATCGATAGTTTAATCCGGGGTCCGTTACGTCGGTAAACGTAAACGTGTTGCCGGCAAATCGTCCCGCCTTCAGCGAAGGTGACGTGGTGGTTGAGCGCACCACAATAGCGCTCTTGCCAAGTCCATCGAGGTCAACATTGTCGATGACTTGCTGGGCGAAAACATTGCCGGCGAAAAGGAAGACGAAGGACACCGCGGCAAACACATTGCGGCACGCGGCTGAAACAATCGCCGACGGCGATTGGAAAAGGTGGTTCGAATACATTGCGCCCCCTTGTTAGATTGGAAATAATGTATGTTCTATCTTTGCTGGTCGCAAAACAAGCAGCTGGGTGGTGTAGTGATTAAATAATAGTTGACATGCTGATCTTATGCCACTGTTGTTTGTCGCTTGCCAATTTTGTACTGTAAATTATTCGTTAGACACCCGAATATCGTAAGCGCAATGTCATTAACCCAACACACCTCCTCGCGTTCGACATGGACGCTGCGCATCATCGGCTGGACCATCGCATTGATGATTATCCTGCCGCTCGCGTATAAAACAATGATCCGCCAGCAAGTCGCAAAAAAGGTCGAATGCCTCGAACAGGCGGCATCGACCGGTCGCGCCGTTTCGCCGACAACCTCGGTCAACAAATTCGCCGCGTGTGAACTCGGTCAGGCGGCGGTATCAAGCAAGGCGGATTCCGCTTCGACCACAGGCGGCAATTCGACAAACGCCAGCGCAACCGCATCGTCTGACCCGCTGATCGCCGCCCGTTGTCGCTATGCCGGTGTCTGGGCTGCCACACGCGGACCGATGGTTTATATGGTGACCCTCGAAGCCGATGGCCGTTTCATTGCCGAACCATCTGAAAACACCCCGCCGAACGCCGCCACCATCACCGGCGCGTGGAGTGTGGCCGGCAACAAAATGGCGTGGGCGTATGACAATGGGCCGGTATGGCCGCCGGATATCAATCCGATTACCGCGGCGGGTGATCGCGAATTTACGCTGGTCGAGGTGAATGGCGCAACCACACGTTACGAGCTGGTTGACCGACTGGCTGGTGCTTGCAGGTAAGTTGGCTGGTGGTGGAGATTGGCCTCAAATCGCTTTGTCGGGCGCAACACGCTAAATTCGAAGCGGTCACCTTTCGATGGTGACAATATGCGCCTGAATCCTGCCATCCACGGGTCCTTCACCGAATTGACCGGTGATTGCTGTCGCCGCGATGTCGGTTGCTGTATCGAGCTTCGAGGCGTCTCGCACCTCTATTTCATTTCGTAGCGGCGTCCCCTGGCAGTATGCGATCGCCGGTATGCGCGCAGACAGCGCCCGACTTCGCGCGGCTAGCGTTTGGATCCGGGCCGGCTTCGTGAACCCACCGTTTTCAAGATCACCTCTGATGGTACGGGCATCGGAATAGCCGTGTGGTGTACGAGCAAGGAAACGCGGCGGGTCGCTGGGAAACAGCTGCACCAGTGAACTTGTCACGACATCCGCAAATTCGTTTGCACCAATCTGATCCCAAACATTAAAAATAAATACGCCCCCCGGCTTGAGAACGCGCCGCGCCTCGGCAAAGGCTTTGGCTTTTTCAGGAAAGAACATCGCGCCGAACTGACATACAACGGCGTCAAACGTTTCATCTGAAAAAGGTAGTTGCATGGCATCTGCCTGACGCCATTCAATAGATCGCCCGGCACCGATGATCGAAGCCTGGTCAAGCATCGCCTGATTTAAGTCTGTGGCGATGATCGAGACGTGCTCAGGAAGCGCTGATGCCATGGCGCGCGTCACGACACCGGTACCGGCGGCAATTTCGAGCACGTGAGACGGCGTTCGTAAAGCAAGCCGATTAGCAAGATCTGTTGCGTACGGCGCGAATATCAGAGGAACCAAATACGTTTCATAAAGATTCGGAATCGAGCCGGTGAAAACATTGTCGGGATCTGCATTGCTCATGATGTTTGCCTTAGCCTCATGGTGCCCCGCCGGCATTGTTACGCCGACAAGCCACCATCAATCACCAGATGATGGCCCACAACATACGATGCCGCGTCCGAGCATAGCCACAATATGCCCGCGGCAACTTCGTCTGCATGTGCCACACGGCCGGCCGGAATACGCGCCGTCTGCTCGGCGTAATGCGCATTAACTTGTTCGGGCGTGAAACCGGCCAGCCGTCGTTGCCGGCGTGGCGTTTCAATGGCGCCGGGGCAGATGCTGTTGATGCGAATGCCCATCGGGATATATTCGCGTGCCGCCGCCGTGGTCAAGCCATTCATGCCGTGTTTGGTGGCGCTGTAAATGGCCGCTTTGGGTGAGCTGGAAAAACCATTGACCGACGAGACATTAACAATCGCGCCGCCGCCGGTGTTCAACATGGCGTCGATTTCGTGTTTCATACACAACCATGCACCACGCAAGTCGACCGCGATACTGCGGTCAACCGCGTCCAGTGGAATGTCAGCCGTAAGGACCAACGGGAATTCGGCCGCGGCGTTGTTCACCGCGAAGTCGAGTCGTCCATACATTTCAACGCACGCGGCGACCATTTTCTCGACCTGCGTGGGGTCGGCCACGTCAATCGACAAAAAATGCGCCGTACCACCGAGGGCAATTAATTCAGCCAGTGCCTTTTCTCCACGCGCAACGTTGCGGCCCACCACCAGCACCTTTGCGCCGGCGACAACAAACATCTTTGCCGTCGCGAGGCCGATACCGTCGGTGCCGCCGGTAATCAACACCACCTTGCCGTTGAAGTCGTACTGGCAATTTCCGGTCATGACGTTAGCCCATTTGGTTGCAACTAAAAATCGATGCCTATTTTTTCTCAGGCCCCGCCACTTTTGCCTGATTGAATCGATCCTTCTCGTCTTCCCGGTCGTTAAACGCGATCCCTTTTTCCATCCACTCAGGTTTTGGCGCGCCCTTCAGGAAGTGATCAAAAAACTGGTTCATGCGCAGGCCAAAATCCTTCTGGTCCGCCCGCCGGCGCAGACCGTGCAACGCGCCGTTGTAATTGAAGTAATAGGCCTCTTTGTCATAACGACGCATCGCCAGGAACAATTCGATGCCCTGATACCATGGCACTGCGTCATCCTGGTCGTTATGCAGAATCAGCAACGGGGTTTTGACTTTGGTGATGTGAAATACCGGTGAATTGGCGAGGTAGAGGGCAGGTGCTTCCTGCAAGCTTTTGCCGATGCGACTTTGTTGTTGTTCATACTGAAACTGTCGGGGCAATCCGGAGCCCCAGCGAATACCCGAGTAGGCGCTGGTCATGTTGCCGACCGGTGCGCCGGCTTCGGCGGCACGGAAGCGATTGGTTTGTGTGACCATCCACGCGATCTGGTAGCCGCCCCAGGAATGGCCCTGAATGCCGATGGATTTTTCGTCGATGAATCCCTGCCTGGCCAGTTTGTTGATCGCCGGCAAAACCGCATCAAGCGCACTTTTGCCCGGCTGGCCGGTGGTGTAGGCAATGTCCGGCATGAGAATGACATAACCGTTGCTGGTGTAGAGCGATGGGTTGATATTCTGGCTCGGCGCCGGATTGACAAAGCCATGCACGTTTTGCGACAGCCGCTCGTAAATGTAAACCATCAGCGGATATTTTTTCTTCGGGTCGAAATTTGCCGGTTTGTAGACAGCCGCCGTAAGTGGCACGCCCTTGGCATTGTTGAATGCCATCAATTCACTTGTGCCCCAATCGAATGCGGCGACCTGCGCGCCGACGTTGCTGACCTTTTTTGGCGCGACAAAATTGCTGTCGCTAGTAAACAAATCCGGAAAAACGTCAAAGCGTGATGCGGTGGTGAGCAATACATCAGCGTCTTGTGCGCGGCCAACATAACGAAAATTGTTGTCGCCCCAGATCAGGCGTTGTGGTGCGGTGGTGGCATCAAACGATGTCCGGTAAAAGCCGGATGCGCGGGTCACTTCGCTTTCGCCGCGCAGTACCAACGGTTTTTTGGTATCGACGCCGCGCTCCTCGTCGTCTTCATCGACTGGTTCGATACGTTGCACGCGCAAGCGGATTTTTGATTTGCGGCCTTCGCCACGCGTAATGTTTTGCGCCGGCCGGCCATCGACAAATACCTGCCATACGTCGAACTTATCGTAAATCAATACAGATGCGCTGTCGGACGTCCAACCGGCGGTGCCGTATGGGCCGGCGGGCGAGGGCGAATCGTGTTCTTCGTTGTGGACCGCGGTTTTCATGCCGGCGGTGATGCGCTTGATGCTGCCATCGGTGGTGTTGACGGCGTGCCAATGTTTGTTTTGATAAAACACCACTGACTTGCCGTCCGGCGACCATTGCCCTTGCGGGACAACGCCACTGCCGCGCAGTTTTTTGAATGCCAGTGTGCGGGCACCGGTTGTTGCATTGATCACATACAGATCGGCATAACCGCCGTCGTAATCGACCAACCGGCGGTAGGCGCGATCGTCTGCGCCAACCATGCGCGCATCCTGGGTGTGCTACGCTGGATAGTCGTTGAAATGGAACATCGCTACCGCTTGCTTGAATCA
>JANMNT010000177.1:0-9030 GCA_031368465.1 Burkholderiales bacterium
AAACGTACTGTGCCATTCTTTGCTTTCACGTCAGATTCGGTCAGCCGCTATTTTGCCAGTGTGGGGGAACAAACGCAGATTCGGCCCAAGCATTTTTCAGGTTCGGATTGACAATCATTGACATATATGCCGGATTACAAAGTCACCACCTGGCAACGTGTTTCAAGTGTTTTTGCCTGAAGCTATCCGTCTTTAAACGACTTTTTAATCTGGGTCAATTACGGTTTTTCCCCGTTAACATGCCATAAACATGGGAAATACGATGGATGACGCAAAAAACCCACCCGCTGGGCCAAAACCGAAGCCGACCCTTTCCGAACAAATTGCGGCGCTGGAAATCGAGTGCAAATTTCGTCAGATGAAGGTGCGTCAAGCGTCGAAAATGAAAGATGTCGCACAACTGGCCGCCGTAGTGATCCGTGGTGAAGCCACTTCTCATCAATCCGAAATTCGCGGGCTCAAGCAACTCGAGCTCGCCTGTGAAGCGCGCATGCGTGAATTGATCGGCTCGCACATGCTGGAGCTGCGTAATCTGCGCGACCTGCCGCTGTTTATCCAGATGCGCAGTCATTATCAACACCGCGAATGGGTATTCCTGAAAGGACCGTTCCCGATGCTGTTCCGCGAAGCTGACGGCGAAGCCGAGCGCATCGAACGCCATCTGACACGCGAAGACGAACAACAAACCCAGCGCAAACGCGGCAAATAGCGTCCAGCCACCATTGACTGGGGTGCCGGCGGTGGCCGGCACATTTGACGCCATTCGCGCCCGCCACGGTTGTTTGGCACCCGTTTCCGGCACACCCGGCGCATTCTGAACCGCCGTGGTAACGCAACGGTGCAAAGTGGGCCTATTGTCAAGGAGCCCACATGTTGCAAGCGCGCAATATCAGCAAATCATTTCAACAGCGCAAGGTCGTCGACGCGGTGTCATTCAATCTGGTACCGGGCGAAATAGTCGGCCTGCTTGGCCCCAACGGTGCGGGAAAATCGACCACCATCGGCATGCTGTGCGGGCTGGTGACGCCGGACGAAGGTAGCGTGACCATCGACGGCAATGCGATTTCAGCGGCCGGCCCGGCTAATAAGCAGCGTATCGGTCTGGTCCCGCAGGACATCGCGTTGTTTGAGGAGCTTGACGCACGAATTAATCTGGAAACGTTCGGCGCGTTATACGGCCTGCGCGGCGCCACGCTGACTGCGCGCGTCAATGCCGCACTCGACATGGTTGGTCTGGCCACACGCGCGAAAGACCGCGTCGTATCGTTTTCCGGCGGGATGAAACGCCGGCTCAATATTGCCGCCGCACTGTTGCACGATCCGGACATCATGCTGCTCGACGAACCAACCGTCGGGGTTGATCCACAAAGTCGCAACGCCATTTTTGACAACCTGCAAACCCTCAGGTCCCAAGGCAAGGCGGTTCTCTATTCAACACACTATATGGAAGAAGCAGAACGACTGTGCGACCGTATCGTCATCCTCGATCAGGGCCGCATGATCGCCAATGACACCATCGCCAACCTGCATCGAATGTTGCCGGCCAGCAATGTATTGGAAATTGACGTCAAGGGCCTGCTCTCACCGGTCACGTTGACCGACATCGGCAATATCGACGGCGTCAGTGGCGTCACAATCAAACCATCCGGCGGGCCGGATATGACCCGAATATCACTGACACTTCGGGATCTGACCGACGGGTTGCCGCATTTGCTGGCGGCCATCGCGCAGTCCGGCGGACGGGTCACGCACATGGTGTCTCAGCGTGACACGCTCGAAACACTGTTTCTGAATCTGACCGGCCGGGCGCTGCGGGACGAATAACCAGAGACGTCGCCGACCGCCGTTGGCAATCGCACGAACCGACCGCGTTTTACTAAAAAGGCTGCACAAACCGACATGAATACACAATTAACCGCCTTGATTGCCCTGACACGAAAAGATATTTTGCTTTATCTCGGCAATCGCAAAGCCCTGTTTGTTTCACTGGTCGCGCCGATTGTCATGGCGGCCTTTTTCGGCTATGTGTTGAATCCGGGCGGCAACAAGAAGCCGTCGCAGATTCCAATTGCCATTGTTGATCAGGACAACAGCAACGCCAGCCGGGCCATCGTCCACGCGATGCAAAACGATGCGACGGTTGATGTGCTCCTCATCGAGGAAAAAGATGCCGTCGCGTTGGTGCGCGCCGGCAAACGCCGCGCCGCCGTGGTGCTGCCGGCCGGATTTGGCGAGAACGTGTTTCGCGCCGTTTTCTCGACACATCCAAAGCCGGAAATTGTGGTGCACGTTGATCCATCGCAGTCATTTGTCGCCGCGATCGTTGACGGCCTGCTGGCACAACACGCGATCCAGGGCATCGTCTCGACCAGGCTTGCCAGCGGCGGTCTCGCACAAAACGTCGGTGATGTCGCAAAAAGTGTGGTGGAATCGGCGGACCTGAATACAACCCAGAAGCGTAATCTGACCACGCTGCTCGACAACGTCCTGACCGTGCAGCGCAGTTTTTCCGGTGCCGACAAAGTCGACGTCGCAAAGACCGGCGGCGACACCGGCATCAAGCTGTCCATGCCGTTCCGGACAACAAACCGCGACGTCACCGCGAACGAACTACGTAAGTACAACAGTTTTGCCCACTCGTTTGCCGGAATGAGCGTGCAATTTATTTTGTTCACCGGAATCGAATTTGGCATCGGTCTGTTACTGATGCAAAAGATGGGGCTGTGGAAACGCCTGACCATTGCGCCAATCAACAAATCAACCATTATTGCCAGTCGCATTGCCGCCAGCAGCGGCATCGCGGTGGTATTTGTCAGCGTGATCTACGCCGTTGCAATCGCCGCCTTTGGTGTACGTGTTGACGGTAGCTGGCTGGGATTTGCCGGCGTCACCATTGCCTTTGCGTTGTTAACCGCCAGCTTCGGCCTGCTGATCGCCGCGCTCGGCCGCACACCAGAAACCGCACGCGGCATCGCCATTTTTGCCACGCTGGTGCTGGTGATGCTGGGCGGCGCCTGGGTGCCGTCGTTCATTTTTCCGGAATGGCTGCAGCTGGCGGCAAAGTTCACGCCTGCGTACTGGGCGGTGGAAGGTTTTTCAGGCATGACCTGGCGCGGGCAGGAAATCGCAGCGGCACTGCCGCCGATTGCAGCGATGTGTGGATTCACGGCGTTATTTACCCTGATCGCGGTGTGGCGGTTTCGGGTCGCTGAATAACCGCCCGCCAACCGCGATTGGTATCAGGCGTGTTCAGGCCGCTTCAAGTCGTTGCCGCAGAATCCGTTTGCGTGCAAGCTCGGGTGGAATGTTGAGTAACTTGCCAACCTCGATAAAGTCATCCGGTAACGCGGGGTCGTCGCTGCCGTTGGCCATGTGCCGCGCCACATGCGCGGCGAGACTAACATTGCGAACCTGCGGGGTATCGGCGTGTGAATCGTCGGTCAGGCGTTGCAACAAACTCGGCAGGTTCCACGCCTTGAATAAATCGACCTCGAGCTCATTCAAGGTGATGCCCAATACCGTGCGCTGGATTTCATCACTGCGCATGGTGGGGAAATTGTCGCGCATGTTTTTCAAACGCAACGCAAGTGATGGCGCAAACACCCATGTCAACAGCTCCGACAGATCGTGCAGCAGTGCGGCTTCGACGATGATTTGAATATCGAGATCCTTGCGATAAGCCGCCCAATCACCGGCATAGTCGGCGGCACTGACCCCGCGGGTCATGACACGCAACACCCCCAGCCGCGCTGAAGGCATGTCCTTGAGTCGTCCCTCAACCGTTTCAAAACGGTCGAAGCGCCGGAAAAACGGCGTGATCCCCATCATGACAATGGCCGATTCAATCGTTTCGATTTCGCCGGACAGCGTGTTTTGTTTTGCCGACCGTGCCCGCAACTTCTTTTGTTCACCGACCCAAATCAGCGTCTTTAGGGTCATCAGCGGGTCGCGCACCACCGTATTGGCAATGTCGCGCGGCGACACACGATCCTGATCGGCCGCAAAAACGGCCAATTGGGACGCCGTGCGGTGCAGCACAGGCAGATCCGCCCCGGTATAGAACTGCACCCAGGCGGCCAGATCAGGCAATGGTTGTGTGATGAATGACATTTAACGTAGATGGGAATAACATTACATCTACGTCATCGGCACATTCGGGCCTGACTTGACCCTTAGGCGTGCGATTCTTGCGGGGCAGGCGCCAGCAGGAACGATTTCACAATCTCAATCGAGGCCTTATCCTGAAACATCGGCACGTGGCCGGTATTGGCAAATTCGACCCCGCGCACGTTTGGCCGGCTGCACATCGCCTCAAAAGTCGACTTCAGCAGCAGGTCAGAATCCGCGCCGCGCGTAACCAACACCGGACAACTGATTTCATTCCAAAATTCGCTCAAATCGACGTCGGCGATTGGTTTGGACTTTAACCCGATGGCAATCGCCGGATCGTAACGGAATTGCCACTTTCCACTCGCCACCTGCTTGATCAGCGGCAGCGTGAGTTGATGCCATTGGGCGTCTGTCAACGGACCAAACGGGCTGACCGACCGCACCACCGCAACGGCCGTGTCAATGCTGTCGAACAGCGGGTTGGCCGCTGGGTTCATGTATTGGGCGATCCGCTCGAGCGAGGCTTTTGGAATAAACGATCCGATATCATTGATCACCAAGCGGGTGATGGGTGAATGCGGTTGCGCCGCCAACACCATGCCGACAATGCCGCCCATCGACGTGCCAACCCAGTGCACTTTTTTTGCCCCGGATTTGGCAATCAATCGCACCATATCGGAAACGTATTGCGGAAAATCGTAGTCCGCCTTGTTGGCCAACCAGTCGGATTGCCCGCGCCCCACCACATCCGGGCACAGCACCCGGTAATGCGACGACAACGCTTTTGCGAGCACATCAAAATCACGTCCACAGCGGGTCAGCCCATGGACACAGATTAATACCTGCGGATTGTCGATTCCCCCCCAATCCGTGACGTGCATACGATGCGCGCCGGCCGATGATTGGCCCGTCACATAAAAATTACGCAAGCATGGTCTCCGGTCTTTCCGGCGTGATCCGCCGCTCTGCCGCACGCAGCGTGTTGCCGAGCAACATGGTGATGGTCATCGGCCCGACGCCGCCCGGAACCGGCGTGATGGCACCTGCCACTTCCGACGCCGCGGCAAAATCAACGTCACCACAAAGCTTTCCGTCGGGCAGCCGGTTGATGCCGACGTCAATCACCGTCGCCCCGGGCTTGATCCAGTCACCCTTGATGAAATTCGCCCGCCCGACCGCCGCCACCAGAATATCCGCACTTTTGCAAAACGCCGCCAGATCCTGGGTTTTCGAGTGGCAAATGGTCACCGTCGCACCGGCCTTGTGCAACATCATCGCCTGCGGTTTGCCGACAATATTCGATCGACCGACCACCACCGCGTGTTTGCCCTCGATCGCGATACCCTCGTACTCGAGCATTTTCATCACACCATAGGGTGTGCAAGGTGGAAACGGGCTGTCACCCATCACCAACGCACCCATATTCGAAAAATGAAAGCCGTCGACATCCTTGTCTGCGGCGATGGACTCGATCACGGCGCGGTCATTGAGGTGTTTGGGCAACGGCAGTTGCACCAAAATTCCGTGAATCGATGCATTCTTGTTCAGCCGCCCGATCAAGCTGCGCAGCAGTTCGTAGCTGGCATCCGCCGGCATGGCGTGCACCTCGGAAAACATCCCGATGGCTTCACACGCCCTGGCTTTGTTGCGCACATACACCTGTGACGCCGGGTCGTCGCCCACAATGACCACCGCCAACCCGGGACGGATGCCGGACGCCAGCAGCCGGTCAACCCTGAGTTTGTATTCCGCACGGAAAAATTCAGAGATGACTTTACCGTCGATTTTTTTTGCCATCGTCGTCATGTTGATTGTGTTGGAATCATCGGGTTATGTTGGGCGGGCGGCTGGACTGGCCGATACGGTGGAAGGTGTGGAACGTCTCATACGGGTGGTTGACGCGGCGCTGACCAGCAGGTCGATTTTTTCATCCGTTGGCGATGTTGGTACGACTGCGACGATTTGACAGGCAAATGCCATCGACATGCGGGTCGCACCGGGCGACAACCCGGCAAGCAAACGGTCGTAGTAGCCACGCCCGTAACCAAGGCGGTTGCCGGCGGCATCGAAGGCGAGCCCCGGCACCAGCACAAAATCGAGTTCACAAACAGCAACCGGCGATGCCGTCAACAGTGGCTCGTCGATTCCCCACTTACTGCGCTCAAATACACTATCAGTGTCGATCGAAAACAATCGCAGATTCTTTGACAGCGGGTCAACGCGCGGCAGGGCAACCCTCTTGCCCCGAGCGAGCGCATCGGCGATCAACGGCCGGGTGTCGATCTCGCTGCCAAACGACAGGGTGCACAACAGATGACCGGCGGTTTTGTATTCAGGCGAGGCCAATACCAGTTGGTGACACAGGGCGGTCTCGCTGGCACGTACGTCGACATCCATCGCGTCGCGCAGCGCACCAATATGCATACGCATGGCGGACTTTTTCGCGGCGGTCTGATCAATCGGGGCAGGCGTTGAAGTCATCAGGCTATTTTAGGGCTTCGACAGCCCAAATCAACGCCGCGATATGTATGAATCTCGCTTGCCAGTGCCCGCCACACCGCAATATCAAAAAACCGGGTTGCCAGCCCCGACGGTGAAGGCAAGACAAACAATCGGGTTTGACCAATCGTTGCGATCTGCAGGCCGTAATCAGGCTGTTTTCCCAGCACAATCCGCGCGGCGTTTTTACTGGTAAAGGCCACCATCGACGGTTGGTAATGCCGGATTTTTTCAACAAACAACGCGACATCAAATGCATCAGGCGGGATTTGTGCATCGGTACCTGCATGATGCTTGCATAGGTCGGTAAGACCAATCGAAAGTGCCAACAACCGGTGGTATTGGTCCGGCAAAAATTGTGTTGGTGTGATGCCGACCTGATACAGCGTCGGCCAGAATTTATTACCCGGCTTGGCGTAGTAAGCCTTCAGCTCGGCTGATTTTTTCGACGCAGCGGTTCCGCAAAACACCAGGCGCAGGCCGGGTTGCAACAGATCGGGCAGCAGCGGCTGGGACATAATGGATCATGGAATGGTTGATCATTTTGCCATTGTCTCTCATCGCCGGCACCATCGGCGGCGTGATTGGTTTCGGCGCAGGCGTCATTATGGTGCCGATTTTAGTGTGGGTGTTTGGTGCCAAGGCGGCGGTGCCAATCATGGCCATCGCCGCGCTGATGGCAAACGGCTCGCGGGTGGCGATCTGGTGGCGGCAGGTAGATTGGCCGGCCGCGGCAATTTACAGCGCCGCGGCCATCCCGTTTGCCATCTTGGGTGCATCGACCTATGTCAGGCTCGACGGTGATACGGTTGAACTGACGCTCGGCATTTTTCTGATTCTGGTGGTGCCGTTTCGGCATTGGCTTAAACATCTCGACATCAAAATCGAACGCTGGCAATTGGCGGTCGTCGGTGCGGCGATTGGTTACCTGACCGGTCTGGTCTCATCGACCGGCCCGGTGAATGCGCCGTTTTTCCTGATGTACGGTCTGACCAAGGGTGCCTATATCGCCACAGAGGCACTCGGCTCGGTGGCGGTGCACCTCACCAAAACCAGCGTTTTTTCCCTCAGCGGCATCACCACACTTGAAAACGTCCTGCGCGGCCTGGCGGTCGGCGGCGGCCTGATGGTTGGTTCGCTATTATCCAAACGAATTGTCGAAAAAATGGCACCCGGCGACTTTCAGTTTGTGATGGATATTGTTGTCGTCGGCGCCGGCATCGCCATGCTGGCGTCGGCCTTTTGGTGAGGTTGACCGACCGCATTGACCAGCACCTCGCCGCGCAGGCTGTTCACCCACCAGATTTTTTGCGCGCGTTGCAAATCGACCGGCCGCAAAATACGTTCCTCAATGGCGCCGGCATCGCGCAACGCACCACGCAGAACGCCATTCAACAGGCCGCAGTCAAGCGGCGGCGTAAGTCGTCGCCCGTCGATATCGAGCACCAAGTTGGCACGGATAAATTCAGTCAACTCACCCTGCTCGTTCCATAACAATGTGTCCCAGACACCGGACGGTGGTGCGTGTTGATCGTAAACCTCGCGGCGGGTGGTCTTATGCGACAGGAATTCATCGTAACGCGATACCGGCTGTGCGGCGAGTTGAAACAGCGGGCGGTCAGGCATTGCCGCCAATGCCACGGCAGTCGCTTCACATCGCGCGTCGTCATGGGCCGTCAAACGCACCCGCCAAACGCCTTGTGGATAGCGGCTCTTCAAGCCATTCAGACTGGCGCGCGCCGCCTCGACTGAGAAAGAAAAACGAAAATGCCGCGCCGAGCGCGCGATACGATCAAGATGCCGGTCAAGCCGGGCATATTCACCATTCGCCAGCCGGATCGTTTCAAACAGCGCAAATGGTTTCGAGGCGCGCTCGACAAAGCGCGTTTTGTACACCAGCTCGGCGGCCTCGCCATCAACGGTTGAATCGAACGTGATGCCACTGCCGACACCACAGGTGGCGTGGTTATTCTGAATCCATACGCTGCGAATCCCGACGTTAAAGCACGCCCCGGTCTGATCGGGTGAAACATAACCGATCGCCCCGCAATAGGCACCACGCGGCGAGGTTTCAAGCGCGCGGATCGCCTTCATGGCCTCAACCTTTGGCGCGCCGGTCACCGACCCGCACGGGAACAACGCCATAAACACATCGGTGAGCGTTTTACCGTCTTGCAACATTGCCCGCACGGTTGAGGTCATTTGCCAGACCGACGGCAGCGGGTGCAGCGAAAACAAATGTGGCACCTCGACACTGTTGGGTTGGGCAATGCGTGACAAATCGTTGCGCAGCAAATCAACAATCATCAGGTTTTCGGCGCGCTCCTTGGGCGAATGGGTGAGTGCTCGATCGCGCCCGACTCGCGCAGGTCGGAAAGCTGCGGCCGCCCCTTGTCCGCACCGGAGCGCTGTTCGGGCGCG
>JANMNT010000311.1:0-5464 GCA_031368465.1 Burkholderiales bacterium
GAACGGGCGCCGGTTGGCGTGCTGGCGGTGTGGGATACCGCCGCGCGGGAAAACAAGCCCCGCGAGATGGAGGCGCTGGTCAATCTGGCAGACCTGATCACCGCCAGGCTGGAGGCGCGGGCCGAGGCGCGGCGCGAGCGCCGCGGGGCGGGTGGTGAGCCGGGCGCAACGCACGCCAAAACAGATGAACACGTCGCCAATCTGACGCGCGAATTTGTGCAGATGGAGCAATTGCTGGAAGACGAAATTGCGGTTCGACAGGCCGCCGAGATCAGGCTGCGTCATGAAAAAGAGTTCTCCGACGCCGCCATCGCGAGTCTGCCGGGCGCATTTTTTATGTTTGACAAAAACGGCCGCATGGTTCGCTGGAACAAGAGCTTCCAAAACGATACGGCGTATGACGACGACGAAATCGGCAGCAAACGCATGGTTGATTTTATTGCGCCGCATGATCGTGCGGTCATCGCCGACGCGATCAGACGTGTGATCGAACGCAATGACGAGATCACCCTCGAAGCTGACTTGCTGTCGAAACAGGGGCGTGAATCGCCCTATATATTCCACGGCCGCGCACTTGATATCGGCAGCGAACGTTATTGCATCGGCGTCGGCCGCGATATCACCGAGCGCCGCCGCACCGAGCGCGAAATCACCGACGCCAAAGAGCGGTTGGATCTCGCGCTGGCCGGATCCAGCCTGGCGTTGTGGGATTGGGACCTGGCGGCAAATGAAGTCTTTATCAGCGAGGGTTGGGCCACCCTGCTGGGGATAAAGCCCGAGGGAATGGACGGCGTCCGTTTTCGCGGCGAGCAGGTGATCGGCTGGACCCAGCCGGAGGACCGTTCAAAATTTGAAGCTGCGTTGACGGGTGCGGTGCGCGGCACCAGCAATGAGTTCACCTGCGATTACCGGTTGCCGGGTGCGGATGGGGCGTGGGTGTGGCTGAACTCATCCGGCAAGGTCACCGAACGCGACGGTGCCGGCAAGGTGCGCCGCATGACCGGCACCACCGCAAACATCACCGCACGCAAGACGGCGGAGGAGCGGGTCGAATTTTTGGCGACGCGCGACGCGTTGACCGGGTTGCCCAACCGCATGCTGCTCAACGACCGTCTCGAACTGGGTCTCGCCAATGCCGTCCGCAAGGCGTCAAAGCTGGCGTTTATGTTCATTGACCTCGACCGCTTCAAGACCATCAACGATTCGCTGGGCCATGATGTCGGCGACGAGTTGCTCAAACGTGTCGCGGCAAGACTGTCGGCATGTGTCCGCGCCAGCGATACGGTGGCGCGCCTCGGCGGTGATGAATTCGCCATCATTCTTGAAAATCTGCCGTCCGACGGTCAGGAAGCGCAGAGTGTCGCCGAAAAAATGATTGCCTCGCTCGCCGCGCCGATGCAAATCGGTGAGCATCAACTCAACACCTCGTGCTCGCTCGGTATCAGCGTCTTTCCCAGTGACGGGGAGGATTCA
The DNA here is from genome assembly GCA_031368465.1 of Burkholderiales bacterium. Lineage (GTDB taxonomy): Bacteria > Pseudomonadota > Gammaproteobacteria > Burkholderiales > Usitatibacteraceae > UKL13-2. The sequence continues at coordinate 1,474 of JANMNT010000311.1, forward strand.
CAAACACTCATGAAACACGCCGACGTTGCGATGTACGACGCCAAGGCGAAGGGGCGCAACAACTACCAGTTTTTTTCGCAGGCAATGAATGCCAAGGCACAGGAGCGGCTGGCGATTGAGAATTTTTTGCGACTCGCGCTGCGCCGCAACGAGCTGTTGCTGCATTATCAACCCCGGGTCGGCTTCGCCACCGGTGAGATCACCGGCGTCGAGGCGCTGATCCGTTGGCAACACCCGCGTTTGGGGTTGATGGTGCCGGATCAATTTATCAGTGTCGCGGAAGATTCCGGCCTGATCGTTCCGATCGGCGAATGGGTGATCGCCGAAGCGTTCCGACAGGTTGCGTTATGGCAAAAGAAATCCGGTCGCAACTTTGCGGTGGCGGTGAATTTATCCGCCGGCCAATTGTTTGATCCGAAGCGGTTGGTTGCCACGATTGGAAATGCACTCAAAAAATCCGGACTCGATCCCCACGACGTGGTGCTCGAATTGACCGAGGGCATGCTGCTGAAAAACACCGATGACGTCGCCAATGCGCTCAAACAACTCGGCGTGATGGGCATCGGTATTGCGGTTGATAATTTTGGCACCGGCTTTTCGTCGCTGTCGTATCTGCGCCAGTTGCCGATCGACTCGATCAAGGTCGATTCAAGTTTTGTGCGTGATATCAGTGCCGACCCGAACGACGAGGCCATCATCCGCGCCATCATCGCTATGACGCACTCGCTCAAACTGAATGTCGTTGCAGAAGGGGTTGAGCGCGAGGAGCAGTACCGGGTGCTGCGCGATCTTGAATGTGACGAATATCAGGGTTTTTATTTCTCCAAACCGCTGCCGCCTGAAGAGTTTGAGGCGCAATTTCTGGATGGTGTTTAGGTGGGCCGGCGACTTGGCGATGTGATTGCAGTCGTTGTACCGGATGCGCCCCACGAATGAGGAATCGATAATGATAAAACGGGCTTTTTTTGTTTTCACCGGCGTGCTGATCGCAAATTGCGCGATCGCACAAAACTTGATGCCGGCACCGGTATTGCCTGATTCGCTCAAATGGTTCAGCCCGCCCGGAAATGCATTACTGCGTGCCGCGTGGGTAATCGGCACAGAGCAGCAAGCCGGGCCATACCTGTTGCGGGTGATGCTCGCCAAGGGCGGCAAAATCGCGCCGCACACCCACCCCGACACCCGCAATTCGACCGTTCTGTCGGGAATACTCTATGTTGGTTTCGGCAATACCGCAGACGAGTCAAAAGTTGTCGCCATTCCGGCCGGCGGTGTTTACGTCGCGCCTGCCAATGTGCCACATTATTTGTGGGCCAAAGATGGGGATGTTATTTACCAGGAAGGCGGCACGGGTCCGACGGCGACGAGTTTTGCCAAGCCGTAGATAACGGGGTCCGGGTGTGGGAAATTCCCGGCACGGCCGGTCGCGTCAAGCCGTTGGCGCGAGAAACAACGCAAGCAAATCATTCAAAAACAACCGCCCTTTTTCGGTCGGCTTGATTTGAACATGGTCGCGCTGAATCAACCCCTTTGATTCAGCCAGATCCAACTCGCGCGTGATCACATTGATCGGCAATCCGGTGCGCTCGGCAAACAGCGCGATCGGAAAACCTTCCGTCAGCCGCAACGCATTCATCATGAATTCGAACGGGAGTTCCCTGACGGCAATGGTCAAACGCTCCTGAATCGCATCACCCAACATCGCGCGCTCCATAAACACAGTCGGCTGTTTAAACCGCATTTCGCGTGTGATGCGGTCGGGAAACGAAATTTTGCCGTGTGCACCCGCACCGATGCCAATGTAGTCTCCAAAGCGCCAGTAATTCAGGTTGTGTCTGGATTCGCAACCCGTCTTGGCATAGGCGGACGTTTCGTAATTTCCGTATCCGGCGCCACGCAATTTTTGCGCGATCATGTCTTGCATGTCGGCTGCCAGTTCATCGTCAGGCAAAGGTGGCGGAAAACGATGAAACAGGGTGTTTGGTTCGAGGGTCAGGTGGTAGATCGACAAATGATTGGTGCCAAACGAAAGCGCGGTTTCAACATCTCTTGCGCACTCGGCAAGTGTTTGCGTCGGTAGTGCAAACATGAGGTCAAGATTAATGTTGTCAAAATGCTGTTGGGCGATGGCGATGGCGCGTTTGGCTTCGGTGTCGTTGTGCACACGGCCGAGCGCTTGCAGGTGCGCGGCGTTAAAACTTTGAATGCCAATTGATAAACGGTTCACCCCCGCATCGCGATAGCCCTTGAATTTTTCGATTTCAAAGGTGCCGGGGTTGGCTTCCATGGTGATTTCAGCATCGGGTTCCACCACCAGCCGCGCCCGCACGTCGGCCAGAATGGCGTCGATCCCCGCAGCCGAAAACAGGCTTGGTGTACCGCCACCAAAAAAAATCGTCTGAATGCGACGGCCCCATACGTTTGGCAACGTGTAATCGAGATCGGAAATAAGGGCGTTGATGTAACGCTCTTCGTCGATGCCGCCTTTGGATTCGTGCGAGTTAAAGTCGCAATACGGGCACTTTTTGATGCACCACGGAATATGAATGTAGAGCGATAACGGCGGCAATGCGGCAAGCAGAGAATTGTTATTTGAAACACCAAAACCCAGTATGGGAGCGCTGTTTGACGGCATTTAGACTGAAAACGCTTGTTGTTGGCCGAGTTTGACTGCGAGCAATGCCATTGCCTGACCGCGATGGCTGACACGATTCTTGACCGACGGCTCGAGTTCGGCAGCCGTGCAGCCATGTTCGGGCACAAAAAAATACGGGTCATAACCAAATCCACCGTCGCCGCGCGGGGTCGCGACAATATTGCCCCACCATTGGCTGTCGGCAATGAGTGGATGCGGGTCGTCTTCACGCATGACGAGCACCAATGAGCAGTAGTAAAACGCGCGTTTGTCCTCGTGGCCCGCCAATTCCCGCACCAATTTTTCGTTGTTACGGGCATCACTTGTTGGCACAGTCACGTCTTCCGACGCATAACGCGCCGACCAAACGCCGGGTGCGCCGCCGAGAGCGACCGCACAAATGCCGGAATCGTCGGCAAGCGCCGGTAGCCCAGTCAGGCGCGACGCGTGGCGGGCTTTTGCCAGCGCATTCTCAACAAAGGTGGCGTGCGGCTCTGCTGCTTCAGGGATGTTAAAAGCGGCTTGCGGAATTGCGTCAAAATCAAAAGGGGCGAGCAATTGGCCAAATTCACGCAGCTTGCCGGGGTTGTTGGAGGCAATGACGATTTTTCTCATGCGGTATTTTAAGGCTAAGCCTGCATACACCACGGGTCGGCCCGCGTTGTTATGGTTTTTCGCCCTTGGCAACTGGTATTTCCGACCGATCCAATTGGTACTTCGTGAGATAGATGGCCTGCGCGCTCGATAGCGGGCAGCTGAGCGGTCCTTTACTTGCCAACTGCGCGCTTACACGCCCCGCCAGAGCCGGGGCGGTTCGAGCGGCGCGCCATGACGCAGTTCATGACGCGAAACCCCGCTCTCACTCCTCGCAGTATCTCGATACTGCTCGGTCAGTCGAGTGAAAAATGACTCGCTCAGCTACCCACACTGGAACGCCCCCCCGTGAAATATGCAGGCTAGTAACGCGCCGGCATTCGGCAAAAACCGCGCTTGCGCTAAAATAACCGTTCATTCATCGCGCCTGCACCCGGTGCACATCATCAGGAATCCGCAAAATGACCATCAAAGTCGCCATCAACGGTTACGGCCGCATCGGCCGCAATATCCTCCGCGCCCACTATGAAGGCGGAAAAAAACACGACATTCAAATTGTTGCCATTAATGATCTGGGCCCGGTCGAAACCAATGCCCACCTGACGCAATACGATACCGCCCACGGCAAATTTCCCGGAACAGTCTCGGTAGATGGTGATTGCCTTGTGGTTAACGGTGACCGTATCAAGGTGTTTGCGCAACGCGACCCGGCCCAGCTTCCATGGGGCGCGCTTGGGGTCGACGTGGTCCTCGAGTGCACCG
>JANMNT010000315.1:0-1628 GCA_031368465.1 Burkholderiales bacterium
TCCAAACGAAGCGTGCCAATCAAAAAACAACCACGTCAAACCAACCGTCACGCAAAGGATACCAGGCAAGGCGGGAAGCCGGCACCGCGCGCCACAATGTTAGTCGCCCGACTTGATACCGACTTTGCGCAAAATGCTTTCCATCATGCACCATTTGGTAACACCGCTTTGCAGCAGGTTAACGCCGACAAACGCGGTGAATGCCAGCCACCACTGGCTGACAAAAACCGGACTGCCCGGTGTGCCGAGTGCGAGTGAAACGACGATGAAGATACCGGCGACGACGCGTACGATTTGCCATGATGTCATGATGTTGCTCCTTCTGGTTGTGCTGGGGTTGGTGTGATTGCGTTTGCTTGTTTGTGATACGCCATGAAATACAACAGTGGAATCACAACAAGTGTCAGCAGGGTGGAAACAAAAATGCCAAAAATCAACGAAATGGCCAGACCGTTGAATATCGGGTCGTCAAGGATAAAAAACGCACCGATCATCGCCGCCAGCCCGGTCAACAAAATGGGTTGTGCGCGCGCAATGGCCGACTGCACCACGGCTTGACGAAACTCGACGCCGGCATCGACCTGCAGTCGGATGAAATCAACCAGCAGGATTGAATTTCGAACAATAATGCCCGCCAGCGCGATCATGCCGATCATGCTGGTTGCCGTGTACTGCGCGCCGAGCAATGCATGGCCGGGCATCACACCGACAATGGTCAATGGAATCGGCGCCATGATGATCAACGGTGTCAGATACGAACCGAACTGCGCCACGACCAACAAATAGATCAGTATCAGTCCGACGGCATAAGCCGCACCCATGTCACGAAACGTCTCGTAGGTAATCTGCCATTCGCCATCCCATTTGACGGCATAGTCCCGGTATGCGTCGTCCGGCTGCCAGATGAAGTATTCCAGAGGCGTTTTACCGTTCGCCGTGACCAGCTCGTTGATGGATTTACGCATCGCAAACATGCCATATAGCGGGCTGTCAACTTTGCCGGCCATGTCGCCGACCACATAGTTGACCAGATGCAGATCTTTGTGGAAAACGGGCTGTTCGCGCAGCGTGTCGCTAACGGTGACCAGTTCGCGCAGCGCCATGGTTTTGCCCGAGGCGGTATGTACCGGCAATTGCAATAAAGCCGATTGGTCGCCGTGAAACTCGGCCGGCAACTGCACCATTGCGCCGACCGGATATTTACTGCCATCGTGGAGGTAGCCGATGGTCTCGCCCGCCAGACCGGCGTGCAATGTATCAACAATATCGCGTTGCGTGACGCCGGATAGCGCCGCTTTGCGCCGGTCTATCAGCAACACCCGGCGGGGGGTGTCGACGATGCTGCTGTCGTCGACATCAACCACACCCGGTGTTGCCTCAAAGACGCCGCGCACCTGTCGTGCAAGTGCGCGCCTGCCTTCCGCATCCGGGCCATAAACTTCCGCAACAATCGGTGCCAAAACCGGCGGTCCGGGCGGTACTTCGACCACTTTGATATTCGCACCGAAGCGCCGGCCGATTTCTTGTAGTGCCGGACGCACCCGCATGGCGATGACGTGACTTTTTGCCTTGCGGTGATGCTTGTCAACCAGATTGACCTGAATATCGCCGACTTCGCCGCCGGCGCG
>JANMNT010000349.1:0-5403 GCA_031368465.1 Burkholderiales bacterium
CCACGCGGTGAATTGACCATGCTGCTCGGCCGCAATGGCGCCGGCAAGACCACCACACTGCGAACCATCATGGGTCTGTGGCGTGCTGCAAACGGGCGTATTGATTTTGACGGCAACAACATTACCCATCTCGGCACACCACAAATTGCCGCGCTCGATATCGCCTATGTGCCCGAGACCATGGGCATTTTTTCGGATTTGACGGTTGCGGAAAACATGTTGCTTGCCGCACGCGGCGCAAAGCGCATCGATGACATTGATCAGTCACGAATCAAGTGGATTTTTTCGCTGTTTCCGGCGGTTGAAAAATTCTGGTCGCATCCGGCCGGAAGACTTTCCGGCGGCCAAAAACAAATGCTCGCCGTTGCACGCGCGATTGTTGAACCGCGCCAGCTATTGATCATTGACGAGCCCAGCAAGGGACTTGCGCCGGCCATGGTCAACAATATGATCGGCGCGTTTGCTGAACTCAAAAAAAGTGGTGTGACCATTCTGCTGGTTGAACAAAACATCAACTTTGCCAAACAACTGGGCGATCACGTTGCGGTCATGGATAACGGCCGTGTGGTGCACCACGGCAGCATGCAGGCGCTGGCGGATGATGCGGGTTTGCAACGCTCTCTATTGGGATTGTCAATATGATCAAGGGTATCCGCATACCAGCCGACGTTGACTGGAAACCGTTGTTATTGGTGCCGTTGCTGGCGCTGGCGGCGTTGCCAATGGTCGGCTCGGGGTCAACCTGGCTGACACTCACGGTTGCAGGCTTGGCGATGGGCATGATTATTTTTGTCATCGCCTCGGGCTTGACCCTGGTGTTTGGCTTGATGGACGTGCTGAACTTTGGCCACGGCGTGTTTATCGCCCTCGGCGCATTTGTCGCCACCAGCGTGTTGGGCGCCATGGGCGATTGGACCGGATCGGCGTTGCTGTGGCGCAATTTGATCGCGGTGTTGCCGGCGATGATCGTCGCCATGCTGGTTGCCGGCGCAGTGGGCCTCGCATTCGAGCGCTTTATCGTGCGTCCGGTTTACGGTCAGCATTTGAAGCAGATCCTGATCACCATGGGTGGCATGATCATCGGTGAGGAACTCATCAAGGTTATGTGGGGCGCGCAACAAATCCCCCTGCCGCTGCCGGAAGGCATGCGCGGTGCGATTCTGGTTGGCGACGCCGCGGTTGAAAAATTTCGCTTGATTGCAGTGGTGATCGGCCTCGCCGTTTTTGCCGGTCTGGCGTGGACACTCAGCCGCACCAAGATTGGTCTGCTGATTCGCGCCGGCGTGCAGGATCGCGAAATGGTCGAGTCACTGGGTTATCGCATCAAGCGATTGTTCGTCGGCGTGTTTGTCGCCGGCAGTGCGCTGGCCGGGCTCGGTGGCGTGTTGTGGGGCTTGTATCAGCAAAGCGTGGTGCCGCAAATGGGCGCACAAGTTAACGTATTGATTTTTATTGTCATCATCATCGGCGGGCTCGGTTCGACCGGCGGCGCATTAATCGGTGCATTGTTGGTTGGTCTGATGGCCAATTACACCGGCTTTCTTGCGCCAAAGGTTGCATTGTTTTCGAATATTGCGTTGATGGCGGCGATATTGTTGTGGCGACCACAGGGTGTGTACCCGGTGGTTAACCGATAGGATCGATCATGCTCAAGCGTATTCTGTCCAATGACCTCCCGCGCAGCCGCCTGCTGGCGGTGATTCTGATCGGCTTGCTGCTCGCGCTGGCGTTCGCGCCGTTCCTATTTCCCGGCGTCAAGGCGTTGAGCATCGCCGCCAAGATATTGGTGTTTCTGGTGCTGGTGGCGAGTTTTGACTTGTTGCTCGGCTACACCGGCATCGTCAGTTTTGCACACACCATGTTTTTTGGTATCGGTGCCTATGGCGTTGCCATCGCCTGCGCCCGCATGGGACCGACTTGGGAAGCGCTTGGCATCGGCATCGCCTGTGCAATCGGTCTGTCGGCGCTGTTGGCACTGGTCATCAGTCTGTTTTCGCTGCGGGTCCGGGCGATATTTTTTGCCATGATCACGCTCGCAGTCGCCAGCGCATTCCAGACACTCGCTTCACAACTATCTGACTTCACCGGCGGCGAGGATGGCCTGAATTTCAAATTGCCGGACGTATTTTCCGGCGGGTATCTATTGATGGAAGAACCATTCCTCGGTGTGACCCTGAGTGGCCGTCTGGTTTGTTATTACCTGCTGTTTTTTGTTGCATTGCTGGCGCTGCTGGCGATGTTGCGCATCGTCAATTCGCCGTTTGGCCGTGTGTTGCATGCGATCCGTGAAAATGAATTTCGCGCCGAAGCAATCGGTTATCGGGTGGTTGTTTATCGTACCGTGTCGAGCGTTATCTCCGCGCTGTTTGCCACGCTCGCGGGGATCATGCTGGCGTTCTGGCTGCGCTACAACGGACCGGACACCTCGCTGTCATTCGAAATCATGCTCGACGTGTTGCTGATTGTGGTGATCGGCGGCATGGGCACCATCTACGGCGCGGCGATTGGTGCCGCACTGTTTGTGGTCGCGCAGGGATATCTGCAGGACCTGTTGAAACTCGGCAGCGACGCCGCCGCCGGCCTGCCGTGGCTCGCCGCGCTGCTGTCGCCCGACCGATGGCTGTTGTGGCTGGGTGTATTGTTTGTGTTGTCGGTGTATTACTTCCCCACCGGCATTGTCGGAAGACTGCGCGAGCGAAAGCCAACTGATATGGCAGCGTCACGCTAACCATCAGATCGACAACACCGACGTCTGGCAGAACCGCTTACCACTGCCTGGTTTTTCGACAGACCGAACGCGGCAGACATTTCGACACCTCCAAGTGTAGCCGAAAAATCTGACCGGCGTTTGACGCATCTCAATACGCGCAGATACTCAGGGTCCATATTTGGTGGGAAGGTGTCGTGTACCTGCCGCGGGTACGGTCTAACCCGCGTCACATCCGCAGGCGGCATCTGTATGTCTTTCCGGAAAGGATTTCCCCATGCAATCAAACCATGTCGTTGTCTGGCTCGATCACAGCGAGGCGCACGTTATTGCGTTTAGCCGTGATGGCGCGGAAAAACCGGTTGTTGTTCGTGCCCCGCAGCGCAATGAACACCAGCACCACCGCGCCGATTCCATTGGCTCGGGCAAAGCCGCCGAGCACCCTGAATATTTCGAACATATCCTCGATAAGATTCGAAATATTCCCGAATGGCTGGTGGTCGGTCCGGCCAACGCCAAACTCGCGTTCTCAAAACACATAAACAAACATCACGCGAACTTGATGGATCAATTAATCGGCATCGAAACCGTCGACCATCCATCCGATGGCCAACTGCTCGCATTCGCAAAAAAATACTTCGTTGCGGCGGATCGTATGGCGGGACGGCCGACGCCGACCTGATAAACGCAAACACCGTCCAGCATACGGTGGCCGCGGGTGTTGTGGGGTAACGGGAGGCAATAGCAGGTAATATCGCCCTCTTACCCTTCTCTGCCATCCACTCATGCGCCATGCCAACCACCTGCCTGTCCTGTTGCTGACAGCCGCGTTTGCCACGTCCGTTTTTGCAGTCGCGCCATCCCAGGGCAAGGTCGCTCAACCGTCCAACATCCCGTCAGTCGCCGCAGTGGCCAAATCACCGATGTCGGCCGCCGACCGGCGTTTTCAATTGCACGCGGACAAATTGCTCGAAGCAATGTGGCGCGAATTTCCAGAACGCGGGGTACGCGTCGGATATTACAAATACGCCGACCAAATGACGGTGCCCGACCAGGCACAACGAAATCGGTCGCTGCAATTTTATGACCGGCAACTGGCGCTGCTCAAGCAATTTGACGCGCAAAGACTCAGCGTCTCCAATCAGGTTGATTTGGCGCTGATCCGGCAACAATTTGAATCAAGCCGCTGGTACCTCACCACCTTCAAGGCCTGGCAGTGGCAACCGTCATCGTATAACGTCGGCGGCAGCTTTGGGCTGATGCTCACCACCGAATACGCGCCACTCGACACCCGGTTGCGACAAGTAATGGCGCGGCTGGCAAGAGTCCCGGCGTATTACACGGCCGCCAAAGCGGGTATCGTCAACCCGACACTCGAACACACACAACTTGCGTTGATCCAGAACAAAGGTGCGCTCGGCGTTTTTGGCGACGACCTCGCCAAAAAACTTGATGCCTCGGCACTAACACCCGCCGAAAAAACACGGTTCAACGAACGCCTTGTTGCAGCCAAGGCGGCGATCAACGATTACCTCGCGTTTCTCGGCACACTTGAGTCAACGTTGAAGGCCGGGTCGGCGCGCAGTTTCCGCATCGGCCGCGATCTCTACGCTGAAAAATTCACCTTTGACATCCAGTCCGGGTTCAGTGTCGCAGAGCTGCATGCACTTGCGTTACGTGAAAAGGCAACGCTGCACGATTCCATGGAGAAACTTGCCCGCGAATTGTGGCCGAAATACATGGATTCCACACCACCGCCGGCGGACCGGCTGGATCTGATTCGTGCGTTGATTGACGAACTCAGCAAGCGCCACACCACCCGCGAGAATTTTGTCGAGACAATCCGCCAGCACATTCCGCAGCTCGAGGCGTTTGTCCGGCAAAAGGATTTGCTCGATCAGGATCCAACCCGGCCACTATTGGTGCGCGAAACCCCGCTTTACATGCGCGGCAGCGGCGCGGGCGCATCGGTCAGCGCACCCGGTCCGTACGATCCAACCGCCAACACTTATTACAACGTCACACCGCTTGACGGATTCAGCGCCGAGCAGGCCGAATCATATTTGCGTGAATACAATGACTGGATGTTGCAAATTCTGAATATTCACGAAGCCATCCCCGGCCACTACACCCAATTGATGCACGCAAACAAATCCAAGAGTCGCATCAAGTCAATTTTTGGCAACGGCTCGATGATCGAAGGCTGGGCGGTGTTCAGTGAAAAGGTCATGCTCGACGCCGGGTACGGTGACAATGCACCCGAGATGTGGCTGATCTGGATGAAGTGGAATCTGCGCTCGGTCATCAATACCATTTTGGATATCGAGATCCAGACGGCCGGGATGACGCGCGATGCCGCACTCACACTCATGATGCGTGAAGGTTTCCAGCAGCAAACCGAAGCGACTGAAAAATGGCGCCGCGCCACCTTCAGCCAGGTTCAACTGACCAGCTACTTCAATGGCTACGCGGAAATAACGGCACTACGTGACCAGGAACGCGCGCGGCGCGGCAAAGACTTTTCGGTCAAGGCATTCAACAACAAATTTTTGTCATACGGCAGCGCGCCGGTACGGGACATTACCGCGCTGATGCGCGCGGCAAGCCAATGACGTGGTTGGTCGCCCGATCCACCAGCGCACCAGTGGATCGAACGCCTACCCCCCGACCGCGTCCTGCCAATAATTCACGAATGG
>JANMNT010000371.1:0-2254 GCA_031368465.1 Burkholderiales bacterium
GCCGGCGCGTTTATCGCCTGCAGCAACGTTTCCGCACAACCAGCGCCGGATACGGCCAAGGCCGCGCCAGAAAAGTTACAAGTCACCGGCAGCCGAATTAATTTGAATCGAGAGCAAATCGCGGGCATTGGACCGGTAACGGTTCTTGACCGCGAGGAGATTGAACGCTCCGGTGCCGTGTCGGTCGAGACGTTACTGCAAAGGTTACCGGCATCGGCGGGTTTTGGGGGTAGCCAAACCGCCGCTTACTGGACCGCTCGCGGCTGGGGCACTGCGCAGGTGAATCTGCGTGGCCTCGGCATCAACCGAACAGTGGTGTTGCTGAATGGTAGACGCGTTGTTAACGGTGGCACCGGCGCAAACAGTTCCGTCGATCTGAACATGATCCCGGTCGGGCTGATCGAGCGAATTGAGGTGTTGAAAGACGGTGCGTCATCAATCTATGGCGCGGATGCGGTTGCCGGCGTGGTCAATATCATCACCAAGCCGACGCTCAACGGCGGCGACCTTGCTGGGCGATATGGCCAGACAACACGTGGCGACGGCGACGAAAGCAGCGTCGACCTTACGTGGGGTTTGCAAGGCGATCGCGGGTCACTGATGACGTCGATTAGTTATGCAAACAGCGGCCCTGTTTTTATGGGGAGCCGGGTAGCTTGTGAACTCGGTGAGCGTGGCGGGCAACTTGTGTGTGTCAATAACTCGTCCACGCTCGGCGGGCGCGCACGACTAGCAGACGGAACACGAATCAACTTTAGCAATGTGGTTGGCGGTGGAAGTAGTTACCAGCCGTATTCTGAACTCAGAGACAACTTTAATAGCGCCACGTCTTTGAATGCCGTCAATCCGATCAAACGGCTTGGCCTCAGCACATTCGGCACGCTAAATCTCAATGCAGATATCCAGTTATTTACCGAGATGATCTATAACAATCGGGAATCCAACCAGCTTGCCACCCCTGCAACGCTCGGCGGCAACCGGACAATTGTGCTGGCGGCAACACATCCAACAAACCCGACCGGCCAAACGTTGACCCTTGAGCGTCGGCGGATCAATGAAGCGGGCGCAAGGATATTTTTTCAGGAGACGGACACGTTCCGAGTGCTGGCAGGCCTGAAGGGAAGTATGTGGAAAACGTGGGATTGGTCCGCAGCGGTGAATTGGGGCCGCAATAGTGGCATTGATGCGGGAACGAATATCGCGAATCTGGATCGTGTGGACCTCACGCTTGACAGAACCCGCTGCAGTACCACACCGGGCGCGGCAATCCCGTGTGCGAATTATTTGGGTAATGGCAACGTAACGCCGGACGTCCTGAAGTACATCATGAACACCACCCAAGACAGGGGTGGCAATGATCAAAAGGCGGTCACGGCAAACATCACCGGTCAGATTTACGACTTGCCGGCGGGGTCTGTGGGCTTTGCTGCGGGTCTCGAAGTTCGCAAGGAGGGTGGTTGGCGCAATCCCGACGCGCTCATCGTGTCTGGCGCGGCAAACGCCAACCGGCAGGATCCAATTGACGGCGGCTACACTGCGCGCGAGCTATTCGCGGAGTTTGCAGTGCCGCTGCTTGCACGCATGCCGCTGGTCGACGCGCTCAACCTGAATGTTGCAGGCCGCTACTCTGACTACGATCTGTTCGGGTCAAAGAGCACCTACAAGGTTGGTCTTGACTGGCAGGTCGTGCCAAGCATGAAAGTCCGTTCGAACTACTCGACGGCGTTTCGCGTGCCCAGCGTTCCTGAATTGTTTGGCGGCATATCGCAGGGTAATTTGACAACGTCGGATCCATGCAGCAATTGGAGTAGTTTGCCCGCCACCAGCCAGGTTGCGCAAAATTGTCGTGCGGCAGGTGTGCCAACCACATATCGTCAGCTTGGCAATACGGTACTGACAACGGTCGGGGGCAACCCAAAACTGACGCCTGAGGACGCTAAAACCGTCACAATTGGTTTGGTCTTGTCGCCAACAAAGTCGCTGACGGTGACGGTTGACTACTACAGCATCAAGATTAACAACGCCATCCAGAGTGTATCCGGCTCAACCAAGTTATCGGTTTGCTACAACACGCCTAGTCTTGCGCACATTTTCTGTAACGCGGAAAACTTCACGCGCAATTCAACGACCGGCGAAATCAGCTTCCTCTCTTCGCAACCGGTTAACGCCGCAAGTGAACGTTTGTCCGGCATTGATCTGGGTGTTCTGTACGATTTCAAAATAGCCGGAATTGCGTCAACGATCAGCGCTGATG
>JANMNT010000164.1:0-11372 GCA_031368465.1 Burkholderiales bacterium
CCCACTTCACCCTGGCAGCCGACTTCCGCACCCGAGATGGAGGCATTCATTTTGCATAACGCACCGATCGCTGAGGCCACTAAGAAATAGTCGCGCAGCTTCGATTGATCGCCGCCGCAGAAGTCGCGCGCATAACGCAACACCGCAGGTACCACACCCGCCGCCCCATTGGTGGGGGCCGTCACGACACGTCCGCCCGCCGCATTCTCCTCGTTGACGGCAATCGCATACACGCTCACCCAATCCATCACTTGATGTGGCATCACCGAACGACCGCGGTGTTCGGCCAGCAACTTCTGATGTATGCCATGCGCCCGACGCGGCACATCCAGCCCGCCGGGCAAGCGGCCCTCGGTGGCAACACCGCGCTCAATGCAATCAAACATGGTTTGGGAAATACGGTCCAAAAACGCGATTGTTTCTGCGCGTGGTCTGAGCGAATCTTCGTTGGCCCACAATACCTGCACCATCGACATTTTTTGTGCGGCACACGTCGCAAGCAAAACTTTCATCGCGTTAAACGGATACGGCACGGCATGTTCATCACCTCGCGCGGTTCCGACGAATGCCTCGTCTTCATCGACGACAAAGCCGCCGCCGATGGAATACATCGCCCGCTCGGCAATCAAGCTGCTTCCCTCATAGGCGCGAAACATCATGCCATTGGAGTGAACGGGCAGCAGATCGCGCAGGTTAAAACGAATATGGGTAAGCGGGGAAAAGCCGACTTCACGCGTCCCCAGCAGTTGCAACCGCCCCGCCTTGGTGACGCCGGCGATAAAGTTGGCGACGTTTGCGGTGTCCACATCCTCAGGTACCTTTCCGGAAAGGCCCAACACAATCGCAGTGTCGGTGGCGTGTCCCTTACCCGTGTGGGCGAGGGAGCCAAACAATTCAACCTCAACTTTGGTGACGCGGCCAAAGTCGGCCCCAACAAGCTCAACCAAAAACCGGCGCGCCGCGCGCATTGGCCCGACGGTATGTGAACTCGACGGGCCGATGCCAATTTTGAAAAGATCAAAACAACCGAGATAGCTCACATTGCCTTGCTGGTATTTGCATCCAGCCAATCAAGCGCCAGCGTTGTCAATGCTTTCACGCCGACCTTGAGACCACTTTCATCGACAAAGAAGCGCGGGCTGTGATTTGACGGCGCATATTTGCAAACTTGGTCAACCGGTGTGCAGCCGATATTAAAAAAGAACCCGGGCACTTGCTGCTGGAAAAATGAAAAGTCCTCGGCGCCGCAACTCTTCGGACAGATGCCGACATTGGCGTCGCCGGCAGCCCGTCGAAGCGACGAGACAGACCAATCCGTCAATGCCACATCATTCACCGTGACCGGATAACCGCGGTAAATATGCACGTGCGCCTTGGCACCACCGGCTTCGGCAATCATGGTGGAAATTTTTTCGACAAATGCGTGGATGTCGGTACGATGTTGTTCATCAAAGGCACGGATCGTGCCCTCCATCTTCGCCTCATCCGGGATGATGTTGGAACGATTGCCCGCCTGAAAACTGCCGACGGTGACGACCGACGGCTCTTCGGTCAGATTCATTTTGCGTGAAACAATGGTCTGCAGCCCGAGAACCACCTGCGAACCAACCACAATCGGATCAATACCACTCCAGGGTTGTGCGCCGTGGGTTTGATTGCCGCGAATGAAGATTCGGAACTGGTCGGCGCTTGCCATAAACGGACCCGGGCGATAACCGATCTTGCCGGCGTGCAACTTTGAGGTGATGTGCAGGCCAAAAATGGCATCCACCTTTGGGCTTTCCAGACAGCCCTGCTCGATCATCAGCTTCGCGCCACCTTCTTCGCCAATCGGCGGCATTTCTTCGGCAGGCTGGAAAATGAATTTAATGGTGCCGGCAATTTCATGACGCATCGCCGACAATATTTCCGCAACGCCCATCAAAATCGCCACGTGGGTGTCGTGACCGCAGGCATGCATCACGCCGCACTTGGCACCATTCCATTCCGAGGTGACGGTACTCTTGAAGGGCACATCGGTCTCTTCGATCACCGGCAGACCGTCCATATCCGCACGCAGCGCGACACAGGCGCCGGGCTTTGCACCTTTCAAGACACCCACAACACCGGTGTAGGCGACCTGTTCTTTGACATCATCAAAACCGAGCTTTCGCAAATGTGCCGCCACCAGACTTGCGGTCCGAAATTCGCGGTTGCCCAATTCCGGGTTGGCGTGTAAATCGCGCCGCCAGGCAATTACCTGCCCGTCGAGTCGTTCCGCATGCGTTGCAATCGCGGCGTCACGCGCCGTTGCCGCGGTATTCGGGATGCCATTTGCAACTATCGGGTCTGGTGCGTTCATTGCACGCTCGTGGTCATTTCGGATAAACAATTATGACACCCTGCCACGGTGTCCGCTGGGCGCGGTCGCTATAATCAACGTTCAAGGAGCCGCCATGGATCATCTAAAGCCGAAAGACGCGTTTACGTTCCTCGCCAAGGATCCGACCGCCGTATTTGTCGATTGTCGCAGCGAAATGGAATTTTTGTTTGTCGGACACCCGGTTGGCGCGATGCTGATTCCCTGGAACGACGGCCCCGACTGGGACATCAATCCACATTTTGTCGGCCAGGTTAAGAAGGCCTGCGGGCACTCGACCCATCGGCCGGTGGTGCTGGTGTGCCGCTCCGGCAATCGCAGTGTTGATGCCGGGTTGGCGCTTGAGGCGGCCGGCTTTTCAAAAGTCTTTAACGTGCTCGAAGGGTTCGAGGGCGATCTGGACGACCACCATCAGCGCGGCAATATCGGCGGCTGGCGCAAAGCCGGACTGCCTTGGGAACAAGTCTAGCGCCATCCTGACGTGGTTGATATGAAATTCAAACGAAACCCGCCGTGAAGGTTTTTTATTTCATCGCCAGCGTCATCGGTGCCATTGCACCGTATGCAACCTACTTCGGCTATCTTGCCTACGTACCCGGCACATCCGGCGCGCTGTCGCTCGCCTGGGGCAGCCCGATTGCGGCGGCGACACTGGTCGATTTCAGTATTGCGTGTTTGGTATTCTGGCCGTTTATGTACGCCGAATCACGCCGGCTCGGCATCCGGTTTTGGTGGCTGTTCATCCCCGCCAACCTGATTATCGGCTTGTCGTTTGCGCTCCCCGCTTTCCTTTACGTGCGCCATATACGCCAATCGCAATTACCAGCACCACCGATATCAAAATGACGTCCCCGCCGATCTCTCTGGCGTGGCTCATTTGGGGCCTCGGTGCCAGTTTGTACTTTATTGGTTTTTACCAGCGTGTGGCACCGGCCGTGATCACAGCCGAGCTGTCGCAAGCGTTTTCATTGACGGCGGCGGGGCTGGGCAACCTTTCCGCATTCTATTTTTATAGCTATGTGGCAATGCAGATTCCAACCGGCTTGTTGGCCGACAAATACGGGCCGCGCATTTTGCTGACCTGCGGCGCCGGGCTGGCCGCCATCGGTACCGCCGTTTTTGCCATGGCCCCGGACGTATTTTGGGCCAACACCGGGCGCTTGTTGATTGGCGGCTCGGTTGGCGTGGCATTTGTTTCGATGCTAAAACTCGCCTCACATTGGATGCCGGCGCGCCAGTTTGCACTGGCCTCTGCGGCCGCATTGGCAGTCGGTGTTTTTGGTGCGGTCACAGCCGGTGCACCGCTGCGGATATTGGTGGATGTATTCGGCTGGCGCAGCATCATGTGGGCAAGTGCGGCAGTCACATTGTTGATCGCGCTTGTTTCGTGGCTGGTGGTGCGTGACGATCCATCGGAGCGTAACTTCAAGTCATTTTCAAACCATCATGAATCGGCACGGAGCCAAAGCGTCTGGACCGGATTGCGTGAAGTCTTGGGCTACCGCAACACGATATTGTTGTTTTTTTTATCCGGGTCAATGACGGGCCTGGTGCTGACGTTTGCCGGACTGTGGGGCGTACCTTTTCTCACCACACATTACGGCCTCACACAGGCATATGCCGCCGGCGTCTGCTCGACCATGATGGTGGCGTGGGCGATTGGTACGCTGGTGTTCAGCACCCTGTCCGATCGCATCGGCAGGCGGCGGCCACTTTATTTCGCCGGTGTGATGGCCGCACTTGGCTTGTGGTTTGTGCTGATCCACACCAGGATTGATTCCGTCGGCGCGCTGATTACGCTCATCGCGCTGATCGGATTTTGTGCCGGCAGTTTTATCATCAGCTTTGCGTTTGCCAAAGAGAGTGTGCCGGCCCGGCTTGCCGGTACCGCGTCGGGCGTGGCAAACATGGGCGTAATTTCCGGGCCGATGATACTGCAGCCGTTGGTTGGTGTGGTGCTCGATAACTCGTGGACAGGCGCGCTGGGTACGGGCGCATTTGCCGGCAAACGTGTTTTCGACATGTCGGCCTATTTCGGGGCATTCAGCATGATGCTGGTTTGGGGCGTGGTTTCGATAATTTTGTTGTTATTCACGCACGAAACGCATTGCCGTCAACGGGCATGATTTACGGCTGACGTTAGCGTCAACCTATCGAGCGCGTCACCATCCGTCGATAGGCAAACCAACAGGCCCACCCGGACAACATCAGCCCGCTCGTGCCAATTGCCAGCCACATCGATGAATGTGACACCGCCGGTGAAATGACCCCCGCCACCAACACGTTGACCATGCCCGTGACAAAACCGGACAGCGAGGTTGCCATGCCGCGGCGCGCCGGAAACAGGTTCATCACCATCAGCGAAATCGACGGAAACGCCAGCGCCGAACCGGTAGCATAAAGTGCGATCGGGACAATCGCCCACGGTACGGTTGGTTTGAACATCGATAGATAGACGAGATTGATAACCGCGGCAACAAACATGATCATGTATCCGGCACGTACGGCTTTTTCGAGCGACCACTTACCTGCGACACGCCCCGAAATAAACGCGCCCGTCATAATGCCGCCAATACCCGGCGCAAACAACCATGCGTATTCGGTGGGGCCAAGTCCGAGTTGCTGCGGGAGATAGACCGGCGCCGACAGGATGTAGAGAAAAAATCCATTGAAGTTAAAGCCAGCGGCCAAGGACAACAGAATCATCGGCGCACTTGCACCGACCTGTCGATATCCTTCGAGCAGCGGAACCGGATGAAACGCGTGACGCTTTTCCGGCGGCAGCGTCTCGTGAAAAACCCTGGCGCTCATGACAATCAGAAAAAACGTAAAGGCGGCCAGAAACCAGAAAATGGCATGCCAGCCAAGCCCGCTATACAAATATCCGCCGATGATGGGCGCGATGGCCGGCGCGATGCCAAACCACCGTGTGACCATCGACATGATGCGTTGCGCCTCGACGTCGGCATACAGATCACGCACCATCGCGCGCCCCACCACCATGCCCGCGCCGACTGACAACCCCTGTAATACGCGCCAAAACAGCAACTGGCCGATGGTTGTCGACAACGCACAGCCGATGGTCGCAACAAAAAATACCACCAATCCACCCATGATGACCGGCTTGCGACCGAAGCTGTCTGACAACGCGCCGTGAAACAAAAACATGAACGCAAAGGCGAACAGGTAGACCGAAAACGTTTGCTGCATTTGCAGCGTGCTGGCGCCAAGGTCGGCGGCGATGCTCGGAAATGCCGGGATGTAGGTATCAACCGCAAATGGCCCCAACATGCCGAGTGCCGCCAGAAGCAGTGCCAGCAACCAGCGCGGCGTGGCGTGATGTTGATTGCGCGGGTGCGACGAGTGTGGTGACTGCGGTGTGTTGCCGGGCTGGTTCAATGAAGTCAATCTCGTTTATTGGCGTGCTGTTTCAGACATTTTTACCTGAAAATGTCCGCCCCTATTAGGGTCTCAATTTGTGGTTGCCTTGTCCATGCGGCGGTATTGAATTGCCTCGGCGATATGTCCGGCCTCGACCGATTCACTTGCAGCCAGGTCGGCGATGGTACGCGCCACTTTCAGCACACGATGATAGGCGCGCGCCGACAGCCCCATTTTTTGGATCGCACTCTTGAGCAGCGTTTCACCCGCTGCTGATGGCGCGCAGAGAACATCGATATCTTTGACGTCCAATTTCGCATTCGTTTTTTGCTGGCGCGCAAGCTGACGCTGAAACGCAGCTTCGACCCGCCCGCGTATGACGCTGCTCGATTCACCGGTTGCTGCTTTCACGAGCTCAAGTTGCGGCACTGCCGGCACTTCAATTTGCAAATCAATACGGTCCAGCAATGGACCCGAAATTTTGCCGCGATATCGTACGATCTGATCGGGGGTACATCGGCATTTGTTGGTGTAATGACCCAGATAGCCGCATGGGCACGGGTTCATCGCACCGACCAGTTGGAATTCCGCCGGAAAGTCCGCTTGTCTGGCGGCACGCGAAATCGTGATGCGTCCCGACTCGAGCGGTTCGCGCAATACTTCCAGCACGTTACGGTCAAACTCCGGCAATTCATCGAGGAACAACACGCCGTGGTGTGCGAGCGAAATTTCGCCCGGCCGCGGATTGGATCCACCTCCCACCAGCGCCACACCCGACGCGGTATGGTGTGGATTACGAAACGGCCGCTGCTTCCAACGTTCCAATTTGAAACCGCCGGTCAGCGATTGCACCGCCGCGGCTTCCAGCGCCTGTTCATCGGTCATCGCCGGCAGGATTCCCGGGAACCGTTGCGCGAGCATGGTCTTGCCGGTGCCGGGCGGCCCCATCATCAATATGCTGTGGCCGCCGGCCGCGGCAATTTCAAGTGCGCGTTTGGCCGCACCCTGCCCCTTGACGTCGGCAAAATCCGCATACATTGCAGCGGGTGTTCCGGTGCCAGCCGCCGGTGTGTACGGTGTAATCGGTTCACGCCCGGCCAGATGCGCGCACACCTGCAACAAATTATCCGCCGCCAACACGGTCGCGTCGGCCACAAGAGCCGCTTCAACCGCCGATGCTTTTGGCAAAATAAACGCGCGACCATCCCGATGCGCCTTTAACGTCATTGCCAACGCACCCCTGATCGGACGCAACTCACCTGTAAGGGCAAGTTCGCCGGCGAATTCGTACAGGTGCAATTTGTCGCCCGGCAACTGGCCGGTGGCCACCAGAATGCCGATGGCAATCGGCAAATCAAATCGTCCACTGTCTTTGGGCAATTCGGCCGGCGCAAGATTGACGGTGATTCGGCGTGCGGGAAATTCAAACCGCGCATTCAACAAGGCGGCGCGCACACGGTCTTTGCTTTCTTTCACCTCAAGTTCGGGCAGACCGACAATCGTAAACGCCGGCAAGCCGTTGGCAAGATGCACTTCGACTGTAACCGGTGGCGCCTCCATGCCGGTCAGAGCACGGCTGGTCAAGACAGCAAGCGACATTAGTCGGCTTGCCCGCGTTGTTGTATGTTTTCGAGTTGGTTGATTTTGGCTTCCAGCGCGGCGAGCTTGGTTCGCGTTTTTTCCAAGAGCGCGCGCTGTGCATCAAATTCTTCGCGTGTCACGAGCCCCTGTTTGGCCAATTGTGAAATGAAATGTTGCCGCGCATTTTTTTCGAGGCCGGCGACGGGAGAAGCGGCGATCACTTCACCGACGCGTTGGGCAAGCGCCGTCAGCTTGTCGAGATTGGGGTTGGGTGTGGACATGCCTTATTTTAGCGCGCGACACACAATGCCATCCCACAACGCCTTTGCAACCATGGACCATCGGCAAATTCTGTCGGGGGGCGTGAAAAGCCAATGCCGCACTTAAATGGTGCGCTGGCAGTTTTTTCGGCTTGAAATCAGTGCGCCAAACGCCAACCAACGGCCATTTTGGTTGGTTTTTGCGGTTTTTTCGTGGATTTGGCTGGGCGCGGGCGTGGCACGCAACGTGCTAATCCTATCTGGGAAGTTTTTTTTACGAAAGGGAAAACCAATGAAAAAGCCATCAACGCCAGTCGCCATTGCCGCCGCAGTTGCCTCAACCCTCATGATGTCCGTTGCGCACGCCCAAACCGCGCCCGCCGCGCCACCTGCACCAGAGCATACCTTTGCGACAAAAATTTCGCTCTACAGCGAATATGAGTACCGCGGAATTTCGCAAACATCCGAAAAACCTGCCGGACAGCTTAATTTTGACTATTCACACGCCAGCGGGTTCTACCTCGGCGCATTTTTGTCAAACATCAAGTGGATCAAAGATACCAAGTCCGTTGTTCAACAGTCGTTGCCGCCTTCAACGCCGGCGCGTCCTGTTTCACTCAGCGGCAGCGCCGGCGGTGTTGAACTCGATCTATTCGGTGGCTACAAGTTCGAGATCGTCAAAGATATTACGATGGATATCGGCTACCTGCGCTATGAATACGTCGGCTCCGACGCACTCACCACCCGCGTCGGCGCGGTTTCCGCGGTTGCGCTTGCAAAACCAAATACCGATGAGGTCTACATCGGTTTGTCAGGCGGCCCGTTCAGCGCGAAGTACTCCTATTCGACTGGCGACACATTCGGAGTGATCAACTCAAAAGGTTCGACCTTCACGGAATTTAATTGGTCGCAGGAAGTGTTGCCGAAATTCACCATGAACGCCCAGGTCGCCAGACAGACCTACAAGAACAACAGCACCTTCACCTATACCGTATACAAAGTCGGCGGCACCTATGATTTCGGCGATGGTTGGAATGCGGGCGCCTATTACAAGACGACCAACGCCGTCGAAGCCAATTACACCTATCTTGGCAAAGACTGGAGCAAGGGCCGTCTGGTTGCGTTTGTATCAAAGAGCTTCTAATAAAAACAAGACAGTTGCAGGCTGATCAGTCTGATCGGCCTGCCCCATTCACACTCACGGGAGTCTCAACATGAAACTGGTCACCGCCGTCATCAAGCCGTTCAAGCTCGATGAAGTCCGCGAAGCCCTATCCGCCATTGGCGTACAAGGCATCACGGTTACCGAAGTCAAGGGATTTGGTCGACAAAAAGGTCATACCGAACTGTATCGCGGCGCAGAATACGTCGTCGATTTTTTGCCAAAGGTCAAGATCGAAGCCGCCATCAAGGACGACATGCTCGACCAGGTGATGGAAGCCATCGAAAAATCCGCCAACACCGGCAAGATCGGCGACGGCAAAATTTTTGTCTTCGATCTTCAACAAGTTGTCCGTATCCGCACCGGTGAAACCGGCGCGGACGCGTTGTAAAGGGAGCCCGACAAATGAAACTGAAAACGCTACTCGCCTGTCTGACTCTGACGCTTACTTTTTCCACCGGCGCCATCTTTTCCGATGCGGCGTTAGCCCAGGATAAGAAGGCTGACGCTGCACCAGCGGCCGCATCTGCCGCCGCAACCGCTGCAACACCTGCAGCCGCACCGGCCGCGCCACCCGCAGCTGCCGCCGCAGCCGCACCGGCTTCGGCACCTGCCGCTGCCCCGGCACCTGTGCCAAACAAGGGTGACGTGTCATGGATGCTGGTTTCCACCGCGCTGGTTTTGCTGATGAGTGTGCCGGCATTGGCGTTGTTTTATGGCGGCTTGGTCAGGTCAAAAAACATGCTGTCGGTACTGATGCAGGTGTTCGTGACCTTTTCGCTGGTGACGGTATTGTGGGTCATCTACGGCTATAGCCTGGCCTTCACCGAGGGCAACGCCTTTATCGGCGGCTTTGACCGATTATTCTTCAATGGTATTGCGGATGTGGCCAAGGGTGAATTTGCCATGGCCGCCACCTTCAGCAAGGGTGTGGTCATCCACGAGATGCTGTTTGCGGCATTCCAAGCAACCTTCGCCGCAATTACCTGCTGCCTGATTTTGGGTTCGGTCGCGGAGCGGATGAAGTTCTCGGCGGTGCTGCTGTTTATTGCACTCTGGTTCACCGCCAGCTACCTGCCGATTGCACACATGGTCTGGTTCTGGATGGGTCCGGACGCCTACACCGATCCAAAGTTGGTCGACGGTTTGAATGCCAAAGCAGGTTATCTGTGGCAGCTTGGCGCGCTGGATTTTGCCGGCGGCACGGTTGTGCATATCAACGCTGGTGTTGCAGGTCTGGTTGCGGCCTACATGCTCGGCAAACGTATCGGCTACGGCAAAGAAGCACTCACACCGCACAACCTGACCATGACCATGATCGGCGCATCGATGTTGTGGTTTGGCTGGTTTGGCTTTAATGCCGGTTCGGCGCTCGAGGCTGGCAACTCAGCTGTGCTGGCGTTTATGAACACCTTCCTGGCAACGGCTTGCGCAGTATTGGCCTGGACGTTTGCCGAATGGCTGCTCAAGGGTAAGCCTTCCATGCTCGGCGCCGCGTCAGGTGCGGTCGCGGGTCTGGTTGCCATTACACCCGCAGCAGGCAACGTCGGTATTCCGGGTGCCTTTGCCATCGGGACCATTGCCGGGTTTGTCTGTTTGTGGGGCGTCACCGGCTTGAAGCGCATGCTGAAAGCAGATGACTCGCTGGACGTGTTTGGCGTCCACGCCGTCGGCGGTATTCTGGGCGCACTCCTGACCGGCGTGTTTGTATCGCCGGATCTGGGCGGCCCCGGCTTTGTCACTGACTGGGTCAAAGCAACGACCGGCTTCACGTCAATTGGCGAGCAGCTCGTGATTCAAGCCAAGGCAGTCGGTGTGGCGGTAGTGTGGTCTGCAGTTGCCACGGCCGTGTCACTGTTCATCGTGAAGATGATTGTTGGTCTGCGTGTGTCTGAAGATGACGAGCGCGAAGGTCTGGATATCACTTCACACGGTGAGACTGCGTATAACAAGTAACTGAACACCCGACGACATTGTCGTCGGGCACTAAAAAAAGGGCATCCGAAAGGATGCCCTTTTTGTTTTAGGGCTATGCAATCCATCTGAAAGAACGCAAATTTGGGCGAATTTGATGGGCCGGACAGCTGTTTGCACATCGCTTCGCCGGTACGGCGAACGATGGGTGGGTGCGAACAGGGTAAAATCATGCCTACTCTTCCGGATCATCATGAATCAACGCGACCCCAACCTTTTGCCCGATCAAGCCACGACGAACGCGTCTGCCGACATTGCCGACGTGCAGGGCCGTGCCGACGAACGCCATATCGCCATCGACCGCGTCGGGATTCGCGGCATCCGGCATCCACTGATTGTGAAATCGGCAGATGGAACCGAGCAGCACACGATCGGCACGTTTTCGATGACGGTCAAGTTGCGTGAAGATGTCAAAGGCACACACATGTCGCGCTTTATTGAGTTGCTGGAGGCCGAGCGCGCCAGCCGGATCGCCCTGGACACCGTCGAAATCGCCGCATTGCTGAAGCGCATGACAAACAAGCTGGCGGTCGTCGACGGTCATATCGAGGTGACCTTCCCGTATTTCATCGAAAAGACCGCGCCGGTCTCATCGGTCAAATCACTGCTTGATTACGAAGTCACCCTATCGGGGGAAATTCACGACGGCATCACC
>JANMNT010000168.1:0-15224 GCA_031368465.1 Burkholderiales bacterium
CGCAAATGACGTGTTGGTGGTGAGGTCAGGCGCGGCAGAAATATTGATCCCGTTTGTCGACGAGTATTTGCTGAATGTGGATCGTGATAAAAAAATTATCACGGTTCGGTGGGAAAAAGATTGGGACAAGTCGGAAAAACATCCGGGCAATGTGGCCGGTGAAGATCTGCAAAAAAACGCCTGATCCGGAAAGTTGGTGATGAAGCGCTACGACGTAGTCACCTTGTTTCCGGAAATGTTTGATGCCATTGCCGATAGCGGCGTGACGCGGCGGGCGTTGGACAAAGCGGTGTGGGAACTAACATGTTGGAACCCGCGTGATTTTGTTGATGACAATCACAAGACCATCGACGACCGCCCGTTTGGTGGCGGGCCGGGAATGGTGATGAAGGCGGCACCTTTGCATTCAGCCATTGCGGCGGCAAAGGCGCGGCAGCAACAGTTTGGGGTTCGGCCACGGGTGATTTGTATGTCACCGCAGGCCAGACCGATGAAAGACGTTGATGTGCGACGGCTTTCGGCGGAAGCAGGATTGGTTTTTTTGTGTGGCCGGTATGAGGGGATTGATGAGCGTTTGATTCAAACGCATGTCGATGAAGAGCTCTCAATTGGCGACTACGTATTGTCGGGTGGTGAGTTGGCGGCGATGGTGGTGATTGATGCGATGGTGCGGTTGTTGCCCGGCGTGTTGAATGACGGTGCATCTGCGGTGGAGGATTCATATTCACCGGCGCGCGATGGCTTGCTTGATCACCCGCACTACACACGGCCCGAGGAATGGATTGACGCGGGTGGCGGTGAACGAGCGCACCCGGTGCCGCCGGTGTTGTTGGGTGGCAACCATGCTGAAATCGCCAAATGGCGGCGACGCATGGCGATAGAACGGACATGGTTGCGTCGGCCTGAATTATTGGACAAGGTGACGTTGACCAAAGAAGAATTGCGATGGCTTGACGAAATCAAGAAGCAGTAGCAAGTTGTTGAAAAAAGCAGGACAGCAGGCACACATCAACGTGCAGCAGGTTTCAAGGGTGCAAATATCGGCCCGCGTTGCGCTGTGTGATTAGGTGGATGGGCAAAACGGCCATCACCATTGATTAACAAAAAGGAAACAACATGAACCTGATTCAAATTTTGGAAGAAGAAGAAATTGCCCGCTTGGGCCGCAAGATCCCTGACTTCGCCCCCGGCGATACGGTGATCGTCAACGTGAACGTGATCGAAGGCGAGCGCAAACGCGTTCAGGCTTACGAAGGCGTGGTGATTGCCAAGCGCAATCGCGGCCTGAATTCATCGTTTATTGTCCGCAAGATTTCATCCGGCGAAGGCGTCGAGCGTACGTTTCAAAGCTATGCACCGACCATCGCGTCGATCGAAGTCAAGCGTCGTGGCGACGTGCGTCGTGCCAAGCTTTATTATTTGCGCGATCGTTCGGGCAAATCGGCGCGTATCAAGGAAAAGCTCGACTACGTGTCCTCACAGACCAAGGGCGAAGCGTAAGTCTTTTTCCCGGTATGTGTGGCAAAAAACCGCGGCCCTGTGTCGCGGTTTTTTTTGTGCCCGCTGGGTCAATCAAACGATCAACACAGCCGGTCTAAATCGCCCGCGCCACACCCAGCCAAATCGGAATCGACAACATGCCAAACAGCGTGCTGACGGTAATCGATTGCGCCACCACCGGGCCGTTGCCGCCCATGCGAACGGCAAGGATGTAAGCCGACGTGGCGGTGGGTAGCGCGCCAAACAGCACCACCATATCAAAATACACGCCGCTGACGCCAAACCATTTTGCCAGCGCAATGGCGGTGACCGGCATGACAATCAATTTGACCGCCATGTTGTAGGTAATCAAGGGCGCGTTGCGTCCGACGTTGGCCATGGTCAGCGCCGCTCCCACCGCCAACAGCCCGCAGGCCAGCGACGCCGCACCCATGCGCGAGATCAGCATTTGCATGACTTCCGGCAGCGGCAACCCGGAGAGCGAATACAACACGCCACCCACCGTCGCCAGGATCAACGGGTTCTGAATCAATTCCTTCCAGACCGACACCTCCGAACCCTTGGCCAGCATCCAGACTGAGGCAATATTGCACAGCGGCACCACCACACCAATCACAATGCCAAAGGCGGCAATACCGGCTTCGCCATGCAATCGTCCCGCAATGGCCAGACCGATGTATGAATTGAATCGAAACGCGGTTTGAAAACTCGACGTGTAGGATTTTTCGTCGGCCTTTACAACCCACTTGGCGGCGTACGCCACCACGATACCGATGGCGACAGTCAGCAAGGCGGTCTTTAACGCGGGTGCCGCCAACACAAAATCAAGCTTCTGTTTGGCAATCGAGTTAAACAGCAGCGCCGGAAACAGGACAAAATAAATCAGTTTTTCCAGCCCGCTCCAGAAATCGCGTCCCCAGCTGGTGATGCGATTCAAGACGAATCCAAACAAAATCAGCGCAAAATCGGGGATGAGCAGGATGGCGAAAGACATGCTGAATTATAGGGGCCGGCACTTCATGCCACGACTTTAGGCATGTCATCCCGGCGGACAACCACAGGGGTTGCGCCGGGCCGGGATCCAAGTTGCCGTTTGCAGCCCGCTCGCTGAAATTGGACCCCGGCCTCCGCCGGGGAGACACTTTTCATATTGCCGTTCAGCTCACCAATTTTGTTTCTCAAGCAGTGGCGTTCCGCTTAAGGTAGCGCCATGCGGGCCGGCGTTACAAATCCGCGATAATGAACGGCATATGGCGAACCCACTTCAAATATCAGAGTCAAGTAAACACGGCTGTTTCCAGCCACTTTTGCCTGTAAACGCCCGCGCCTGCTTGTGTTTTAATTTCAACACCCGCCCTTCGGCGGAAAAATCCTTTTCCCATTGAGCGCCACCACCCCATTCTGGAAAACCGTCATCCCCGGCCTGACGGCAGCAGTCGTGATCGCCATTGCCGCGATGTTTCTGGCCGAGCACTATCGGGCCTCGGCGATGTTGTTTGCGTTGCTGCTTGGCATGGCGCTGAATTTTCTGGGGCAGGAGGGACGCACCGTGCCCGGCGTGATTTGGTCCGCGTCACCGCTGCTGCGGATCGGTGTCGCGCTGCTTGGCCTGCGCATCACCTTTGGCGAGATCGCCGGACTGGGCATCAACGTGACACTGCTGGTGGTAACCGCCGTGATCGCCACCATCGTGTTCGGCGCAATCATGAGCCGCTTTGTGCGCGCCGAAAATAACTTCGGTGTGCTCACCGGCGGGGCGGTTGCCATTTGTGGCGCATCGGCCGCGCTCGCGGTCTCGGCAATCCTGCCCAGACACGCCAACACCAACCGCGATGCAACGTTCACCGTCATCGGTGTTACCGCGCTGTCGACCATTGCCATGGTCATCTATCCATTGGTCTCACACGCCATAGGGTTTACCGATCGTCAGGCGGGCATTTTTTTGGGTGCCACCATCCATGACGTTGCGCAGGTGATCGGTGCCGGCTATTCGGTGTCGCCGGAGGCGGGTGATACGGCGACGATTGTCAAACTGCTGCGTGTGGCGATGCTGCTGCCGGTGATCTTGGTGCTGTCGATTGTGTTTCGCAATCAGCATGTCGCCAATGCCGACGGCACCCATCCCAAAAAGCCGCCGCTGTTGCCGTGGTTTGCCGTGGCATTCGGGTTGTTGGTCGCGCTGAATAGTCTGGTGGCGCTGCCTAAAGAGTTTTTGTCGTTTGCCAACGGGACATCGCGCTTTTTGCTGGTCACCGCGATTGCCGCCATCGGCATGAAAACCCAACTCAAGGAGCTGGTGTTGTTGGGCTGGCGGCCGGTGGTGTTGATTGTCGGCGAAACGGTGTTTCTGGCCGGCATGATCATCGTCGGCATGAAGTGGTTTTTGTAACTGACTGACCCGGCCTGACAACACGTGACACCCACCGCCCACCCTCACACTAAATACAATGCGATCCTGGTTGCGCCATTCGGCTGTGTCGGCATTGTCAGCGACGACCGCCATGTGACAGCCATCCATTTGTTGCCCGCCGGCATTGCCGCCAAGCCGCCGCTAAAAAATTCGCTGGCGCATCTGGCGTGTGTACAACTGATGTCGTATTTCAACAACCCAAAATTTCGCTTTGACCTGCCGGTGCGCCTAAGCGGCAGTAAACATCAGCTCGACGTCTGGCAGGCCATGTGCGACATCGCGCCAGGCACCACCCGGACTTACGGCGATGTCGCCACAACCATCGGCTCGAACGCGCGTGCCGTCGGCGGTGCCTGCGGCAAAAATCCCGTACCGATTGTGGTTCCGTGTCACCGCATTGTTGCCGCCAACGGGCTGGGCGGCTTTATGGGTACGCGCGATGCCAAAACAAACCCGCTTGCCATCAAACGCTGGTTGTTGACCCACGAAGGCGCACTTGCCGCGTCCGGCTCGCTGCTATGAATATCGATAAACAATACGATCCGATCATCGATCAATTCACCGACAGCCTGTTTTTGTCCGACGGGTTGGCGAAAAATACCATCGAAAGTTATCGGCGCGATTTGGTGCAATTGGATACCTGGCTGGTCAATCACAAACGTGCGTCTCTGCTCAAACTCGACATAACGGATTTGCAATCCTATTTTGCCGATCGTATCAGCGTTGACCTCGCCAGCCCGCGCACCACGGCGCGCCTGACCTCAACCTTGAAACGTTTTTACCAATACGCGTTGCGCGAAAAACTTGCCGAAATTGATCCGAGTGCACAACTCGACGCGCCAAAGCTGCCACGCAGCCTGCCGAAGTCATTGTCCGAAGCTGACGTTGAGGCGCTACTGGCAGCGCCGAATGTCGATACACCGCTTGGACTACGCGACCGCGCCATGCTCGAAACACTTTATGCCGCCGGACTGCGTGTGACGGAGTTAATCGCGCTACCGGTGTCGCAGCTCAGCCTGAACCAACAGGTGGTGCGCATCATGGGCAAGGGCAGCAAGGAGCGGCTGGTGCCGATCGGGCAGGTTGCCGCCGATTGGCTTGACCGCTACATGCGCGACGCACGCAACACCATTCTTGATGGCAAGAAGTCAGACGGCCTGTTTGTCACGGCCCGTGGCAAGACCATGTCACGGCAGATGTTCTGGAATCTCATCAAACGATACGCCGTCCGCGCCGGCATTCAAGCCGCCATTTCGCCTCACGTACTGCGCCACGCATTCGCCACACACTTGATCAACCATGGCGCGGATTTACGGGTGGTGCAATTGTTGCTCGGACACGCAGACATCACCACCACCCAGATTTACACCCACGTGGCGCGTGAACGGCTGAAATTGATTCATGCGCAACACCATCCGCGCGGCTGATCCGGATTCATGAGCAAACATTCGGAAACCCCCGCCACCGTCATGCTCAAGGCGCATGCCGTCGAATACACCGAACATACCTATGAATATGTTGAACATGGCGGTACCGGGGTCTCGTCGAGTTCGTTGGGCGTCGATGAGCATCATGTGGTCAAGACACTCATTTTTGAAGACGACAAACGCCAGCCGTTATGCGTGTTGATGCACGGCGATCGCAAGGTTTCAACCAAAGAACTCGCGCGACAGATCGGTGTAAAGCGGGTGGCGCCGTGCAAACCGGAAGACGCATTTCGGCACTCCGGCTATATGGTCGGCGGCTGCTCGCCGTTCGGATTGCGCAAACCCATGCCGGTCTACCTGCAGAAAAGCGTGCTTGAACTTGCGCGCATTTACATCAACGGCGGCAAGCGCGGCTTTTTGGTGGGTATGCCACCGCAGGAAATTGTGCGGGTGGTTGCGCCGGTGCTGGTCGATGCGTGTTTGATCGAACCCGTTTAAAACACCGGTCGTTCGCCTAGTCAGTCGTTCCCGGCGGCGCATGTTTCGCCGCCACGGTTGGGTCATGCCGTGAACGCGCAATGGTCACGCCGACGCGTTTGACACCGCGCATGTGGCCGATTTTGGCAACACTGATTTTTACCCATTGGGCGTTGAAGTCATGGAACAACACTTGGGTGACGTGTTCGGCCAGCGCCTCAAGCAACTTGAATTTTGCGCCGGCCAGATCTGACTTGAGCCGTTCGACAACCTTGCCATAGTCGATCGTGTCGCGGATCGAGTCACTCTCACCGGCACGGTGTGTGTCCAGCCCGATATCGATGTCGAGTTCGAGCGTCTGCGGGCGTTGCTGCTCCCACTCATAGACACCGATCCATGCATCGGCACGAAATTCGCGAATAAAAATGATATCCATAGATGGGATGTTGACGTGACCGGAAGTAACGCTGAAGTGTTGGTATTGTAAACTACCCCCTCAATGACAACCACCCTCGCCATCCTCATCGCCTACCTCATCGGCTCACTCTCGTTTGCCGTGATTGTCAGCAAGCTTATGGGCCTGCCTGATCCGCATACCTACGGCTCGGGGAACCCCGGCGCGACCAACGTTTTGCGCACCGGCAAAAAATTGGCCGCGGTCTTGACGCTGGTCGGTGATGCCGGCAAAGGCTGGTTTGCGCTGTGGCTGGCGCAGCATTTCGCGGCGGATTACGGCCACACACCAACGGCACTGGCCGGCGTCGCCTTCGCGGTTTTTATCGGTCACCTGTTCCCGGTATTTTTTCGCTTTCAAGGCGGCAAGGGTGTGGCGACCGCTGCCGGCATTTTGTTTGCGATCCACTGGTGGTTGGGCGCCGCGACACTCGCCACCTGGCTGATCATGGTGGTGTTCTTCCGTTACTCGTCGCTCGCCGCAATTGTCGCGTCGGTGTTTGCGCCGTTCTACACTTTTTTGATGTTTGGCTTTACACCCTATCTGCCGCCGGTGATTGTCATGTGCGCCTTGTTGATCTGGCGCCATCGTGAAAACATCACCAAGCTCATGAGCGGTACGGAATCAAAACTGGGCGCAAAAAAGCCGGCGCCGACAACCGATACGCCGGCTTAGTTTGCCGCGCCCGCCTACTTGGGCGCGCCGATGTGTTTATTGAGAAATTGCAGCATCGTGTTGTAGGTGTCGATGCGATTCTCCACCTTGGCAAAGCCATGTCCCTCTTCGTCTTTGGCCAGCCACTCCGGCTCCTTGCCGACCTTGCGCAGCGCGTCACGCATGGCTTCGGCTTGTTCAATCGGCGTGCGGGTGTCGGCCTTGCCGGAAATAATCAACAGTGGCGCCTTCATTTTGGCGGCCTGACTGACCGGTGACGACGCGCGCATAAATTCGGCGTCGGTTGACGGGTTGCCAACCATCCGATACCAAAAATGGAGTGCGGCCTTGTTGCTGCCAAAGTCGGTTTTGTTGGATGTCAGCTGAAGACTCAAGTCGCTCACCACCAGCGCGGCGATGCCACATTTGTATTTGTCAGGCGTCTTGGCCAGGCCCATCAGTGTTGCATAGCCGCCGTAGCTTGCACCATAGATACAAACCCGCGCAGGGTCAACGATGCCTTGTTTGACCAGGTAATCAACCCCATCCTCGATATCATCCTGCATCGTGGTCGCCCAGTTGCGCAGGCTCGAGATCATGTGTTTGTGACCGAATCCCGGCGTGCCGCGAAAGTTAGGCAGCAACACCGCATAACCATTGTGCGCAAAAAACTGCGACTCCATCGGGCCCCACATATCGAGCTGCCATTTGTCGGCGCGTACCATCGGCCCGCCGTGGATATTCACCAGCAACGGCAATTTTTTGCCGTCGCTGTTTTTTGGCACAAACAGATACGAAGGAATCACCATTCCATCGCGCGCGGTATAACGCAGCGGCTTCATATCAACCATGTCTGCCGGCTTGAGCCATTCGCGGCTGGACACCAGACTTTCAATGGTCTTTTCGGTACGGTCGAGCAACAGCCATGAACCCGCGTCACGATCCGAATACGAGTACACCACCACACGATTCGAATATCGCGGCGGATACAGAATGTTGGTACGGTCGGGTAAGGCGGTGTCGATGGATCGTTGTTGCGTCTGCCAATTGGCATCCAACCACTTCACACCCGGCTTGTCGGCCTCAAAACGAATACCGGCAAGCGTCTTGGTTTTATGGTCAAAAATCAGCCGGTTGACATCAGGTGCCACAGCGACATCGTTTACACCAACATCCACATCGGGGTGCTCAAACACCAGATCCTTGACCGCCTTTTTTGCCACATCGTAGGTGTAAATGGCATATTTATCGCGCCCTTCGTTTGAGATGACATACAACGTGTCATCGTAGCCAAACCCGAGTGGCAGCGTGTTTTTCTCAAACAGACCATACTCACCGAGCTTTTGCCAGTCGGCCTCGCCATCAGGGCGCCACCAGGTGGTTGTTTTGTTTTGCTCGTCACTCGAAATGGCGGCGCGAATATTGCCCTTCATGTCGGCGACCCATGAATTGACGTCACCCGGATTGCGAAAACTCAGCAGCGTCTTGCGACCGTTGCGGGTATTCACGCGATAGACGTCGGCGGCGTCAGCACGCCGCTCGTTGGCCGCCGCAAAAATTTCATCGGAAATTTCCGGGGTACGGCCGACATACCCCATGGTGCGATAAACAAAATTGCCGCTGCCCATGGCCTGTTTCACAGTCGGCGCCAGAATCCGGCTGTCCCTTCCGTCTTTATCAATGGCAAACAACCCGCCACCCTGGCGGCGCTCCGAGCCGGATGGTTCATTGATATTGCCGAGCGAAAACACCAGCCGTGAATTGTTTACCCAATCAAACTCCACCACGTCGTTATCAGGAAAACTGGTCAAGATGATTGCCTTGCGTGTTTTCAGGTCCATTGCCACCAGCGCCATACGACCACGTATCGGCGCGGTCGCGGCGAGTGACAGCCCGTCAGGTGACAGCCGTACACCGCGAAATTCAGGGTGCCGAAAAAAATCCTCGGTTTTGTATTGTGATTTACCGGCCGCCGCAGGCGCGGCGGCTTTCGCGGTTGAAGATGCCTGCGCAAAGGCCGGCACAGAAAAGTTCAAGGCCATCGCGAGAGCGGCCAACGTAATTGATGTTGTTTTCATCCATTCACTCCAAAACGTTTGAGGTCGATGGGACATTATTACCTGCGTCGTCCCGGGCATCATGCAAAATGTGACAAGACCGGTCAAATTTGCGACAAAACCCCGTTCTTTTTGAACAAAGTATGGCGCGCGTTGTTTTGTCTGATCGACTGGTCTGGCGGATTTTGATTTCCGTCCGGCGCAAATATAAAGTCCAGCATTGACGGGCAATTACAGGCTTTTTTGCCCCGAAATGGCCGTCTATAAACGAGTTTTGATTTTGCTTAAACGAGTTCTCGACATATTGCTGCTTGGCATCAACGCGCAGCTGAATTACAAAAGACACTTGTCATCGTTGTATTGGTGGTGAACACGTGTTCGATAGCTTGCTCCGCCAATTGCCGCGCTTCGTTTTTTTGGTCGACGCGCATCGGTCCGATATTGGGCCAATTTCGCCACAGAAAAATAGTTGCGAATCGTCACAAAGCCTCATAGACTTCCATCCCTGTCATCGCGATGCAACGGTGGGCGATGCCCTCATAAACATTAAGGGATTTTTATGGCGCTTCGCCTAACTTTATATTTGGCTGCAGGATTGGCCGTTTCCATTTGCATGCCTGCGCAATTGCTGGCGCAAGCAAAATCGGAGCAGGTAGCTGCTGAAGCGTCTGCGGCCAGGACGTCTGTCATACCGGTTGAGACGTTTATGCGTCGCGCGGAGTTTTCCGCGATGTCGATCTCACCGAAGGGCGATCGGCTTGCAGCGTTAGTACCATTGAGAGATCGCGATAATCTTGTGGTCATTGATTTGGTAAGGCGTACCCGCACCACCATTACCAATTTCACCGATAACGACGTTATCAACTTCAACTGGATCAACAATGACCGCATTTTTCTGCGCGTGGCAGACGGTCGAGATGCATTGGGTGAGGCACGTTATCGTGGCACCTATGCAGTTAATGTCGACGGCTCGGGTATCCGCAACCTGACTGATTTACGCGGACTGACGCCACTGCGGACCATCGCCAATGACACCAAGGGTGAAATGTTGGTAACGATGAGCATGCGCAATCGGGTGATTGCGGACGTATATCGCCTTAACACCCAAAACGGCCGGTCTGAGCTGCTTAGTTTTGATAACCCTGGTGAGACCCAAAGCTGGGTGCTCGACTGGAATGATCAACCATTGATTGCCAGCAGTCCTGATCCTGATTCAACCGAGACGCTGGTATGGTACCGGCCGAATACGAATGCCAAGTGGGAAGTACTATGGAAGAATCCTGCGGATGACGCGCAAGATTCGATGGATGTCGTGTCGTTTATGCCGGATGGGAAAAGTTTGATTGTCAGCTCCAATAAAGGGCGCGACAAATACGCGTTGTTCCGCTACGATTTGGCAACACGGTCGCTTGGCGAATTGATTTTTGAGCACCCGCTGATTGATATCACCGGGGGGTTGATCTGGAGTCGTGCCGAGAAAAAACTCATGGGCATTGCAGTTAACGCCGAACAATTCACAGTCAATTGGCTGGATCCCAAATTGGCGGCTTTGCAAAAATCGATAGACGGGGCATTAAAGGACACACAAAACACGCTCAGCTTTAACACCGACAGCGACAACACGCGAATTCTGGTGAGCTCGTTGTCACCAACCAATCCTGGTGGTTATTACCTTTATGACTCCGTCCGCGGCGGACTTGAAGAATTACCAAAACGCCGCCCTTGGATCAACCCTGATCACATCTCGCCGCGGACCTATATGCCTTATGCGGCGCGTGACGGGCTGAAGATCCCGGCGTGGGTGACAATCCCTAAGGGAACCAATGGTAAAAACCTGCCATTGATTGTCAATATTCACGGCGGACCAAATGCCAGAACGTATGGCGGCAACCCTTGGGGGCGATATTCAGAAGCACCATTTTTTGCAAACCGCGGATACGTGGTGTTGGAGCCTGAACCACGCGCATCCACCGGGTTTGGGCGTAAACATTTGAGCGCCGGCTACAAGCAATGGGGCCAATCCATGCAGGACGACATCACCGACGGCGTGTTGAATCTGATCAAAGCGGGGATTGTCGACAAGAATCGCGTTTGCTTGTATGGAGGCAGTTATGGTGGCTATGCGACGCTGCAAGGCTTGGTCAAGGAACCTGACATGTTCCGATGCGGATTGCCTTGGATTGCGGTTTCTGATCTGGTGCAGCTGCAGACTGAGATGACCAGTGACAGTAACAACTCACGCTACAACATGGATCATTTCTACAATCGCACCATCGGCAATCGCAAGACTGAACTCGCCATGCTCGAGAAATATTCTCCCGTCAATAACGCTGCCAAGATTAAGGCGCCAGTCTTGCTGGTGATGGGCGAACTCGACGTTCGTGTGCCGATAAAACACGGAACAGCCATGCGCGCCGCCATGGACCAGGCTGGCGTAAAGAATGAGTTGGTCATCATGAAAGGGGAAGCGCACGGCTTCAACAAACAAGAAAACGTGGTTGAGTTCTTTAGCCGAGCAGAGAAATTTTTTGCAGAGCATCTCAAGTAGACAATCTCCCGCTCACATCAAAAAAGGCGTCCCGCAGGACGCCTTTTTTGTTTGTCCATTGAGTCGCTACCTTTGCAACAGCATTTGCGCCAGAAATTGAATCTGCACATAAAACAAAAAATCCCGGTTCGATTTCTTTTTGAATACCCGTCCTTCGTCAGGCGCCACCAACGACCAATCGTGTTTGCCTTGTCTCGTCAGTTGATCTGCGGTCCCGGACAATATTCCACTGGGCGTTTGTCGGCCGTTGTTGCCAGTCACACTCAGGCGCGGTTTTGTTACCGGTGGTGTTGTGTCATTTGTCGGGATGCTGTCGGAATGATTGACCACCATACACCCACCCGCCTCGTCCATCATCACAATCTTGCCAACATTCAAGTCGGTCTGGGTGGTAATCCAGTCAAGCACACGGTCCAGGCGGGCGCCGTCACTGACAAAAATGGCAATGCCCATCTCGTTGATCAAATAGTTTTCCCGGCCGACAAACCCATGGCGCGCCTGACTCGTCGTCGCGTCAGACATTTTGACGATGACCGGCCGTCTGCCCGGGAATTTTTTGGCGTCGGGCAAATAGAGCAAGCCTGATGTCATCAGTCCGTCAGCGCCTTTCGCCATCACCCGTTTGGGTTCAACGAAGTCAAAAGGGTTGAGGCCGACTGCGGCACCATTCGTCCAACGTGTCAGTTTGGTGGTTTTGACATCGTACGAAAAAATGTCGCGCGGCGACTTTGTCGATGCAAGCTGAAACCCAAGCACGGTTCCGGCGTTTCTACCGACATCATCTGCAGCCGTATTTTTCCATTGCAGGCCGGATATCTCACCGGCCAACAACGCCGGACGTGGCAACTCTTTTTTGTTTTCCAAATCGAGAAAGCGCAGCACCGAGACACCATCCTCATTGGTGATGAGTGCAATACGTCGCGCCGCAACCGAAATTGAAAATTCGTCAACATCGGCATTCAGATGACTGGTAAGCACCGTCTGCCTGCCGCTCGCAAGATCAATTTCCACGAGTCGGCGTACCTCCCCCCGTCGTCGGGAAGTTGCATAGAGACTTTTGCCATTGGCGCTGAAACGAACGCCGGCGAAGACCGCCGGCCGATCATTGCGCGCGGTTGTTATCCGTCTTTTCTTGCCAGACGCAATATCGATTGTCCAGATACTTGAAGCGTCCGCCGAAACCGTTTCGATCAGCGCCAACGAAGTCCCGTCCGGCGAAAAGCGCACATCCGACCATTGCACGCCGACTAGTGTGGCAACCCGTCTGGCGCGCTCAGGTTTGAACAGGTCGGCAACAAAAATATCAGTCGTTTCTGCACGCTTGATGGCGGCGCTGACGCTTGCGTGATTCGCGCTGGTGAATACGATGCGATCACCTTTGTGATTCCAGGCCGGTACACCTGCCACCGCAAGATCGGACGAGATGGGCATGATTTGTTTGGTTGCCAGATTAAATCTGAACAGACGAAACCGTTGGTCGCCGTCCTGGTCCTGCCGATACAAAATAGTCTCCCCATTGTTCGGGTCGAACCAGGCGCCATCGACGTCATTCAAAAGACCGGTAATCGGCACCGGCTTGTCGCCAGGTGCGGTCAACAGGTGCAATTGCTGCGATTCACCGTTTTGTGTTCGGAGCAACATAGCCGACGAGTTGGGATGCCATGCAACGATGCTCGACGGCCTGAACGTCGTATAGGGCGCGATCTTATTGACCAACTCAACGCCAATCGGCGGAATACCGGTTGTCACCAAATTTGCGGGCGGCGAAACAAATTGCGCCGATGCCGATGTGGAAACGGCCACCCACGCAGTGGCGATGCTGCATAACCCCCGCCACAACATTAACGGTCCGCGCCAACCTTGATTGGTCGCGACGGATCGCTTATCCACTCCGACCAGGAGCCTGGGTACAAGCTGGAGCCGTTCAAGCCGGCGTATTCCATCGCAAAAATATTGGCGCACGCGGTGACACCCGAGCCACATTGGTGGACAACATTCGCCGGCGTCTCACGACCAAGCATTGCATCAAATGCTGAACGCAACACATCTTTCGACTTAAAGGTCAAATCCGCGTTGAGATTTTCTTTGTAGAAGCGATTCACCGCACCGGGAATGTGGCCGGCAACCGGATCAATCGGCTCGACCTCGCCGCGGTAGCGCTCTGCAGGGCGCGCATCGATCAAAACATAGCCGGACGCCCCCTCATTGGTTTGTTGCGGCAAGCGGGGCAATAACTCGGCAGCAGAAATGACCATTGTTGGATTTGCATGACCGGCGAGCGGCGAGACCCTTGGCAGGGGTACGGTACGGTCGGTCGTACGGCCGTCATGCACCCACTTTGTAATGCCGCCATCGAGCAGCCCGACCTGCGTCAATCCAATCCACCGGCACATCCACCAGAGTCGCGCGGCAAACTGGCCGCCGACATCATCGTAACAAACCACTGTCGACTGATTGCCCACACCGTGGCGCGCAAGAAATGCAATGAACGAGGCGGGTGAGGGCAGCGGGTGGCGGCCGTTTGTGCCGTTTTTTTCGCCCGACATATCGACATCGACGCTGGCAAAGTACGCACCGGGGATATGGCCTTCGCGATATAGTCGTTCGCCTTTGGCGAGGTCCATCAGATCGTGGCGGCAATCAAACACAACCCATGTGGGGTCGGTGAGGTGTTGTGCAAGGGTTTCGGTATCGATGAGCATGCTGGATGGACTCCAATGAGAGGGCAAACGATGAAACTAATCTTCTTCCGCCGGCAGGGTTGGACGTTTGTTGTCCTTTTTTTCGCTCGCCAGTTTCGCCATCATGCCACTTGCCACGATGATTGCCATGCCAACCCACGCAATGGGCGGAATTTTTTCGTCAAAAAACACCCAGCCAAACAGCGCCGCAAAAATGACCGTTGAATACGCAAATGCGCCGACCACCAACGTATTGCCGCTGTGATACGCGCGTGTCATGGCCAGTTGGGCAACCGTTGCGGCAAGCCCCATCGCAAGCAACGGCCACAGGCTGCCGATGGTTAGCGGATGAAAGCCGCCCTGCCAGACCATTTGTACGATTGCCGAGCCAATCAAGCCGATGACGCCAAAGTAAAACACCACGCGCCATTCCGGCTCGCCCGCTTCACCGAGCTTTTTTACATTCACATACGCGCATGCGGCAAAAAAGCCAGACGCCAGACCAATCAAGCCGGCGGTTAAATTGTCGTCTGAAAAAGTCGGCCGTAATAACAACGCAACCCCCACCAAGCCGAGCAAAATCGCCGCCACCAATACCGGCTGGAATCGCTCGCGCAGCAGCAGCTTTGACAATACGGTGAGCCAAAGCGGGGAAGTGTAATTGAGCATGATCGCGGTGGCCAACGGCAATTGCGTCATCGTGTAGAAATAACCGACCAGCGAAATGGTGCCGGTGAATCCGCGCCAAAAGTGCCCTTTCCAGAATGGCGTTGCGAGCGATTGACGCCGCAACATCACCACCGCACCGACCGCCGTCAGCGCAATCAATGAGCGGTACATCGACAGTTCTGCGCCGCTGAATTGATTGCTCAATAATTTCGCAAACGCGCCCATGGTGGCGAATAGAGCGCCAGCAAGTAGCATCCATGATGACGTCAAGCGACACCTCCGCTGGCGCAATCAAGCCGCCTACGCGGTCGCATCCCCGCCTTGCGGGGCCCCTGCTCTGCGCTCCG